>NZ_JBHTCG010000038.1:0-85332 GCF_042665155.1 Sphaerisporangium rhizosphaerae | reverse complement strand
CCCACCGCCGCTGCGCGGCGCGCGCGCGGCGCACCGCCTCGGCGAAGCCCTCGCTCCCGGCGGACGCGGCGCTCGCGACCACGTCGGCCGGGTTCTGGGGGGACCGGCTCTCGACAACACCCATCGTGAATCCCTCTCCAACCTCAGGGGTGAAATCCCGCTTCATGGAAACCTAGTCCACGTCATCGACCGGCTCAGAGCAGGAAGCCCTCGGGGAAGGGGTCGGACGGGTCCAGGAAGTGCTGGGCGGTGCCGGTCACCCACGCCCGGCCGGTGATGGCGGGGACGACCGCCGGCAGGCCCGCCACCTCGGTCTCCTCGACCAGACGCCCGGTGAAGCGGGTGCCGATGAACGACTCGTTGACGAAGTCCTCCCCGACCGCCAGCTCGCCGCGCGCGTGGAGCTGCGCCATGCGGGCGCTGGTGCCCGTCCCGCACGGCGAGCGGTCGAACCAGCCCGGGTAGATGGCCATCGCGTGCCGCGACAGCCGGGCGTCGGAGCCGGGGGCCACGAACTGCACGTGGTGGCAGCCCCGGATGCCGGAGTCGAGGGGGTGGACCGGCTCGGCCGCCTCGTTGATCGCCGCGGAGACCGCGAGGCCCGCGTCCAGGATGCGCTGCCCGCAGGCGCGCTCGAACGGCAGGCCCACCGACTCGATGGGCAGGATGGCGTAGAAGTTGCCGCCGTAGGCCAGGTCGTAGGTGATCTCACCGATGCCGGGGACCTTCACCACGGCGTCCAGCGCGACGCTGAAGGACGGCACGTTCTGGATGGTGACCGCCGTGGCGGCTCCGTCCTCCACGCGCACCGAGGCGACGACCAGCCCGGCCGGGGTGTCCAGCCGCACGGTCGTCACCGGCTCGGCCACCTCCACCATGCCGGTCTCCACCAGCACCGTCGCGACCCCGATTGTGCCGTGCCCGCACATCGGCAGGCAGCCGGAGACCTCGATGAACAGCACGCCGTAGTCGGCGTCCGGCCGGGTGGGCGGCTGCAGGATCGCGCCGCTCATCGCCGCGTGCCCGTGCGGCTCGTACATCAGCAGCTTGCGGACGTGGTCCAGGTTCGCCATGAAGTACTCGCGCCGCTCGGCCATGCTCGCGCCGGGGATGACGCCCACTCCCCCGGTGACGACGCGGGTCGGCATGCCCTCGGTGTGCGAGTCGACCACGTGGAAGATCTTCTTCGAGCGCACGACGTCACCGCAGCCCTTCGGCCAGCGCCTTCTCGGTGGCCGCGCGGACCACGGCGTCCTGCTCGGCCGTCAGCGGCACGCGCGGCTGCCGGCACGGGCCGCCGTGCAGGCCGGCCAGGTCCATCGACAGCTTGATCGCCTGGACGAACTCGGTCCTGGCGTCCCAGCGCAGCAGCGGGTGCAGCGTGCGGTACAGCGGCAGCGCGGTGGCCAGATCGCCCGCGACGGCGGCCCGGTACAGCGCCGCGCACGAGGCCGGGAGCGCGTTCGGGTACCCGGCCACCCAGCCGGTCGCCCCGGCGAGCGCCAGTTCCAGCACCACGTCGTCGGAGCCGATCAGCACCTCCAGGCCCGGGGCCAGCTCGGCGATCTCGTAGGCCCGCCGCACGTCGCCGGTGAACTCCTTGACGCCGACGATGAGCCCCTCGGCGTGCAGTTCGGCCAGCAGCGAGGGGACCAGGTCCACCTTGGTGTCGTAGGGGTTGTTGTAGGCCACGATCGGCAGGCCGGCCTTGGCGACCTCGCGGTAGTGCGCGAGGACGGCCCGTTCGTCGGCCCGGTAGGCGTTCGGGGGCAGGAGCATGACGACCTGGCAGCCGGCGTCCCTGGCCTGCTCGGCCCAGCGGCGCGCCTCGGCCGCGCCGTAGGCGGCCACGCCCGGCATCACCCGGTCGCCGCCGATCGCCGCGGCCGCCGTCTCGACGACGCGGGCGCGCTCCTCGGGGGTGAGCGTCTGGTACTCCCCGAGGGAGCCGTTGGGCACCACGCCGTCGCATCCCTGCTCGACCAGCCGGCGGCAGTGCGCGGCGTAGCCGTCGAAGTCGACGCTCAGGTCCTCGCGCAGCGGCAGCGCGGTCGCCACCATCACGCCGTGCCAGGGCTTCTCACGGGTCGTCATCGAGGGTCCTCTCCTCCGGGGTCTCCTGCTGGTTCTTCTCCGAGGTCTTCCGCCGGGTCTCCCGCGAGGTCGCCGAGCCTGACCGGCTGGGCGACCGGCCGCCGCGGCGGCCCGGGGTCCTCGCCGGCCAGGCGGGCCACGGCGTAGCCGCAGACGCGCCCTTGGCACCAGCCCATGCCGGGGCGGGCCAGCAGTTTCATCGAGCGGGCGTCGGTGGCTCCGAGCCGCGCCGCCTGCTTGATCCGCGCGTAGGGGACCTCCTCGCAGCGGCAGATCAGCGTGTCGTCCGTCAGCCAGCCCTTCCACCCGTCGCGGACGGGGTAGGCGGTCTGCAGGGCCCTGGCGAAGGCCGCCAGCCGGTCCCTGCGCGCGGGCAGGCCCGGGTCGGGCGGCACCCGGCGGCCGAGGTCGGCGGCGGCGGCGCGCCCGGCGATCCGGCCCTCCACCTCGGCCAGTTCGGCCCCGCCGACGCCGGTCGGCTCGCCCGCCGCGTACACGCCCGGCACGCTGGTGCGCATCCCGGCGTCCACGGCGACGACCGGGGTGCCGTCGGTACCGGCGCGGGTGGCGCAGCCGATCTGGACGGCCAGTTCGATCTGCGGGACGAAGCCGTAGCCGACGGCCAGCGCGTCGCAGGCGATCGTGCGGCGGCGGCGCGGCGCCCAGTCGCGGTCGAGGTCGGCGACGGTGACGTGGGTCAGTTCACGGTCCCCGTGGGCGGCGATGACGGCGTGCCGGCCGAGGTAGGGGATGCGGTGCCGGGCCAGGCCGTAGCCGTAGCCGGCGGCCTCGGCGAGCCTGCCCGGGTGGCCCGCCATGGCGGAGGCCGGGCCGAAGCGGCCGTTGGCCTCAAGGACCGCGGCGACGCGGGCGCCGGCGGCGGCCAGCGCGGTCGCCACCGGCAGCAGGAACGGGCCGGTGCCGGCCACGACGACCCTGCGCCCGGCGGTCACCAGGTCGCCCTTGAGCAGGGCCTGCGCGCCTCCGGCCGTGAACACTCCGGGCAGGTCCCAGCCGGGGAAGGGCAACGGCCGGTCGTGGGCCCCGGTGGCGATCAGCAGCCGGCGGGCCGCGACGCTCTCCCGCCGCTCCTCCCGGTCGCCCGCCAGGCAGTGCAGCACCACGCCGCCGTCGCCGGCGGCATCCGTCGCGGGTGGTGTGACCGGCGGGCCCGCGTCCGTCGCGGGTGGTGTGACCGGCGGGCCCGGGTCCGTCGTCCGCTCGACGGCCCAGACGCGGCGGCGCAGGCGGACCTCGACGCCGTGCCGCCCCAGCTCGGCGGCCAGCGCGGCGAAGCGCCCGAACCCGTGGTGCAGCGCCCCGGGCCGCCGCGCGCGAAACCCCGCGGGCGCGTGGCGGAAGTACTGCCCGCCCAGGCGCGCCCCGGAGTCGACGAGCACGACGCTCAGCCCGGCCCGCGCCGCCGCGACGGCGGCGGCCATCCCGGCCGGGCCGGCTCCCACGATCGCCAGGTCCCTCATCCGGTCCTCACCTCGTCTCCGGGGCGGGCCTCGGTCTGGCAGGCGCGCAGCGACGGCTCGCCGTTGACGGTGACCAGGCAGTCGAAGCACACGCCGATGCCGCAGAACAGGCCGCGGGGACGCCCGCCCAGGCGGGTGGTGCGCCACGACCGGACGCCGTTGGCGTACAGCACCGCCCCGACCGTCTGGCCCGGCACGGCCATCACCGGCCGCCCGTCCACGGTGATCGGGAACCCCGGCTCCGGCCGCGCCCCCACCAGGCGACCGGCGTGCGGCGGCTCCCCGGCGGGCGGGACGGGGCCGTGGGGATCGGGTGATGAGGTCACGCCGCGAACCTTTCCGGTCGGAAGGGCGCCGGGTCGAGGCCGGGGGCGGTGCCGGTGAGCTGCTCCGCGATCAGGTGGCCGGTGGCGGGGGCCAGGCCGATGCCCGCGCCCTCGTGGCCGCAGGCGTGGTACAGCCCGGGCGCGCGCGGGTCGGCCCCGATCACCGGCAGGTGGTCGGGGCAGTAGGGGCGAAAGCCGCAGTAGGCCCTGATGACCCGGCGCGCGGCCAGGGCGGGGAACAGGGCGACGGCCTGGCGGGCGAGCGTCTCCAGCACCGGGATGGAGACGGTGCGGTCGAAGCCGACCCGCTCGCGGCTGGCGCCGATGAGCACCGTGCCGGCGGGCGTGCCCTCGATGACGGCGCTGGTCTCGAGGGCGGCCGAGTCGCTGGCCACGCCGGTGACGTACGCGGCGGTGTAGACCTTGTGCCGGATCAGCGGGGCGGCGAGCGGCTCGGTGACCAGGATGAAGCCCCGGCGCGGCAGCACCGGCAGGTCGAGGCCGGCCAGCGCGGCCACCTCGCCGCTCCAGGTGCCGGCCGCGTTGACCACCGCGCCCGCCGGGATGTCCCCTTGGTCGGTGCGGACGCCGGTGACCCGGTCGCCGTCGCGCAGCAGGCCGGTGACGGTGGTCCCGGTCCGCAGGCGCGCGCCGGGAGCGTGCCGCAACAGCACCGCGGCGGCGAGCATGGGCTGGACCTGCGCGTCCTGCGGGTAGAAGACGCCGCCCGCGAGGCCGGGGGAAAGGTGGGGCTCGTAGTCGCGCAGTTCGCCGGCGCCGACCGGCCGGCGCTGGACGCCGCACCCGTCCTGGGCCGCGGCGAGCGCGGTGAGCGCGTCGAGCACCTCGCCGGTCTCGGCGACGACCAGGCCGCCCTTGGGCTCGAACTCGAACCCGCCGAGGGCCGCCAGATCGCGCCAGAGGCGGTTGGACAGCAGGGCGAGGTCGAGCTCGGGGCCGGGCTCCTTGTCGGAGACCAGGATGTTGCCCTCGCCGGCCCCGGTGGTGCCCGAGGCGACCGCGCCGCGCTCGACGACGGTGACGCTCAGCCCGGCGCGCGCGGCGTAATAAGCGCAGGCCGCCCCGACGACCCCCGCCCCGATCACCACGACGTCGGCCATCCCACCCCCAGCCCTCTCCCGAACACGTCAGTAATATGTCACATATCCACAAAGGTAATCAACGCCCTTCACCCGCGAGCGCAGCGAGGCCAACCGGCCACTCCTCGGACCACCACCTCAAGGACCCCGGACTCACCGAACGATCCCAACGGATCGGCCACAAGACCCCGCTCGGGGCGCGGCGGTGTCCTGATGAGGAGAGAGCGAGTGCGAGGAACGAGCGCTCGTGAACGACGACGAAGGACACCGCCTCAAGGGCGCCCCGAGCCCGCCGAGCGAAGCGAGGCCGAGCGAAGCGAGGCCGAGCGAACACAGCGCCGCCTCAAGGGCGCCCCGAGCCGCCGAGCGGAGCGAGGCGATGAGCGCGATTCGGGACCGGCTGGGTGGACGCCTACGATGTGTGCCGTGACCGCAGCAGACCAGCCCCGCGACGGTGCGGGGGGCGCCGGGACCGGCGCCCTCCTCGACCGGGCGCGCGGCCAGGCCCTCGACCTGTTCCACTCCGCGTGGTCGGCCACGCCCGCCACCGTCAGGCGGTGGGCGCTGGCAGCCGTGATCGTCAACGCGGGCATCGCGGTGACCGGCGCGGCCGTCCGGCTCACCGGCTCCGGCCTCGGGTGCCCCACCTGGCCGCGCTGCACGCCCGACAGCTTCGTCCCCGCCGCGCACGACGCGCACTCGCCCCTGAACATGGCCATCGAGTTCGGCAACCGCCTGCTGACCTTCCTGGTGCTGGCCGTGGCCGTCGGCTGTGTGGTCGCCGTCATGCGGGTGGCGCCCCGCCGCTCCAGCCTGGTGTACCTGGCGTGGATCCAGCCGCTGGGCGTCGCCGTGCAGGCGCTGTGGGGCGGCGTGGTCGTGCGCACGCTGCTCAACCCGGTCACGGTCAGCGTGCACTTCCTGCTGTCCATCGGCATGATCGCGGCGGCGTTCGCGCTGTACGCGCGGTCGGGCGAGGGCGACCAGCCGCCGCGGCGGCTGGTCCACCGCGACATCCGCACGCTGGGCTTCGTCCTGGTCGCCGCCGTGCTGGCGCTGCTCATCGCCGGCGTCGTGGTCACCGGCACCGGGCCGCACTCGGGGGACGAGGCCGCCTCTCGGTTCGGCTTCGACATCCAGTCGGTGGCCCGGCTGCACGCCGACGCCGTGTGGGTCGTGCTCGGCCTGACCTTCGCCCTGCTGTTCGCGCTGCACGTGACCGACTCTCCCGGCCGGGCACGCCGGGGCGCGCTCATCCTGCTCGGCGTCGAGCTGGCCCAGGGCGTGATCGGGTACGTGCAGTACTTCCTGGCCGTGCCGGCGCTGCTGGTGGGCCTGCACGTGCTCGGCTCGACCCTGGTCTGGATCGCCACGTTGCGCGTGGTGTACCTCATGCGCTCGCGCGGCCCGGCCGGCGCGCCCTTCACCGGGGAGAACCTACTGGACGCCGCCGGCGTCTGAACGATCGTGATCCCTCCTGTCGTCGCGCGGTGGACCCGCGCCGCCCGGGTGTCGCTGCGCTCGCGCACCGTCCGGCGCCGCGCGTTCCACGGCGCCGTGGCGCTCAGTCTGCTGGGCCTGGCGCCGATGACCTGGGCCTGGCTGTCCACCACGCGCTACCGGCTCACGGCCGGAGCCGCGCCGGGGTGGACGCGCCAGGTCCCGGCCGCCCCGGTGGGGCTGGTGCTCGGCGCCGGGCTGTACGGCCACTCGCCCACGCCGATGCTGGCGACCCGGCTGGACATCGCCGCCCGGTTGCTGCGAGTGGGGAAGGTGCGGGCCCTTCTGCTGTCGGGCGACAACAGCCGGCCCGGCTACGACGAGCCCTCCGTCATGCGCGACTACCTGGTCGCGCGCGGGGTGCCGGCCGGGGTGCTGGTGCTGGACTACGCCGGGTTCGACACCTGGGACTCCTGCGTGCGGGCCCGCCGGGTGTTCGGGGTCCGTGCCCTCACCGTCGTCACGCAGGATTTCCACCTGCCGCGCGCCGTCGCCCTGTGCCGGGCCGCGGGCCTTGACGCCTTCGGCGTCGGTGACGACTCCGCCGCCCGGTTCCCCGCCCAGACCTACGTCTACGCCGTGCGCGAGTTCGGCGCGACCGCGAAGGGGTTCCTGGACGCGGTGGTGCTGAGGTCCCCGCCGGTCTTCCCGGGGCCGCGCGAGACCTCGCTCGACCGCGTCCTCGGCGCCCGCCGCTGAACGCCCCCGCGACCGAAGTTTCGGTTCCGGCGCGAAAGTTTCATCGGGCTGGCCGGCGCCGGAGGTCGCAAGCTGCGGCTTCTCGGCCGCCCGCCCTTGCCGTGAAGTGAGGGCTTCGTCACCGGCGGGCCTGCGGGGTATGGTCCCTTCGCGCGCATGGGAGCGCTCCCATAATCATCTGTCCCTCGCCCGCCGGCAAGGAAGGGGTGACGCCCCTCGGCAGTGCCACGACAACCGCGTATCCCGTCCTGAACTCGGACGCTGCAACCGTGAGGCGGAAGTGCCTCTCCGCCTCACGGTCCGGCGCCCGGGTTTCCGCATGCCCGGACGCCGCCTCCCCTCGCCGCCGCCTCTGCCCAGCCGGCCTCTTGCCCAGCCGGCTGCCAGCCGCCTCGCCCAGCGGGCCTCTCCCAGCCGCCCCTGCCAGTCGGCCTCTTCCGCTGGTCGTACACGCTTGAGGTCCCTCTCGCGAGGAGCGGGCGCGGGCGCGCCGGCCGGCGCCGAAGGCCGGCGTGCCCACGCCCGCGGACTATCCGCAGTTCACGTCGGTGAACGTCGGAGTCCCCGACCCTGTCATGGTGGCCAGGAACCCGGCGGTCGCCGAGGCCCCGGGGTCGAGCTTGAGAGCCCATGACGGCGCGTGGATCATGCCGCTCGGGCCGCTCTGCATCATCGTCCCGTTCCACGCCTGCGTCATGGTGATGCCCAGCGGCATCATCCAGGAGACGTACCACTCGTTGATCGGCGTGGACCCGGTGTTCTTGATCGTCACCGTGGCCTGGAACCCGCCCTGCCAGCTGCTGGCGAGCGTCACCGTGGCCTGGCAGGCGATCGCGCCGGGCGAGGACGGCGTCGGGGTGGGCGTGACCGGCGGCGGCGAGCTCGGCGGCGGGGAACTGGGGGGCGGGGAGCTCGGCGGGGGTGAGCTCGGCGGCGGCGTCGAGGTGCCTCCGAAGATCACGTCCGAGCAGCCGTAGAAGGTCTCCTTGCTGTCGGAGCGGTACCACACCGAGTAGATGACGTGCCGGCCGCTCTTGTTGGGCAGCCGCCCGGAGAACCGGTAGGCGCCGTTGCTCACCTCCGGCTCGGGATCGGCCGTCAAGAACGGCTGATCCTCCATGTCGGCCCAGGTCAGCGGCGCGGTGGGGTTGTAGCCGTCCTTGGTGACGTACAGCTTGAACCCGCCGGGGTGGGGCACCCAGGCCCCGTAGACGAAGTTGAACATCGCGCCGGGCTGCACCACCGTGGCCGGCCAGTCGGCCCTGGGCGCGTCGTAGGCGGCGTACTTGTCGAACCCGCCGCTGCAGAGCTTGCCGTCGGGGATGAAGCCCTTCGTGCGACCGGCGCCGTCCGAGCGCAGCACCCCGTACCAGTCGTACAGCGGCTGGGTGCCGCCCGCGGCGACGGCCTGGGCGCAGGCGGGGTTCTTCGGCTTGATCTCGTTGCTGGAGGTCAGCCCGTCGGTGTAGCAGGCGTAGGTCCTGCTGGCGGGCGCCTGGAGCGCGCCGTGCGCCAGGGCCGAGCGCTGGAGGCCCAGCGTCGTCAACCCGGCGGCCACGACCGCCACAGCGGTCAGAATCGCCACCTTTACCTTGGTTTTCACGCTTCCTCTTCACATCGCGGATGCCACCGCGCGGGGGCGGCGGTCGGACGAACGGGCGCAGGACGCGCGCCGCTCCGGTCTGTCTCAGGGCGCGCGCGGCGGCGGCGCCGGCCGCGCGCCCACTCTGGCCCGGCCACCCGGAAAAGGGCATCGGAAGTGGCCACAGACATCCGCGTAACGCGATTGAAACACGGGGCCACGCGCGCGGCAAGGGCGCGCGGGCGACCAGGGACGTTGCGAGGACGGCGGGAGGACGGCGGGGCGGGCTAGCGCGCCCCACCCGGACCGGGCCCGGGCATCCCAGGCGGCCCGGGCCGGTACTCAGGGCCGGACGTGCCGGGCCGGTACTCGGGCCCAGGCGTGCCGGGCCGGTACTCGGAGCCGGGCGTGCCGGGCCGGTGCGCGGGGCCGGACGGCCCCGGGCGGTACTCCGGGCCGGGAGCGCCCGGCGGGGCGGGCCGGTATCCGGAAGGCGGCCGGCCCGGGTGGTGCTCGGGGCCGGGCGCGCCGTCGGCCGGGTACGGGTCGCCGGGCAGGCCGTCGCGCGGCGGGTAGGGGGAGACCGAGTGCCAGGTGTCATGCCCGGGGGCGTAGCCGGGCGGGGCCATGCCCTTGGCGATCGTGGCCTGGTGCCGCTCGGGGACGGGGAAGGCCGCCTTGGCGACGCTCATGCACGCCAGCAGCGCCTCCCGCCGGGTCTCGAACGTCTCACGGTCGATCACCCCGCGCACGCCGCGCTCGTGGAGCAGGCCCAGCTCGGTGGCGGCCACCTGGTAGTCGCGCATGGCGTGCAGCCCCGCCTGACCGCCGTAAGCCTTGGCCCACTGGCGGGCCTGGCGCCGCCCCTGCAGCGACGACAGCATGAACACGTCGAAGTCGGTGACCAGCCCGAGCCCCCCGTACGGCGGCAGGTAGAGCTGGATGAGGCCGACGATGCGCTTGCGGTCCTTGACGACCACGCTCAGCTCGACGAAGAACAGGATCATCAGCAGCAGGTAGGCCAGCGACAGCCCCTGGAACCCGCCGTAGGAGGTGAAGCCGTTCCAGATGCCGTGCAGCATGATGGCGCCGGCCCAGCCGAGCAGGACCACTCCACCGCGCACCGGCCCCTGGCGCTGCGCCGCGTAGGCGACCGCGATGCCGATCATCGAGGTGAACAGCGGGTGGGCGAACGGCGACAGGATTCCGCGCAGCACCACGGTCACCGCCAGCCCCTGGAAGCCGTGCTGGTCCTGCGCCATGATGTAGTAGCTGACGTTCTCGCTCATCGCGAAGCCGAGGCCCACCATGCCGGCGTAGATGATGCCGTCGGTGGGGCCGTCGAGCTCCTGGCGGCGCCAGCGCAGCAGGCCCAGCAGCACCAGGCCCTTCATCGTCTCCTCGACCACCGGGGCCACGAAGGTCGCCACCAGGTTGCGCGCGTCGGTCGGGTCGTGCAGGGCGTTGGTGACGTACCTGAGGTTGAGGCTGTTGAGGATGCCGGCCACCAGCACCGCGACGCCCGCGCCCCACATGAACGCGAAGGCCAGGTCCTTGCCCGGCTCGGGCTCCATGCGGTCCAGGCCGAGCAGCGCGGCCAGCAGCAGCGGCACCGGCGCCAGCGCCAGGACGAGCGCGATGAAGAACTGCACCGGCTCGCCGTTGAAGATGTCGAAGGAGAACGACACCAGCGCGCAGATGCCGGCCACGACGAGGCCGATGATGAGTCCGAGAGAGGGGCGCTCCCTCAGCACCCAGCGGGGATCACGGTTCGTCATGGGCGCGAGCGTAATCGACCGGCCACGACCTGTCCGCTCGGCGCCCCCGGCCCGCGCCCGGCCCGCGCCCGCACGGCGCGCGACCTCCGCGTCCGTACGGCTCGCCCCTCGTGATCACCGCACCACCCCGTACACGACCCGGCTCCGAACCCTCTGGTCTTCCCCCGTCGACCGGCCCCCACACCTGCGCCAAATGGTACATCTTCCGACTTGCCCGCCCGGTGAGCCCGGTCAGGCGACACCGGGGTGGTGGCAGGCGACGACGTGCCCGGCGCCATGGGCCACCGGTTCGGGGTCGGCCGTCTCGCAGGGGACCCGCCGCTCCGCCGGGAGGCTCGCGTAGACCGGGCACCGGCCGCGGAAGCGGCACCCGGCCGGCCGGCCGGTGACGCCCGGAGGGTCGCCGGCCAGCAGGATCCGCCGTCGGCGGCGCTCCAGGGACGGGTCGGGGATCGGGACCGCCGAGATCAGCGCCCGCGTGTAGGGATGCAGGGGCGCCTCGAAGAGCGTGGCGGTGTCGCCGCTCTCGACGGTCCTGCCGAGGTACATCACACTGACCCGGTCGGCGATGTGCCGGGTCACGGCCAGGTCGTGCGAGACGAACAGGTAGGCGAGGCCCAGCTCGTCGCGCAGACGGGCCAGCAGCGCGAGGATCCCGGCCTGCACGGTGACGTCCAGTGCCGACACCGGCTCGTCCAGGACGACGAGCTTGGGTTCCACCGACAGCGCCCGCGCGATGGCGACGCGCTGGCGCTGCCCGCCGGAGAACTGGTGGGGGTACCGCTCGGCGTGGGCCGCGGGCAGGCCCACCTGCTCCAGCAGCGCGGGCACCCGCGCCAGGGCCTCCCTGCGGGGGACGCCGAGCGTGAGCAGCGGCTCGGCGATGATGTGGCCGGTCGTCATCCGCGGGTCGAGGCTGGCCATGGGGTCCTGGAAGACGATCTGGACCTCGCCGCGCAGCCGCGCCGCCTGTGCGCGGGTGAGCGCGGCCGTGTCGGATCCGAGCACCTCGATCGTGCCCTCGGCGGGGCGGGCGAGCGACATGATCTCGAACAGGGTCGTGCTCTTGCCCGAGCCCGACTCGCCGACCAGGCCGAGCGTCTCGCCGCGGCGTACGAGCAGGTCCGCGCCGTCGACCGCGCGGACCGAGCCGACCTCGCGCCGGAACACCGTGCCCTTGAACAGCGGAAAGGTCCTGGTCAGGCCGGAGACCCGCAGCACCGGCGGCCGGCCGGACAGGTCGCGCGGCGGCGGCGCCTGGTCCAGCCGGGGCACGGCGGCCAGCAGCTCACGCGTGTACTCCTCCTTGGGCCGGGCGAAGACGTCCTCGACCGTCCCGTGCTCGACCACCAGCCCGTCGCGCATGACCACGACGCGGTCGGCCAGCCCGGCGATGACGCCGAGGTCGTGGCTGACGAACACCAGGGCCGCCCCGGTCCGGCGGCGGGCCTCGCGCAGCAGGTCCAGGATCTGCGCCTGGACGGTCACGTCGAGGGCCGTGGTGGGCTCGTCGGCCACGATGACCTCGGGGTCGTTGGCCATCGCCATCGCGATCATGGCCCGCTGCCGCATGCCGCCGGAGAACTCGTGCGGGTAGGCGCCCGCGCGCAGGGCGGGGTCGGGGATGCCGACCATGCGCAGCAGCTCGACCGCGCGCCGCCCGGCCTCGGCCCTGGACACCCGCTGGTGGACGCGGACGGCCTCGGCGAGCTGGTCGCCGACGCGCATCACGGGGGTGAAGGCCGACAGCGGGTCCTGGAACACCATGGCGACCCGCCTGCCGCGCAGTGCCATGAGCGTGGGCACCGGCGCGCCGATGATCTCCGTTCCGGCCAGCCGGACCGAGCCGCTCACCGAGGCGGAGGGGGGAAGCAGGCCCATCGCGGCCAGCGCCGTGACCGACTTGCCCGATCCGGACTCACCGACGATGCCGAGCACCTCTCCGCGTCGCAGGTCCCAGCTCACCCCCTTGACCGCCTCCTGTCCGCCGAAGGCGACGCGCAGGTCCCGGACCGACACGACGACGTCGTCCGGCACCGGCTCGCGGAGGGTGCGCGCCGCCGGCGGCGCGGCGGGACGCGGACGGCGGGCGCGGCGGGCACGGCGGGCGGGCCGGGGGGTGGGGTCCACCGCGTCGCGCAGCCCGTCGCCGACCATGCTGACGGCCAGGACGAACACGATGAGCAGGCCGGCCGGGAAGAAGAACATCCACGGGTAGGTGGTGGCGCCGCCGGTCGCGTCGGCGATGAGCGTGCCGAGGGAGACGTCGGGCGGCTGCACCCCGAACCCGAAGTAGGACAGCGTCGTCTCGCTCATGACGGCGCCGCCCACCGCGATCGTGGTGTCGACGATCAGGAACGAGGCCACGTTGGGCAGGACGTGCCGCGCGATCACCCGCGCCCCGCCGACGCCCATGAACTCCGCGGCCCGGACGAACTCGCGTTCCTTGAGCGACAGCGTCATCGAGCGGACGATCCTGGCGCTGACCATCCAGCCGAGGACGCCGAGCAGCAGCGCGAACACCGGCCACCCCGACCCGCGCAGGACCGGCGAGATCATCGAGATCACCAGGAAGCCGGGGAAGACGAGGAACAGGTCGATCAGGAAGCGGACGGCCCGATCGGCCCAGCCGCCGAAGTAGCCCGCCGCGGCTCCGGCGAGGGTCGCCAGGACGGTGGAGAAGACCGCGACCACCAGGCCGATGACGAGCGACTTCTGCAGCCCGTGGGTCACCTGGGCGAAGACGTCCTGCCCGATGCCGTTGGTGCCCCACCAGTGCCCGGCCGACGGAGGCTCCCGCAGGGCGGTGAAGTCGATGTCCCCGAAGTGCCACGTGGTCAGCAGCGGGCCGGCGAAGGCGAGGGCGAACAGCAGGAGGATGACGGTGAAGCCGGCCGCGGCGCCTTTGGCCGCGGCGAGCCTTCGCAAGGTGATACGGATCACGGAGGTGTTTCCCGGCCTAGGCGTCGCGGACGCGGGGGTCCAGTACGGCGTGCAGCAGGTCGGCGGCCAGGCCCGAGGCCAGGACCACGACCGCGGCGAAGAGGTTGACGGCGACGACCGCGTTGACGTCGTTCTTGTTGACCGCGTCGACGAACCACTCCCCCATGCCGTGCCAGCCGAAGATCGTCTCGGTGAGGGTGGCGCCGGTGAAGATGGCGAGGAAGCCGTAGGCGAAGAAGGTCGACAGGGGGATCAGCGCGACGCGCAGCCCGTGCTTGAGCAGGGCCGTCCGCGGCGCGAGCCCTTTGGCGACCGCGGTGCGCAGGTAGTCGGAGCCGAGGACGTCGAGGGTGCTCGCGCGCTGGTAGCGGCTGTAGGTGGCGATGGCGCCGAGGGCGATGGACAGGGTCGGCAGCAGCAGGTGCACGGCGCGGTCGCCCGCCTGGGCGAGCAGGCCGCCGGTGAGGCCGGGCGTCTTCTCGCCGGTGTAACTGATGACCTGGCCGAAGGTCTCGTTGATCCACCGCGCGCCGGTCTTGAGCAGCACGGCGAGCAGGAAGACCGGGGTGGACAGCAGGACGAAGGAGGTGACCGTGACCAGGCGGTCCGACAGCCGGTACTGCCGTACCGCGCTCCACACGCCGGCCAGGACGCCGATCACGGTGCCGAGCAGGGTGCCGACGAGCAGCAGCCGCAGGCTCACCCCGACGCGCCGGCCGAACTCCTCGCCCACCGAGGTGTCGAAGATCGTCCGTCCGAGGTCGCCGGTGAGCGCGCGCCCGGCCCAGGTGCCGAACCGCACGAGGAGCGGGTCGTGGTCGTTGACGCCGAGGTGGGTGAGCTGCGCCTCCACGGCGGCGGCCGGGGGTCTCGGCTGGCGGCCCTCAAAGTACGCGCGGGGTTTCAGCGCGGTGGCGGCCACGGCGTAGGAGAGGAAGACCGCGACGGTGAGCAGCACCAGGTAGTACCCGGCCCGTCTGACGAGGAAGCCTGTCACGCCGTGCCCCTCCCTTCTTCCCGCCTGACCCGGTGGCTAATGTTGGGTAATCCTACCGTTAAAGTCTGTTTTGTTCGCAAACAGGACCCCAGGGGAGAGCACGTGACGACAGGTACCCGGCTGTGGGCGGTGGCCGCCGCGGCGACGCTGGCACTCGCGGGATGCGGAGGGAACACCCCCTCCCCCGGTTCCGGCGGGCCGGCGGCGGGTTCGCCGGGCGCCGCGAGCGGCGGCCCGGCCGTCGACGCGGCCGACATCAACCCCCAGCCCCTGGACCGCCTCAAGGACGGCGGCACGCTGCGGACGAGCATCCAGCAGTGGATCACGCAGTACAACAGCCAGCAGGTGGACGGCACGCAGGGCGACGGCTCCGCCATCGTGGCCCTCGTCGAGCCCGACCTGTTCTCCTACGACGCCAAGGGCGTCCCCCACCCGGTGCCGGACTACCTGGAGTCGGCCGAGGTGACCTCCACCTCGCCCCAGGTGGTCACCTACAAGCTCAACCCCAAGGCCAGGTGGTCGGACGGCGCCCCGCTGAGCTACAAGGACTTCCAGGCGCAGTGGAAGGCCCTGAACGGCAGGGACAAGTCCTACCTGTCCGCCGGGTGGCCCGGGTACGACCTGATCGGCAAGGTCGAGCAGGGCCCCGGCCCGCAGGAGGTCAAGGTGACCTACGACAAGCCGTTCGCCGACTGGCGGCAGACGTTCGACCCGTTGTTCCCCGCCGCCGCCTACGACACCCCCGAGAAGTTCAACAAGGGCTGGCTGGAGAAGGTGCCGATCACCGCCTCGGCGTGGAAGATCGGCTCCTACGACAAGACGGCGCAGACCATCACCGCCGTCCGCGACCCGAACTGGTGGGGCGCCAAGCCCAAGCTCGACTCCGTCGTCTTCCGCGCGCTGGACCCGGCCGCCGCCCTCGACGCCTACCTGAACAAGGAGATCGACTACGTCGCGGCCATCCGCCCGGAGGCCTACGGCCGCGTCAAGGACGACCCGGACACCGCCATCCGCGTCGGCGCGCGCTGGGACGAGGTGCACATCACCCTCAACGGCGGGCGGGGCCCGCTGCAGGACCTCAAGGTGCGCAACGCCGTGGAGAAGGCGGTCGACCGCGGCGCCCTCACCGAGGTGGCCTTCAAGGACCTGCCGTTCAAGGGACGGCCGCTCGGCAACCACTTCTTCATGCCGAACCAGGAGGGCTACCAGGACAACTCCGGCGAGTACGGCAAGTACGACCTGGAGGGCGCGAAGAGGCTGCTGGACGAGGCGGGCTGGAAGGACAACGGCGCCGGGCAGCCCCGCACCAAGGACGGCGCGCCGCTGAAGCTGTCGTTCGTGATCAGCGCGGACTCCACCTCCCAGCAGGCCGACCAGGCCACGCTGCTGCAGAACATGCTCGCCCAGGCGGGCATCCAGATCACGATCGACAAGGTGCCCGGCAACGACTACTTCGAGAAGTACGTCTACCGCGGCGACTTCGACCTGGTCTCCTTCCGCAACGTCGACCAGCTCTTCCTGTCGCAGGCGTTCCCGCAGTACCAGAAGCCCGAAGGCGAGAACGTCTACCAGAACTACGGCCGGATCAGCTCGCCGGAACTGGTCGACCTGCTCACCAAGGCGCAGACCACCACCGACCGGACCGAGGCCGTCAAGCTGTACAACCAGGCGGACGCGCTGGTCTGGCGGCTCGGCCACACCATCGAGCTGTACCAGCGGCCCCAGGTGCTGGCCGTGCGCAAGGGGCTGGCCAACTTCGGCGCGGGCGGCCTGTCCTCCGACGACTTCACCAAGGCGGGGTGGGAGAAGTGAACCCTTGAAGTACTCCCGCGCCGCGGATGACACGATCGGACCGCCTGGGCCCTAATATCCGTCTTTGGGCTGTATGTCCGCACATACAAGGCGGTAAGGAACGAGTATGACCCGCTTGAACGGCACGCCGTTGACCGACGACTTCGCCAACGGCGGGGTCTCGTTCTGGTACCGGCAGATCGGCGTCCCGGAACGCCGGCCCGCGCTGCCGGGGCCGCGCGACTACGACGTCGCGATCGTCGGCGGCGGCTACACCGGCATGTGGACGGCCTACTACCTGAAGAAGGCGCAGCCGGACCTGCGCGTCGCGATCCTGGAGCGGGAGTTCGCCGGGTTCGGCGCCTCCGGCCGCAACGGCGGCTGGCTGTCGGCCGAGTTCGCCGGCTCCCGCGAACGGCACGCCGCCGCCCGCGGCAGGCAGGCGATGATCGACCTGCAGCGCGCGATGTTCGCCGCGGTGGAGGAGGTCATCGAGGTCACCCGCGCCGAGGGCATCGACGCCGACGTCCACAAGGGCGGCCTGGTCCACGTGGCCACCAACCCGGCCCAGGACCGCCGCCTGCGCGCCGAGGTCGCCGACCTGCGCCGGTGGGGGTTCGACGAGCAGGACATGCGGCCGCTCACCGCCCAGGAGCGCGAGGAGCGCATCCATGTGGCGGGGGCGCTGTCGGCCGCCTACAGCCCGCACTGCGCCCGCATCCAGCCCGCCAAGCTCGCCGTGGGGCTGGCCCGCACGGTGGCCGCCCTCGGCGTCGACGTCTTCGAGGGCACCACGGTCACCGAGATCCGGCCGCGGACCGGGGACGGCCCGGGCAAGGCGGGCAGGGCGGCCGCGGTGACCGACCGCGGCACGGTCACCGCCGAGTACGTCATCCGCGCCACCGAGGGCTTCACCGCGAGCATCCGCGGGCAGCGCCGCCAGTGGCTGCCGATGAACAGCTCGATGATCGTCACCGAGCCGCTCGGCGAGCGGGTGTGGGAGCGCATCGGCTGGCAGGGCCGGGAACTGCTCGGCGACCAGGCGCACGCCTACGTCTACGCCCAGCGGACCGCCGACGGCCGCATCGCCATCGGCGGGCGGGGCGTGCCCTACCGCTTCGGCTCGCGCACCGACGTGCGCGGCGCCACCCAGCCGCAGACGGTGGCGGCGCTGTACCGGATGCTCACCACGCTGTTCCCGGCGACCGCCGGCGCGCGGATCCAGCACTCCTGGTGCGGCGTGCTGGGCGTGCCCCGCGACTGGTGCTCGACCGTCCACCTCGACCACGCCACCGGCCTCGGCTGGGCGGGCGGCTACGTCGGCAGCGGGGTCACCACGACCAACCTGGCGGGGCGCACCCTGCGCGACCTGGTGCTGCGCCGGCGGACCGAGCTCACCGGGCTTCCGTGGGTGGGCCGTCAGGTGCGCCAGTGGGAGCCCGAGCCGCTGCGCTGGCTCGGCGTGCAGGCCATCTACGCGCTCTTCCGCACCGCCGACCGCCACGAGAACGCCCAGATGTCGCGTACATCCGCCTATGCCCGCCTGGCGGGCCTGATCTCCGGCCGCTGAGGGCCGCTGACGACCGCCGACGACCGAGGGCGGCCGCGCTTGGCGCGCGGCCGCCGTGGCGGCGCTCAGCCGCAGTTACCCCAGGAGTTGCGGCCGCCGGTGGCGATCGCCGCGTCCCGCCGGGTGTCCCAGATCGTGCCGGAGTACTTGACGCAGAAGCCCTTGGCGTACAGCTTCACCGGGCCCGCGTAGTACTTGTACTTGCGCCCGTCGGTCTTGCTGTTGGTCCTGACGGGCTCGTCCTTGATGCGCTTGGTCTGCGTGGTCAACGTCGCCGAGGTGTAGGTCGGCGTGCCGACGTACACCGTCTTGATGGTGGTGACGCAGTTGTAGCCGGTCTTGCGGTTGTAGAGCAGGTAGACGTAGCCGAACACGTCCCCCTCGCGGGTCTTCACCACCCGCTTGCTGTCGGCGACGCGGTGGAACCCCGCGCCGCAGACCCCCTCGGGGGTTCGGGCCGAGGCCACCGCGTACGCGGGGTTGGCGACGACGCCTCCGATCGACAGAGCCGCGGCCAGGAGAACCGTCTTGGTGGTCCTTCGCATCCAATGATCCCTTCCGGGCCCCCACCCGCCTGCCGGGCGGCGGCCGGCAGATCATTCTGCCGGACGATCACACATCGGATGACCGTAATAGTCAGATTCGGAAGGCACGACGGACGCGGAACGGCAGCTCGGCGGCCACAGGGAGCCGCCCCAGAAAGGGAAACCAGAGCCACCTCGGAAAGGGAGGAACCGCCTCCTGAAGGGGAACCGGAGGAACCGGAGCCATCTCAGGAAGGGAACCGCCTCAGAGCAGGGAGTCGACGGCCACGGCGAGGAACAGCAGGGCCAGGTAGGCGTTGGACCAGTGGAAGAAGCGCATCGGGCGCAGCGCCACGCCGGTCTTGCCGGCGTTCAGGCGGCCCAGCAGGCGGTAGACCTCCCACAGGCACACCGCGCCGAGGACGGCGGCCGCCACCGCGTAGAACGGCGTAGTGTGGGCGACCGGCCACAGCAGCAGGGAGCACAGCACGGTGGCCCAGGTGTAGGCCACGCTCTCGAGCACGACCCGGCGCTCGCCGGCGACCACCGGCAGCATGGGCACCTTGGCGGCGGCGTAGTCCTCGCGGTAGCGCATGGCCAGGGTCCAGGTGTGCGGCGGCGTCCAGAAGAACACCACGCCGAACAGCACCACCGGCGCCCAGTCGACGCGGCCGGTGATGCCGGCCCAGCCGATGAGCACGGGCATGCATCCGGCGATGCCGCCCCACACGACGTTCTGCGAGGTGCGCCGCTTGAGCAGCATCGAGTAGACGAAGACGTAGAACAGGATCGCCCCGAGCGACCCGCCGGCCGCCACCCAGTTGACGCTCAGGCCGAGCCCGAGGGTGGACAGGACGCCGAGCACGACGCCGAAGATCAGCGCGTTGCGGGGCGTGACCTCCGCCATCGCCAGCGGGCGGCGGCGGGTGCGGCGCATGGTGGCGTCGATGTCGCGGTCGATGTAGCAGTTCAGCACGTTGGCGCTGCCCGCCGACAGGGTGCCGAAGACCAGGACGGCCACGGCGGTCCACAGCGGCGGGAAGCCGCGCGCCGCCAGGAACATCACCGGAAGCGTCGTGATCAGCAGCAGCTCGATGATCCGCGGCTTGGTCAGCGCCACGTAGGCCCGCACGGTGGCGAGCGTCGATCGGCGCGCGGCCGAGAGCGCGGCCGTGGGCGGCTTTGTGGTCAGCACCGTCATGGCGCTTCCAGCGGGTGCGGGGTCAACGCGTAACCTCTGATTAGAGCGGATCCGTGATTGCGGGCATGAGCCAGCGCTGTGAGGACTCACTGTAGTGCGGGGTGGCGTCGGTCCCGGCATCGGGGGCGAATGCCCCTCGCGCGGGCACCCTGGGGAGGGGGTCGTCCGCGCTGGTGAACGCCCCGCCTTCCCGGCGCCGGCGCGGTTCCCGGCCGGTGGGGCCTTTCGCGTTCCAGACCGAGTCTCAGGGGCAAGGTTGTAAGGACGCGAGCACCATGTTCCCCGGCCGCATGTCACAAGAACAATGCATCTACGGTGGGGGAATCGACCCATTAAGGTCCGGTGTTGGGAGCGAAGGTGCCCAAAGACCGGACGGGCGCGCGAGCCGAACCGGCGCCATTGACCTATAGGAGATCGAGCAGTTGAGCAGCGAACTCGTGCCAAACCTTGAGTGGAGCGACCTCGATCGGCGCGCGGTCGACGTCGTACGCGCGCTCGCCATGGACGCGGTGGAGAAGGCCGGATCCGGACACCCGGGCACCGCGATGAGCCTGGCCCCCGCCGCCTACCTGTTGTTCCAGCGCGTTCTGCGCCATGACCCCTCCGACCCGGCGTGGACCGGCCGCGACCGTTTCGTCCTGTCGGCCGGTCACTCCAGCCTGACCCTCTACATCCAGTTGTACCTGTCGGGCTACGGGCTGACCCTGGACGACCTGAAGGGTCTTCGCCAGTGGGGCAGCCTGACCCCGGGGCACCCGGAGCACGGCCACACGATCGGGGTGGAGACCACCACCGGCCCGCTCGGCCAGGGCCTCGGCAACGCGGTCGGCATGGCCATGGCCGCCCGCCGCGAGCGGGGCCTGTTCGACCCCGACACCGCGGCCGGCGACAGCCCCTTCGACCACCGCATCTGGGCCATCGCCTCCGACGGCGACATCGAGGAGGGCATCAGCCACGAGGTGAGCTCCATCGCGGGCCACCAGAAGCTGGGCAACCTCAACGTCATCTACGACGCCAACCACATCTCCATCGAGGACGACACCAACATCGCCCTGTCGGAGGACGTCGCCGCCCGCTACGAGGCGTACGGCTGGCACGTGATCAAGGTCGACTGGACCGCCACGGGCGAGTACGTCGAGAACGTCGAGGAGCTGTACGCGGCCTACCGGGCGGCCATCGAGGAGACCGAGCGGCCGACGCTGATCCGGCTGCGCACGATCATCGGCTGGCCCGCGCCGAACAAGCAGAACACCGGCAAGATCCACGGCTCGGCGCTGGGCGCCGACGAGGTCGCCGCCACCAAGGAGGTCCTCGGCCTGGACCCGTCCAAGGACTTCGACGTGCCCGAGGAGGTCCTGGCGCACACCCGCCAGGTGGTCGAGCGCGGCCGGGCCCTGCACGCCGAGTGGAGCAAGGGGTTCGAGAGCTGGCAGGCCGCCAACGCCGAGCGCGTCGCCCTGTTCGAGCGCATGAGCGCCCGCAAGCTCCCGGCCGGCTGGGACGAGGCCCTGCCGACCTTCGAGGCCGGCAAGTCGGTCGCCACCCGCAAGGCCTCCGGCCAGGTGCTGAACGCGCTGGCGCCGGTGCTGCCGGAGCTGTGGGGCGGCTCGGCCGACCTGGCCGAGTCCAACAACACCACGATGGAGGGCGAGCCGTCCTTCATCCCCGAGGAGCACCAGACCAAGGCGTTCCCCGGCAACCGCTACGGCCGCACGCTGCACTTCGGCATCCGCGAGCACGGCATGGGCTCGATCCTCAACGGCATCGCCCTGCACGACGGCACCCGCCCCTACGGCGGCACCTTCCTGGTCTTCAGCGACTACATGCGCCCGGCCGTGCGCCTGGCCGCCCTGATGGGCCTGCCGGTCACCTATGTGTGGACGCACGACTCCATCGGCCTGGGCGAGGACGGCCCGACCCACCAGCCCGTCGAGCACCTGTGGGCGCTGCGGGCCATCCCGGGCCTGGACGTGGTCCGCCCGGCCGACGCCAACGAGACCTCGGCCGCGTGGAAGACCGTCCTGGAGCACACCGACCGCCCGGCGGCGCTGGCGCTGACCCGGCAGAACCTGCCGGTGTACGAGGGCACGGCCGACTTCGACAAGGTGGCCAAGGGCGGCTACGTCCTGCAGGACGCCTCCAACGGGCAGCCCGAGGTGATCCTCATCGGCACCGGCAGCGAGGTCGAGCTGGCCGTCGGGGCGCGCAAGCTGCTGGAGGAGGAGGGCATCCCGGCCCGCGTGGTCTCCATGCCGTGCGTCGAGTGGTTCCAGGCCCAGGACGACGCCTACAAGCAGTCGGTCCTGCCTCCCGCGGTCCGCGCGCGCGTCGCCGTCGAGGCGGGAATCGCCCTGGGCTGGCGGCAGTTCGTGGGTGAGGAGGGCGAGGTCGTGAGCCTTGAGCACTTCGGCGCCTCCGCGCCGTACAAGACGCTGTACGAGCAGTTCGGCCTGACCGCCGAACGTGTGGCCGCCGCGGCGAAGGGCAGCCTCGCCAAGACCGGGGCCGACAAGGGCCAGACGACCGGAAACTGAGGAACGAGCCATGAGTGAGAACCTGAAGCGCCTGACCGGCCAGGGCGTGTCGATCTGGCTGGACGACATCAGCCGCGAGCGGCTGCGCAGCGGCAACCTCGCGGCGCTGGTGCGCGACAAGCAGGTCACCGGCGTCACGTCCAATCCCACCATCTTCGCCTCTGCGCTCAGCAAGGGCGACGCCTACGACGACCAGTTGCGCGACCTTACCGTGCGCGGCGTGGACGTGGGCGAGGCGGTCAGGGCCATCACGACCTATGACATCCGCTGGGCCGCCGACGTGCTGCGGCCGGTGTTCGACGCCACCGACGGCGTGGACGGCCGGGTGTCCATCGAGGTCGACCCGCGTCTGGCGACCGACACCGCCGAGAAGACGGTCGCCGAGGCGCGCGCGCTGTGGTGGCTGGTGGACCGGCCGAACGTGCACATCAAGATCCCGGCGACCGTCGAGGGCCTGCCGGCGATCACCCAGGCGCTCGCCGAGGGCATCAGCGTCAACGTCACGCTGATCTTCTCCCTCGAGCGCTACCGCGCGGTGATGGACGCCTGGCTGGAAGGCCTCGAGAAGGCCAAGGCCGCGGGCCTGGACCTGTCGAAGATCGAGTCGGTGGCGTCCTTCTTCGTCAGCCGCTTCGACACCGAGATCGACAAGCGCCTGGAGAAGATCGGCACCCCCGAGGCGCTCGCGCTGCGCGGCAAGGCCGCCATCGCCAACGCCCGCCTGGCCTTCGCCGCCTACGAGGAGGTCGTGGCCGGTGATCGCTGGCAGGCGCTCAAGGCCGCCGGGGCGCACCCCCAGCGTCCGCTGTGGGCCTCCACCGGGGTGAAGAACCCCGACTACCCGGTCGCCATGTACGTCGACCAGCTCGTGACCTCCGGCACGGTGAACACCATGCCGGAGAAGACGCTGGACGCCACGGCCGAGCACGGCTCCATCGACGGCGACACCGTGCGGTCGGGCTACACCGAGGCATGGGACACCATGGCGGCGCTCAAGCAGGTCGGCATCGACTACGACGACGTGGTGCGGGCGCTGGAGGAGGAGGGCGTCGAGAAGTTCGTCGCCTCGTGGACCGAGTTGCTCGGCACGCTCGAGTCGGAGCTGGAAAAGGCCCGCTAGGGCCCGCCCCCTGCAGCCTGGGCGGGCCGGCCGCGCGACCGCGCCGGCCCGGCCCGCCCCACGGCCGGCACCGGCTGCGGGCGCACGCCCGCAGCCGCGGCCACCAGCCCCGGCCGGCCACGCGAGGAGAAGACTTCAGAATGGATATTTCCGTAACATTCGGTGACGAGGAGGTCGCCGCGCAGGCCGAAGAGGCCGTGCGGAAACTCGTCGAAGACGGGGTGCCGCGGGCGCTGACCGCGGGCGACCCCGCCTTGTGGGGGCCGGAGGCCGAGGAGGAGGCGAAGATCCGCCTCGGCTGGCTGAACCTGCCCGCGTCCTCCCGCGAGCTGCTCCCCCAGATCACCGCGCTGGCCGAGCGCGTCCGGGCCGACGGCCTGGAGCACGTCGTGCTCGCCGGCATGGGCGGCTCCTCGCTGGCTCCCGAGGTCATCTGCGCCACCTTCGACGTGCCGCTGACCGTCCTCGACACCACCGACCCGGGCCAGGTGCGCCGGGCGCTCGACGACCGGCTGGACCGCACGGTCCTGGTGGTGGCCAGCAAGAGCGGCGCCACGATCGAGACCGACGCCCACCTGCGCGTCTACGAACGGGCCTTCCGCGAGGCCGGCATCGACCCGGCCGGCCGCGTCGTGGTCGTCACCGACCCCGGCTCGCCGCTGGAGCGCACCGCGACCGAGGCCGGGTACACCGTCGTCCTGGCCGACCCCGCGGTCGGCGGCCGCTACAGCGCCCTGTCGGCGTTCGGCCTGGTGCCGAGCGCGCTGGCCGGAGCCGAGGTGTCGCGGCTGCTCGACGAGGCCGAGCAGGCCCGCGCCACCCTGTCCGCCGATGACGGCCCGGGCCTCGCGCTCGGCGCGGCCATCGGCGCCGCGGCCCTGTCCGGCCGCGACAAGCTGCTGCTGGACGACAGCCTCTCGCCGATCAACGGCCTGCCCGACTGGGCCGAGCAGCTCGTCGCCGAGTCGACGGGCAAGCACGGCAAGGGCATCCTGCCGGTCGTCGGCATCGACCCGACCGGCGCCGCCGACGAGTTCGTCGCCGGCATCGACACCGACGGCGACGTCGAGGTGCGCGGGCCGCTGGGCGCCCAGTTCCTGATCTGGGAGTACGCCACCGCGGTCGCCGGGCGGCTGCTCGGGATCAACCCCTTCGACCAGCCGAACGTGGCCGAGTCCAAGGAGAACACCGCGCGCATCCTCGCCGGGGCGGGCCAGGGCCCGCTGCCGACCGGCGTGCCCGCGCTGGTCGACGGCCCGGTCGAGGTGTACGGCGAGATCCCCGAGCACGTCAAGGACCTTCCTGGAGTGCTGACCGCGCTGCTGGAGGGCATTCCGGCCCACGGTTACCTCTCCATCGGCGCCTTCCTGGACCGCGAGGCCGCCTTCGACGTCCCGGTGCCGGAGGACGCCTCCTTCGAGGTGATCACCGACATCTGGGCGGCGCACGACCCGGCCAGCCTGCAAGGGCTGCTGTCGATCAGGACCGACCGGCCGGTGACCTTCGGCTGGGGCCCGCGCTACCTGCACTCGACCGGGCAGTACCACAAGGGAGGCCCGCGGAACGGCGTCTTCCTGCAGATCACCGGCGCCGTGGACGACGACCTCGAGGTGCCGGGCAGACCGTACACCCTGGGCAGGCTGGAGCTCGCCCAGGCTCTCGGCGACCTGGACGCGCTGCGCGAGCGCGGGCGTCCGGTCCTCCGCCTGCACCTGACCGACCGCGAGGCCGGCGTCAGGCACCTGCTCACCGCCGCACGGGAGGTTTGATGAACGACAGCGAGCAGCCGGGCTCGGCCAGCGCCGATGACACGGGCCCGGCGAACGTGCCCGCGCCATCGATCCACGAGACCGAACTGGCCAACCATGCCGGAGAGGACCAGCCGAAGGTCACCCCCGACGAGTCGCTGAAGGCGGCCCAGGCCGTCGCCAGCACCGCGACGACGATCGACGTGATCGAGGCCAACCCGCTCCGCGACCCCCGCGACCGGCGGCTGCCCAAGGTGGCCGGCCCCTGTGTGCTGGTGCTGTTCGGCGTGACGGGCGACCTGGCCCGGCGCAAACTGCTGCCGGCGATCTACGACCTGGGCAACCGCGGGCTGCTGCCTCCGGGGTTCTCCCTGGTGGGCTTCGCCCGCCGCGACTGGGCGCACCAGGACTTCGCCCAGATCACCCACGACGCCGTCAAGGAGAACGCGCGCACTCCCTTCCGGGAGGAGGTCTGGAAGCAGATCTGCGAGGGCCTGCACTTCGTGCCGGGCTCCTTCGACGACGACGGCGCGTTCGACGCGCTGGCCATGGCTCTGAAGGAGATCGACGAGACCCGGGGCACCGGCGGCAACTACGCCTTCTACCTGTCGGTTCCGCCCAAGGCCTTCCCCGTGGTCGTCGAGCAGCTCAAGCGCACCGGCCTGGCCAAGCCGCCCGAGGGCTCCTGGCGGCGCATCGTCATCGAGAAGCCGTTCGGGCACGACCTGCAGAGCGCCCGCGAGCTGAACGCCATCGTCGACTCGGCCTTCAAGCCCGACTCGGTGTTCCGCATCGACCATTACCTGGGCAAGGAGACCGTCCAGAACATCCTGGCGCTGCGCTTCGCCAACACGTTGTTCGAGCCGATCTGGAACCGCGGCTACGTCGACCACGTGCAGATCACGATGGCCGAGGACATCGGCGTCGGCGGCCGGGCCGGATACTACGACGGCATCGGCGCGGCCAGGGACGTCATCCAGAACCACCTGCTCCAGCTGCTGGCGCTGGTGTCCATGGAGGACCCGACGGCGTTCGGCGCCTCGTCGCTGCGCAGGGAGAAGGAGAAGGTCCTGGAGGCCGTCACCCTGCCCGAGGACCTCGGCCTGGCCACCGCGCGCGGCGCGTACACCTCGGGGTGGCAGGGCGGCGTGCCGGTCAAGGGCTTCCTGGAGGAGGACGGCATCCCGCAGGACTCCAAGACCGAGACCTACGCGGCGATCAAGGTGGAGATCGCCAACCGGCGCTGGGCGGGCGTGCCGTTCTACCTGCGCACCGGCAAGCGGCTCGGCCGGCGGATGACCGAGGTGGCCGTGGTGTTCCAGCGGGCGCCGCACCTGCCGTTCAGCAAGACCGACACCGAGATACTGGGGCACAATGCCCTGGTGATCCGCATCCAGCCGGACGAGGGCATCACGGTGCGGTTCGGCTCCAAGGTGCCGGGCACCGCGATGGAGGTCAGGGACGTCAACATGGACTTCGCCTACGGCGAGGCGTTCCTGGAGTCCTCGCCGGAGGCCTACGAGCGGCTGCTGCTGGACGTGCTCATCGGCGACCCGCCGCTGTTCCCGCACCAGCGCGAGGTCGAGCTGTCCTGGAAGATCATGGACCCGATCGAGCACTACTGGGCGTCGCGTCCGGACCAGCCGGAGGGCTACCCTGCCGGCACCGGCGGCCCGGCCTCGGCCGACGAGATGATGTCCAGAGACGGCCGGGCCTGGAGGCGGTTGTGATCGGCAACGGAACGCGGGAGTCGCTGTGACCACTTTCCTGATGGGGTCGACCACGGCCTCCGACATCTCCTCGCAGCTCACGCGCCTGCGCCACCAGGTCGGCGCGCCGGCCGTCGGCATGGTGCTGACGCTGGTGGTGGTGTGCGACGAGAGCCACCAGTACGACGCGGTGCGCGCGGCCTCCGAGGCCGCGCGCGAGCATCCCTCGCGCATCCTCGCGGTGATCCCGAGGGAGCGCGGCGAGGCCACCCGGCTGGACGCCGAGATCCGGGTGGGCGAGCTGACGACCGGCGAGGTGGTGCTGCTGCGCCTGTACGGGGAGCTCACCGAGCACGCCGACTCGGTGCTGTCGCCGCTGCTGCTGCCCGACATCCCCGTGGTGGTGTGGTGGCCCGGCAACGCCCCCGCCTCGCCGGCGAAGGACCCTGTGGGCTCGTTCGGGCAGCGCCGGGTGACCGACGCCCGCTCGGCGCCGGACCCGGTGGCGGCGATCCGGAGCCGGGCCGACGGCTACTCGCCGGGCGACACCGACCTGGCGTGGACGCGCATCACGCCCTGGCGCAGCCTGCTGGCGGCGGCGTTCGACCAGCCGGTGGACCGGGTCCTGTCCGGCTACGTCGAGGCCGAGCCCGGTCACCCGAGCGCCTCTCTGCTGGCGGTGTGGCTGTCGGAGAAGCTCGACGCGCCGATCAAGGTGACCGAGTCCCGGGGGCCCGGCCTGACCAGCGTGCACCTGCGGTTGCAGGGCGAGGGCGAGATCGTCGTCGAGCGGCACGACTCGCGCACCGCCACGCTGATCCGGCCGGGGCAGCCCGACCGGCACGTGGCCCTGGCCCGCAGGCCGACCTCCGACCTGCTCGCCGAGGAGCTGCGGCGGCTGGACCCCGACGAGCTGTACGCCTCGGCGATCAAGCGCGTCGCGGACTTCGACGGTTCCTGACCCGTCCGGCGGCGCCGGCCCCTGATTCCGGGCCGGCGCCCCCGGCTTTCCGACCTGGCGGCCCGGCATCGCCCCCTGCTCCGATCTTCGGTGCATAGGGTGGTGCCGGGCGCCGTCGTTTCTCGTAGATGGAGGGGTGTTGTCGTGAGTGTTCCCTCGGTCCTGATCCACCGGGACGCCGATGTGCTGGCCAAGGCCGTCGCCGCCCGCCTGATCACCGGGCTGGCCGACGCGCAGGCGGCCAAGGGGTCGGCCCACGTGGTGCTCACCGGCGGTGGCATGGGCGTCGCCACGCTGAGGGAGGTCGCCGCCACCCCGGCGCGCGACGCCGTCGAGTGGCGCCGCCTGGACGTCTGGTGGGGTGATGAGCGCTTCCTGCCCACCGGCGACGCCGAGCGCAACGAGACCGGCGCGCGGGAGGCGCTGCTGGACCGGGTGGAGGTCGACCCCGCGCGGGTGCACCCGATGCTCGGCCCGGACTCCGGGCTGAGCGCCGAGGAGTCCGCCGAGCGGTACGCCGACGAGCTGCGCAAGGCCGCGAGGCCCGAGGACCACGGGCCGGTGCCCTCGTTCGACATCCTCATGCTGGGCCTCGGCCCGGACGGCCACGTGGCCTCGCTGTTCCCCGAGATGCCGGCCGTCCACGACGAGCGTGCGGTGGTGGCGGTGCACGGCGCGCCCAAGCCGCCGCCGACGCGCATCTCGATGACCCATCCCACCATCAGGGCGGCCCGCGAGGTGTGGGTCATCGTGGCCGGCGAGGACAAGGCCGGGGCCGTCCGGCTGGCGCTGCAGGAGTCGGGCCCGTACCAGGTGCCGGGGGCGGGGGCCAGGGGGCGGCTGCGCACCCTGTTCCTGCTGGACCGGGCCGCCGCCTCCAAGATCCCGCCGGGGCTCACCCGGCGCGCGTCTCCCTGACAGGGCGCGCGGCGGGCCGTCCCGCCGCGCGACTCCGGCGCCGTCCGCCGAGACCCGCCGCCGGGTCATCGGAGCCGACGGGCCGGCGGCGGCGGGTCAGGCGCTCGCCGGCCCGGCCGCGCACACCTGGTCGATCTCGTCGATGATCTCGCGCTTGGCCCGCTCGCCGAGGAAGGACGCCCGCACGGCGTTGCGGGCCAGCGCGGCCAGCTCGGCCTCCCCCAGGCCGAAGACGCGGGCGGCGACGCCGTACTCGCCGTTCAGGGTGGTGGCGAACATGGGCGGGTCGTCACTGTTGAGCGTGACGAACAGGCCCTCCTCCAGCAGCCGGGGCAGCGGGTGGGAGGCCAGGTCGCGCACCTGGCCGGTGCACACGTTGGAGGTCGGGCACACCTCCAGCGGGATCTGGGTCTCCTTGAGGTGGGCGATGAGGCGGGGGTCGCGCACGCAGCTGATGCCGTGGCCGATGCGCTCGGCGCCGAGCCCCTCGATGACCTCCCAGATCGTCTCGGGCCCGCTCATCTCGCCCGCGTGCGGCACGCTGTGCAGACCGGCGGCGGTGGCCGCGCGGAAGGCGTCCCGGAAGGCGTCGCGGTACTTGGGCCGCTCCTGCTCGATGCCGGCCAGGCCGAGGCCGACCAACGCCTCCGGCGGCGTGGACAGCGCGTGGTCGAGCGTCGCCCGCGCGGCCTCGGGCCCGGCCTCTCCGGGGATGTCGAACACGTAGCCGACGCGCACGCCGTGGTCGGCCGCCGCGGCCCGGGCGGCCAGGTCCAGCGCCTCGGTGATCGCGGCGTTGGACATGCCCATCCGCTGGTGGGAGTAGGCCGTGACCGTCAACTCGGCGTAGCGGACGTTCTGCGCGGCCAGGTCGCGCGCGGCTCCGGTGACCAGCGTGGCGACGTCCTCGGGCTCGCGCACCAGGCGGTTGACGTCGGCGTAGATCTCCGCGAAGTGGGGGAAGTCCCTGAAGGCGTAGAAGGCGCGCAACTCCTCCTCGCTGGAGGGCACCGGGCCGCCGGGGTGCCGCCGGCTGAGCTCCAGGACCGTGGGCACCGAGGCGGCTCCCACCAGGTGCAGGTGCAGTTCGACCTTGGGCAGGGCGGCGATGAAGGCGTGTGTCGAGGCGGTGCTCTGCGTCATAGCGCCCGACCCTAAGCAGCCCGCCGGGACCGGTGGTAGTGTCCCGGCGGAAATCTCACACGAAGATGTCAGTTTCCGGTTCTCAGCTACGAATGGCGCACAGCAAGCGGTCGTTCCCGTTCTGCCACAGGGTGCCCACCTCGGCGAAGCCGGCGTCGCGCAGGGCGGTGACGTGCGCGGACAGCTCCAGCGACTCCGATCCACGGTGGGCCGCGCCGGCGACCTTGCGGGCGCGCTCGTCCGCCAGTGCCGCCAGGTCGGGGTCGGCGGCCACGGCGTCCCACCACTGGCGCCAGTCCTCGGGCCGTCCGGCGCCGAACCTGCGGCGCATGGCGCGCTCGTGCACCGCCCGCTCCAGCTTGGCCAGGGCCGGCGCGATGTCGATCACTTCCATGTGGTCGCCGTTGAGGAACACGCCGCCGGGCTTCATCACGCTCGCCAGCTCGGGGTACATCACGCGCAGTTCCGGCTCGGCCAGCCAGTGCAGCGCAGTGGTGCTCACCGCCGCGTCCACCGGGCGGTCCAGGCCGAGGGACGAGGCCCATCCGGGGGTCCGCAGGTCCACGTCGGCGAAGCGCAGCCCCGGCCTGCCCTCGTGCGCGGCGCGGGCGAGCGCGAGCAGCAGCGGGTCGGCGTCCAGGGCCACGACGGTGGCCTCGGGCAGGCGGTCGAGCAAACGGGCGGCGAGCGAGCCGGGCCCGCAACCGAGGTCGAGCACCAGCGGGTCGGGCCGCCCGGCCCCGGCCTCCACGGCGTCGATGAGGGCGGCGAAACGGGCCTCGCGGTCGGGCATGTAGCCCTCCTGCTGGCGATCCCACCGCAGGATCCAGTCGCGGGCCCGCTCGCGGGGAACAATGGACATGAGGACTCCCTGTAACTGCCGTAAACTATTTGGGCAGTCACACGGTAAGACGTGAGGATGTAACCGGTCAAGTGAATTTCAACAGTCACACCGATGCCGTGGTGGCCGTCGCCGCCGCCCTGGTCAACCGGCTCACGCCCGGCGAGGCGCACGGGAGGCCGTACACGCCTCCGCCGCCCGGCCCCGACCGGCGCGCCACCGTCACCGATGCCCTGCGCGCCGGCCACCGGGGCTCGCGGGAGGTCACCGACGCCGAGGCGGCCGAGCTGTCCCGGGTGGCCGCCGAGCTGCGGGTGGTCTTCGACGCGGTCGAGACCGGCGACCTGGACACCGCCGCCCGGCAGGTCAACCGCGTCCTCGACCGCACCCAGGCCCGGCCGCACCTGGAGCGGCACGACGGCGAGCCCTGGCACCTGCACTTCCACGGCGGCGGGGGCACCCTGGGCGACGACTGGGCGGCGGGCTGCGCCAGCGGCCTGGCCATCGTCCTGGGCGGCGACCTGTACGACCGGCTCGGGGTGTGCACGGCGTCCCACTGCGACCGCGTCTACGTCGACGTCTCGCGCAACGGCACCCGCCGCTTCTGCTCGACCACCTGCCAGAACCGGGTCAAGACCGCCGCCTTCCGGGCGCGCGCGAGCCGTCCCTAGCTCCCGCGGGCGGCCTCGACGCCGGCGAGCCGCCTCCGCCCCCGCGAGCCGCCTCACTCCGCGCGAGCCGCCTCAGCCTCACTGGAGGCCTCAGCACCCGCGGGACTGCTGAGCTGCTGCCCGCGGGACTGCTGAGCGCCCGCGGGAGGCCTGAACGCCCGCGGGAGGCCTCAGCGCCACACCATGCCGGTGAGTCCCCAGACCTCCGTGACGCGCCCGTCGGCGACGCGGATCATCTCCATGAGCGCCGGATCCGGCCGCCCGTCCGCCCCCGCGGCCCCGTGCACGGTGGAGCGCAGGGCGATCTTGTCCCCGTCGATGAGCATGTCCTCGATGGTGACCCGCAGGTCCGGGTAGCGCTCGCGGATGTCCCGCCAGGCGTTCTTGACGGCCTCGGTGCCCGTCGTCCCCATCGGGTGGCTGTAGAAGTCCGGGGCGAAGATCTCCTCCACGGCGTCGAGGTCTCCCGCGTTGGCGGCCGCGTACATGCGTTCCACGATCGCCTTCATGTCATCCCTGGTCATTTAGCTGCTCCGTTCACTTGCCGACCGTTCGGTAAGCAAGCGTGCAGCACTTACTGAACGGTCGTCAAGTACACTGCTCCGTGGAGGCGCGGACAGCGGGTCCGTCCTCCGCGGCCGGAGGGCGGGCGATGTCGGGCACCAGGGAACGTCAGGGCGGCCGGGCCGGGCAGAACGCCCAGGAGACCCGGCGGCGCATCCTGTCCATCGCCCAGGAACTGTTCGCCGAGCAGGGGTACGCCGGGACGTCCATCGCCGACATCGCCGGCCGGCTGGGCACGAGCAAGGCAGCCCTGTACTACCACTTCGCCTCCAAGGCCGAGATCATCGAGGCGCTGATGGCCGAGCCGCTGCTGGCCTACCAGCGGCTGGCCGACGCCGCCATCTCCGGCCGCGCGGACGCCGGAGAACTGCTGGGCGCGGTCATCGACACCACGGCGGAACTGCACACGCTGATCGACCTCATCGGCGGCGACCCCTCCGCGCGCGCCGCGCTCCAGCGCGTGGTCCCGAGGTCCCAGGAGATCAACGCCGCCCTCACCGCCGCGCTCACCCCGGCCGGGCCCGACGCGGCCGGGCCTGACGCGGCCGGCGTCGTGCGGGCGTACGCCGCGTACGCGGTGGCGAAGAACGGCACGCTGGCGCTGCTGTCGGCCGGCGACGGCGCCCTCACCCCCGCCGAGCGGTCCGGCCTGCTCGCCGCCGCCCTCCGCGCCCTGCACGGCTGACGCCTTCAGCCCGCTGACCTGCTCTTTTCCGCGGTGAGCCGGTCGCGTATCCTGTGAGCGCGGAGGGGAGTACCCCTAGACGCCAGGGTCGTCAGTACGGCGGGCCCGATGCCCGCCCGGTCCTGGCGCCGTCCCGGAACACCACGTGGCCTGGGCGGCGGAGAGACCTCCGGTCGTCTCGACCGGAAAGGTGTCCCCTTGTGAACGTCGCCCTGTGGGCCTGGCCGGCGGTGCTCGGTGTCATCGCCGCGATGCTCGCCATCGACCTGTTCACCCATCGCCATGCCCATGTGATCGGCATGCGCGAGGCGGCCCTGTGGTCGGCGATCTGGGTGTGCCTCGGACTGGCCTTCGGCGCCGCCGTCTGGTGGTGGTGGGGCGCGGAGTACGCCGGCCAGTACTACGCCGGTTATGTGATCGAGAAGTCGCTGGCCGTCGACAACATCTTCGTGTTCGCGATCATCTTCGGCCACTTCGCCGTGCCGGCGCGCTACCAGCACCATGTGCTGTTCTACGGCGTGCTGGGCGCGCTGCTCTTCCGCGGCGTCTTCATCGCCGCGGGCTCGGCGCTGATCGCGAGCTTCTCCTGGGTCCTGTACGTGTTCGGCGCCTTCCTGGTGCTCACCGGCGTCCGCCTGGCCCTGCACCGCGGCCAGACCGTCGACCCGGCGCGCAGCAGGACGCTGCGGCTGCTCCGCCGTCTGGTGCCGGTCACCGACGACTACCACGGGCAGCGGTTCTGGGTCCGGGAGGCGGGCAGGCGGGCCGCCACCCCGCTGCTGTCGGTACTGGTGCTGGTCGAGGTGACCGACATCGTCTTCGCGGTGGACTCCATTCCCGCGATCTTCGCCGTCACCACCGAGCCGTTCCTGGTCTTCACCTCCAACGCCTTCGCCATCCTCGGCCTGCGCGCGATGTACTTCCTGCTGGCCGGGCTGATGCACCGGTTCGTCCACCTGAAGCTCGGCCTGGCGCTGGTGCTGGTGTGGGTCGGGGTGAAGATGCTCCTGCTGGACGTCTACAAGATCTCGACCTGGATCTCGCTGGCGGTGGTCGCCGCGATCCTCACGACCGCCGTCATCGCGAGCTGGCTCACCACGCGCCAGGGCGCCGGCCCCGCGCCGACGAGCCGGCCCGCCGTGCCGGCGTCCGGCGACCGGCCGGCATCGGAAGGCGATGGGGAGAGCCCGCCGACCAGGGCCCAAGCCGCTCACAAGAGGCGCTCCCGAAGCTGAGCCGTATGACGGTCAGGTGCCGGGGACGGCGTACGGCAGGTCGGGCAGACCGGCCTGGAACAGCGCGTCGACCTGCGGTGACACCGTCCCGGGACGCGCGAGGGGGATGTCACTCGATCGAGTGGCAGGAAGTGGTCAGCGGCGTGCAGTTTGCTGCCGCCGAATTGTCTGTTCCGAGGGCCCGCAATGGCGGAGAGTTGTTCTCACAAGGACGAACGACAAGCCCTCCAGAAAAGAGAAATAAAATGACCGCCAGCGCCTTCTCCGCCGCCACCGCCACTCGTTCCGCCGGCACCACCTGGGACTCCTACTCGCGCACCGCGGGCACCACCTGGGACGGTTACTCCCGCGCCGCCGGCACCACTTGGGACTGATATTCGACATTGACTTCGAACCGGATTCCAGCACCATCTACCCGATAATAGACCTCAAGCGAAAACGCCGGACGTAAGATTCTCCGGCGAGGACGGCTGAACGCACCAGCCCGCCCGGGTGAACCGCATACGGTTCACGAAGACGGCGGAAGACAATGAACTCCTCGGCCCGGCGCCCGTATATTCGGAGAAATCGACGCCCGGCCGGCCGATCGCGACCGGCTCTCGGCCACACGAGCGCACCACCGCTCAGGCCCCGCCCCTCGGCCCCTCTCTGTCGGCCCCCGCCCTGTTGGGCCCCGCCGCACACGGCACGTCGTTCCCGCCGGCCACCTCTCCGCACCGAGGCCGCCCTCGCGCCATGTCGCGGCCGTCGCGGCCGTCACGGCCGTCGCCCCGGGCCGGCGACGCCGGTGGCCCGCGTGAACGCGACAACGCCGCCGAGACCGCCATCTCGCGCGCACCGGTCCCGCGTCCGGCGGGACGATCGCATCGCGGCGGACCCTCCCGGGCGGCCGATCAAGGCCGGACAAGGACGGAACCGGCATGCGACGCCCGCGGCAGCCGTGTCCGCATCGCGCCACACCGCCGTCCAGACCATCCGCGGCGAGCCGGCGCGGCCCGGCAACAGCGCCTGTGACCTGCATCAATGCGGGCGGTGCGCCTCTCGGCGACATGGCCGCTTTCCTGGTGGCAGCAAGTGGTCAGCGGCGTGCAGCTTGCTGCCGCCGAATTGTCTGTTCCGAGGGCCCGGAATGCCGGAGAGTTGTTCTCACAAGGACGAACGACAAGCCCTCCAGAAAAGAGACGAAAAATGACCGCCAACGCTTTCTCCGCCGCCACCGCCACTCGTTCCGCCGGCACCACCTGGGACTCCTACTCGCGCACCGCGGGCACCACCTGGGACGGTTACTCCCGCGCCGCCGGCACCACCTGGGACTGACACACAGAACCGGCAGCAGAATCCGGACGACGAAGAATCGCAGAGAAAGAAAACGACTCCCCAGACCGAATCAACGGGCGATCCGGCACCCCAGCGGACACCGCCAGAACAGCACCACCTCGCCGGCTCCGCCCAGTCCCCTCCGGAAATGAACCGGAATTCCGGACGACGGCGGCGGCAGCGTCCAAGCCACGAATAGCGAGAACGCCGGAAGCTCAGACGGCGACCATCGTGAGCCAGGATCGACGCACCCGACCATCCTCCGGTCCGCCGCCCCGCTCCCCATCCGCGGCCCCGCAGGACCCCTCCCCCGAACGACGCCCCCGGCGGCCCTCACCCATGCCCCGATGCCGTCCCGTGGGAACAAGGCGACGAAGGGTCATGTGATGATCACCACCTTTCCGCGGGCGTGTCCCTCTTCGAGGTGGCGGATGGCGTCGGGGACCGCGCTGAGCGGGTACGTCCGGTCGATGACCGGGGTGACCTTCCCGGCTTCGATGAGCTCACGCAGGACGACGAGGTCGTCGCCGCTCCGGTGCGCCAGCATGGGCGCCAGCGTCTGGCTCACGACCCGGGAGAGCGCGAGCATCTTGAGCGGACCGGTCACCGGCCCGATCCACCGCCCCTTGACCGGTCCTCCTACCGCCACGAGCACGCCCTTCGGCGTCAGTACGCCCCTGATGGCGGACAGGGTGTGGTTGCCGGCCATGTCGACCATCAGGTCGTAGCGCCGCCCGGCGCGGGTGACGTCGTCCCGGGTGTGGTCGACGACGTGGTCGGCACCGATCGATCGGACCAGTTCCACGTTGCCGGTGCCGCACACGCCCGTCACCTCGGCGCCGTACGCCTTGGCGAGCTGGACCGCGAAGGTGCCGACGCCTCCCGCCGCGCCGTTGACCAGGACCCTGTCCCCTGACCGGACGCGCCCCTTGTCGCGCAGCGCCTGCAAGGCGGTGACCGCCGCCACCGGTACGGACGCCGCCTGCTCGAAGGTCAGGTTGACCGGCTTCCTGCGCACCATCCCGTCCTGGTGGAGGCTGGCGTACTCGGCGAACGCGGCGCTGCGCTCGACGGGCGCGGCGGCGCGGCCGCCGAACACCTCGTCCCCTGTCTTGAATCTGGTGACCTTCCTGCCGACCGCTTCGACGCGGCCCGCCAGGTCGCCGCCCATTCCGCCGGTGCTGGGCCGGAACAGCCCGGCCCGCGTGCGCAGGACGTACGGCGTCCCCCTCATGAAATGGACATCCAGCGGATTGACGGCGGCCGCCATCACCTTGACCAGTACGTCCTCATCACCGACGACGGGCACGTCGACGTCCTCCAGGCCGAGGACGTCCGGTGATCCGTACCGGTGATAGCGAATCGCCTTCATGGTTTCCCCTCGACGCCGGCTTCCTCGGACATGCCCGCCAGCGTAGGAAGCCCCGCGAAGCGCCCACATCACGGAAATTCGCTATCGGGTCGCCAATTCGATCGGCCGCGGCGCTCGCGGCGGGAGTAATGTCCATCTCGACGATGGCCAGACCCCCGCGCCCCTCGGGCAACCTGCCCGCCGAGGCGAGCAGCTTCATCGGGCGCCGCCGCGAACTGGCGGAGATCAGGACCAGGCTCACCGAGGCCCGCCTGGTCAGCCTCGTCGGGCCCGGCGGGGTCGGCAAGACGCGCCTCGCGATCCGGGCGGCGACCCATCTCGCACGGGGGTTCCCCGGCGGGGCGTGGCTGGTCGAGCTGGCCGAGGTCAAAGATCCCTCACGGGTCGGCGACATCGCCCTGGCCGCCCTGGATCTACGAGACCAGGCGGCGGCCGAGCCCTTGCCCCATCTGCTCTCCCATCTGCGGGACAAGAGGCTGTTGCTGGTGGTGGACAACTGCGAGCACCTGCTCGAGGCGGCCGCCCGGCTGGTGACGGAGGTCATGAGAGCCGCTCCAGGTGTGCGCGTGGTGGCCACCAGCAGGGAGCCGCTGTCGGCGCCGGGTGAGCACGTGGTCCCCGTCCCTTCCCTCCGGCTGCCGCCGGCTCACGCGGACGCGTCCCTCGCGCAGGTCCGGCAGGCCGAGGCGGTGATGCTCTTCGCGGAACGGGCCGCGGCAGGGTCGGGCGCCTTCGAGCTGACCGCCGCGAACCAGGCCGCCGTGGCCGATCTGTGCCGCCGTCTGGACGGCCTTCCGCTGGCGATCGAGCTCGCCGCCGTCCGGACACGGGTCCTCACCGCCGAGCAGATCCTCGACCGCCTGGCCGACCGGTTCGGCCTGCTCACAGGAGGAGGCCATGCCGCGCTGCCCCGTCACCAGACGTTGCGCACCACGATCGACTGGAGCCACGACCTGCTGACGGCGGGCGAGCGGACACTGCTGAGGCGGTTGTCCGTGTTCGCCGGCAGGTTCACCCTCGATGACGTCGAGGCGGTCTGCACGTCCGGCCGGGCGCCGCGGACTCACGCGCTGGACCTGCTGGCGTCGCTGGTCGACAAGTCCCTGGTGCTGAAACAGGACGCCGGACACCTCGCCTGCTACCGGCTGCACGAGACGATGCGCGAATACGCCGGGCTCAAGCTGCGCGAGGCCGGTGAGGGGGAAGCCCTCGAACGGCGATGCGCCGAGTACTACATCACAAGGTGCCGCCGATCCGCGGCCGAGGCGCGATATCGGCTCGCCGAATGGCTCGACTGGATGGAGGTGGAGATCGACAACGTCCGGTCGGTCCTCCGGCGCTGCCTGGAGCACGAGGACGTCCCGCGCGGGACCGTCCTCGCCTGCTCCATCGGCTGGTTCTGGATGACGCGCGCGACCGGCGAAGGCGTCCGGTGGCTCGACGAGCTGCTCGCGATCGCGGGCGGGGACGCGCGCACACGCGCCCAGGCGTGTTTCCTGCGCGGGTTCCTCGCGGTGCTGCAGTCGGATCCGGAGGCCGCCAGGCCGGCGCTCGAACACGCGGTGACGGCGGCCCGGCGGGCGGGGCCGGCCGGCCTGCTGTCGCAGTCGCTCGCGCTGGCCTCGATGGCCGCCAACATGGCCGGTGACCGCACGGCCGCCAGGCGCCTGGCCGATGAGGCCGACCTCGTCGCGACGGGTCTTGACGATCTGCCGGCCACGCTCATGTCACTACAGGCGCGAGCGCTCAACGGTCTGTCCGACGGTGATCTCGACGCCGTCGCACGCGCGGCGTCACAGGGCGTGCGGCTCAGCCGGGAAGCCGGTGACCTCTACAGCCTCGACATGATGCTGCTGAACCTCGGCTCCGCCATGCTGATCGCCGGCGATCTCGGCGCATCGGAGCCGCTGTTCGCGGAGGCGTTGGGGATCGCCCGGCGGATCGACGACCGGGTGGCGCAGTATTGCCTGCTCGACACCTTGGCGTGCCAGGCCGCGGGTTCCGGCCGGCTCCGGCTCGCGGCCCGGCTGCTCGGGGCGGCGCAGACCGTGCGAACGGGCGCGGGCGCGCGCATCCTGCCGTTCCTCGCCCGGCTGGTGGCCCGGGCCGAGGAGTCGGCGGCGGCCGGGCTCGGCGCGTCGGCGTTCCGGCAGGAGTTCGAGGCCGGAAGACGCCTGAGCCGGGGCGACGCGATCGCGCTGGCGCTCGGCGAGCCGGCCGACGAGGCCGCGGCCCGCGCCGACGTGGGCGCGGCGCCGCTCGGGAAGCGGGAAGCGGAGGTCGCCCGGCTGGTCGCCGAGGGCCTGAGCAACAGGCAGATCGGGGCACGCCTGTTCATCTCCGAGCACACCGTCGACAGCCACGTCCGCAACATCCTGAACAAGCTCGGGTTCAACTCGCGTGCGCAGATCGCCGCCTGGACGGCCTCACCGGATCAGTAAGGGCCGCCGCCAGCCGATGAGGCGACGGACACGCCTAGGACGGAAGGGCCTCGACGCGGGCGGGGACGTGTTTGTGCCAGGGAGTGCCGGCGTGGGGGTCGCGGTCTTCCGAGGCGGTCAGCTCGTTCGGCGCGGCCCCGGTGGTGATCTCGCCCGTCTCGCCCGGGTAGGACAGGCCGAGGCCGTTGGGCAGGGATATGTGCCCCGCCTGGAGGGTGTCGGTGATCTCGACGGTCGCCTCGACCGAGCCGCGTCTGGTCGTCACCCGAGCCCGGGAACCGTCGGACAGGCCGAGGCCGGCGGCGTCCTTGGGGCTGACCCGCAGCACGCCGTCGGTGTCGCGCCTGCGCCAGGAGGGGTCGCGGAAGATCGTGTTGGCCGTGAAGGCCCGCCGCTCCCCCGCCGACAGGACGAAGGGGTACTCAGGGTGCGCGTCCGGGCCCGGCCCGAGGCTGGCCAGTTCGTCCAGCAGGTCGGGCAGCGCCAGGTGGATCTTCTTGTCCGGCGTGCCGAGCCGGTCCCAGCCGTCCCCGGGCTCGTCGACGGTGAACACCAGGCCGGAGGGGCTGTCCAGAATGGCGTCGAACAGCCGGTCGCCCAGCGCGAGGCCCTCGCCCTCGATGCCCGCCCGCCGCACCGCGCCGGGGTGGGCCATGGCGACCCGCACGGCCTGCGCCCACAGGGACGCGGCCGCCGCCGCGCCGCCGGGCAGGGTGGGCCCGAGGGTGCGGTAGAGCAGGGCGGGGGCCACCTTGGCCAGCTCGGGGTCGGCCATGGCGGCCAGGAACGCCTCGGCGAAGGCCGCGCGGCCCCGCTCGGCCGCCTCGCGCAGGGTCTGGACGCGGTCGGCCGGCAGCGCGCCCACGGCCTCGCACAGCCGGGCGTGGATCTCCGGCTCGGGCAGCAGGTCGGCGCCCTGCGGCGGGTCCAGCACCGGGCGGCGCAGGTGAAAGTAGTTGGCCGGCGCCTCCAGGTTGAAGAAGGTCGCCTCCCACTTCTCGAACTGCGAGGGCGCCGGCAGCACGTAGTCGGCCAGCCGGGCCGTCTCGGTCATCGCGACGTCGATCACCACGAGCAGGTCCAGCGCCTCCAGCGCTTCGCGCATCCGCTTGGAGTCGGCGACCGAGTGCGCCGGGTTGGCCGTCTCGACGAGCATGGCGTGGTAGCGGCGCGGGTGGTCGGTGAGGATCTCCTCGGCGACCACGTTGGCCGGGACCAGGCCGGAGATGATGCGCGCCCCGGCCACCGGGCTGACCCGGTCGCGCTTGGGCCCGTGGTGGCCGAAGGTGATGAACGGCGCGAACAGGATCGGCGGGTTGTTGGTGCCGGGGCGCCCGAAGTTGCCGGTCAGCAGCCACAGCAGGTTGTCCAGATAGCTGTTGAGCGTGGAGTGCAGCGTCATCTGCACGCCGAGGTCCTCGAACACCGCCACGCCGGAGGCGGCGGCGATGCGGCGCGCCGCCGTGCGCACCAGCTCCTCGGGCACGCCCGCGATCGCGCAGTTTTCACCGACCGGTACCGCTCGAAGGACGGCGCGCACCTCTTCGAGGCCGGCCGCGTGGGCGGCCAGCCACTCGTGGGCGATGAGGTCCTCCTGGACGAGCACCGCGGCCATCGCGGCGAGCAGCCAGGCGTCCGCGCCGGGGCGCACCTGGAGGTGGATGTCGGCCAGCTCCGCCGTCTCGGTGCGCCGGGGGTCGATGACGATCAGGCAGCGGGCCGGGTCGCGGGCGATCTCGCGCAGGGTGGGCCGGGCGCGCGGCAGCCCGTGGGACTGCCAGGGGTTCTTGCCGACGAACAACGCGACCTCGCAGTGGTCGAAGTCGCCGGTGGCGGTGTTGCCCAGCATGCGGTCCGACACCCAGAACAGGCCGGTCTTCTCCTGGGCGAGGGCGTTGGAGCGGTACTTGGCGCCGAGCGCGCGCATGAAGGCGCCCGAGTAGGAGCCGCCGAGGTGGTTGCCCTGTCCTCCGCCGCCGTAGTAGAAGATCGACTCGCCGCCGTGGGCGTCGCGGACCGCGGAGAAGCGCGCGGCGATCTCGGCGATGGCGGTGTCCCAGCCGACGCGCTCGAACGTGCCGTCGGGCCGCCGCCGCAGCGGGTGGGTGAGCCGGTCCTCGGCGTTCTGGTAGTGGTCCAGCCGCAGCGCCTTCTCACAGGTGTAGCCCTGGGAGGAGGGGTGGGCCTTGTCGCCCCGGACCCGCGCGAACCGCCGGCCGTCCAGCTGGATCTGGATGCCGCAGTTGCAGGCGCACAGCACGCACGCCGAAGGCCGCCACCCGGTCTCCACGTCGCCTCCCCCAGCACGGGTTGAGTTCGATATCAAGACCCAGCCTAAAGCAGAATGTCCTTCTTGTCGCTACCTGGCGAACCGCCGCAAGACCGGCGATCCAACCCCCACCGAGGGGGTATTTGCCGCATAGTGGAAGAAGCCGCCCGGAGTCGGTTCCGCGTGTACGTGACGGCCGGCTTCACCGACACCCGCGGAGGGGTCCCGTGTTCGAGCGCTTCACCGATTCCGCCCGCCGCGCCGTGGTCTCCGCCCAGGAGGAGGCCAGGAGGCTCGACCACGGCCACATCGGCACCGAGCACCTCCTGCTCGGCCTGCTCGGCGAGGGCAAAGGGCTCGCGGGGACCATGCTCGCCGGGTCGGGCCTCACCCTGGAGGGCGTCAGGGCCGACATCGAGGAGATGGTCGGGCGCGGCGAGAACGCCCCCGGCGCCCACATCCACATCCCCTTCACCGGCCGGGCCAAGAAGGTGCTCGAACTGTCCCTGCGTGAGGCGCTGCAGCTCCACCACAACTACATCAGCACCGAGCACATCCTGCTCGGCCTCATCCAGGAGGGCCACGGCGTCGGGGCCAAGGTGCTGGAACTGCACGAGATCGATCTGGAGCTGATGCGCGGCAGGCTCATCGAGGGCGCCGCGGCCCGCCGCGAGCGCCGGCCGGTCGGCCCGCCCACCGTGGATCCGATCCCGCTGCCGTCCCAGATGTCGTTCATGGGACGTCTGGAGCGGATACAGGAGAGCCTGAACCGCATCGAGCGGCGGCTGGACACCATGGGCGTTCCCCCCGCGGACGAGGGCGACGACGCGCCGGAGAACAGGGGCACGCAGGAGGGCGGCGCGAGCCGGCCGTCGTGATCCGCCATCCCCGACTCCCGCCCGGAGTACGGCGGCCGTCCTGATCCACCGGTCCGCCGGGAGTCCGGCGACCGGCCGTCGTGATCCGTGATCCCCGAGCGTTCCCGGAGCACGGCGGCCGGCCGGCGCTCAGTCGCGCGGAGCGGGCACCATCGCGCCGGTGGCGATCCGCGCCTCCAGCACCCCGGGGTCGTCGGTGTAGGCGAGCGTCGCGCCCAGGGAGATCAGCAGGCGGCGCATGCGCGTGTTGTCCGACAACAGACTGGCCTTGACCTCGGCGAATCCCAGGTCGCGCGCCTGTTGCACCAGAATCCGCGCCAGCGCGCCGCCGAGCCCGCGCCCCTGCCAGCGGTCCTCGACCAGGAAGGCCATCTCGGCGATCCCGGGGTCGGGTGTGAAGATCAGGTTGGCCAGCGCCACGACCTGGCCGTCGTACCCGGCGACGATCGAGTATCCGCGGTCGCGGTCGCAGAGCCGGTCGAACATGCGCGGCGGCAGGGCGGGCATCGAGGTGTGGTACCGGAACCGGCGCGAATCCGGCGAGCAGCGGTCGTGCAGGTCGCGGACGGCCTCGCGGTAGAGCAGGGTCAGCGGGCGCACCTGCACCTCGACGCCGTCGTCCAGCGCCACGGGACGCTCCGGGGAGGGCGTCTCGGCCGGCGGCTGCGCGAGCCGTACGAGGGCCGCCGCCCGGGCGGCCTCGGTCAGCGTGAACGGCAGCCCGGCCCGGCGCAGCCGCACGGCGCGGCGCGGCGCCACCGGGACGGTCAGCAGGGTGGGGTCGGGCAGGTCGGAGGACAGCTCCACGCCGTACACCCAGCGCGCGTCGTCGGCGCGCAGCAGGTCGCACAGCGCCTCCGGCAGCCGCCACGGCATCGCCCGCAGGCGCGCGCCCAGCAGCAGGACGCGGGTGGGCTCGTCGGTCAGCTCATGGGCCGTGGCGGGCACCACCTGGACGCGCCGGCCGCCGGCCGCCTCCAGCGCCTCGCGCACCGCGTCCACCGAGGCGGGGATGTCGGCGACGAACTCGTCCACGGTGCCGTCGGTGTCGGGCTGGACGCTCAGCCCAAGGATGTTGCCGCCCTTGGCCGCCAGCGCGGCGGCGAGCGAGGCCAGCCGGCCCGGTCGCTCGTCCACGGTGGTACGGATCCGCAGAAATCCCATCGAAACCCCCTGTCGTCCGAACAGCAGGATGCCTCCGAGCTGTTACCAGGTTGCTACATGGACATGAGCCCGGGGTTTCCGATTCATCGGATTTGACGTACTAAGTCAGATTTTGCATGACATGTGGTGGTATGACGGTCGATTTCCTGGTCGTACGCCGGGTGGCCGCGACGGCTATAGCATCGTCTCCGATGACCGAACTGCTCTTCCGCGGCGGCCGCGTGTACACCGGCCCCGCGCGCCCGTCCGGCTCCCGCGCCTCCGCCGCGGCCGCCACCGTCCCCGCCGACCCCACCGGGGGCCCGGCCGCCGGGCTCACGGAGGCCGCCTTCGCCGAGGCGGTGCTCGTCCGCGACGGGCGCGTCGCCGCCGTCGGCGACGAGGCCGAGGTCGCCGCGCAGGCGGGCCCCCGCCACCAGACGGTGGACCTGGCCGGGCGGCTGCTGACGCCCGCGTTCACCGACGCCCACATCCACCCGATCCAGGCCGGCCTCGAGCGCGCCAAGTGCGACCTGTCGGAGGTGTTCGGCCTGGCGGCGTACGTGCAGCGGATCGCCGTGTACGCCCGCGACCATCCCGGCAAGGAGTGGATCGACGGCGGCGGCTGGGACATGGCCGCCTTCCCCGGCGGGCTGCCGCACCGCACGCAGCTCGACTTCGTCGACCGGCCCGTCTACCTCATCCAGCGCGACCACCACGCGGCCTGGGTCAACACCCGCGCCCTGCGGATCGCCGGGATCAGCGCGGACACCCCCGACCCCGCCGACGGCCGCATCGAGCGCGACCCGGACGGCACGCCGAGCGGCGTCCTGCACGAGGGGGCCATGGACCTGGTCGGCCTGCTGACGCCCCGGGCGAGCGCCGCCGACGTCGACGACGCGCTGATGGACGCCCAGGCCCACCTGTTCTCGCTGGGCATCACCGGCTGGCAGGACGCCATCGTCGGCTCCTACGCCGGCTCCGACGACCACTTCCCGGCCTACCTGTCGGCGGCGGCCTCCGGCCGGCTGCGCGCGCGGGTGGTCGGGGCGCTGTGGTGGGACCGCGCGCGCGGCGCCGAGCAGATCGACGAGCTGGCCGAACGCCGCGCCCAGGCCGGCGGGCTGTTCTCCGCCGGCTCGGTCAAGATCATGCAGGACGGCATCGCCGAGAACTTCACCGCCGCCGTCATCGAGCCCTACTGCAACTGCGGCCCCGACCAGCGCGGACTTTCCTACGTGGACCCCGAGCTGCTGAAGGGCTACGTCGCCGAACTGGACCGGCGCGGCTTCCAGGTGCACTTCCACGCCATCGGCGAGCGGGCCGTGCGCGAGTCCCTGGACGCGCTGGAGAGCACCTCGCCGCGCAACCGGCACCACATCGCCCACCTGCAGATCGTCGAGCCGTCGGACGTGCCGCGCTTCGCCCGCCTCGGCGTCACCGCCAACCTGCAGCCGCTGTGGGCCACCCACCACCTGCAGATGGACGAGCTGTGCATCCCCTACCTGGGTGAGCGGCGCTCCTCCTGGCAGTACCCGTTCGCCGACCTGGTGCGCACCGGCGCCCGGCTGTGCGCGGGCAGCGACTGGCCGGTCTCCTCGGCCGACCCGCTGCAGGGCATGCACGTCGCGGTCAACCGCACCGAGCCCGGCGGCTCGGTGCACGCGGGCTATCCGACCGCGCAGACGCCGTTCCTGCCGCACCAGAGCCTGGACCTGGCCACGGTCATGGCCGCCTACACCGCCGGGTCCGCGTGGATCAACCACGACGACGAGGCCGGCGTCATCGCCGCCGGCAACCGCGCCGACCTGGTCGTGCTCGACCGTGACCCGTACGCGCTGCCCGCCAAGGAGATCTGGACCACCCAGGTGGCCATGACCTTCGCCGCGGGAGAGCTCGTGTACGAGCGGCGCGGCTGACAGGCCCACGTAGAACACCGGCAGAGCGTGAGAAGGCCCCCGCGGAGCACCGCGGGGGCCTTTTCGCTCGTCGGAGCGGTGGCCGCGGACCTACCAGGGTGAGCGGTTGTTGCGCAGCCGCTCGAGGGCCTCGGCGAGGATCGCCGCGCCGTCGGTGTCGCTGCGCCGCTCCTTCACGTACGCCAGGTGGGTCTTGTACGGCTCGTTGCGCGGCGGCGCGGGCGGGGCCGACTCGTCCTGACCGGCGGGAAGACCGCACCGGGGGCAGTCCCAGTACTCCGGGACGGCCGCGTCACTGGCGAAGCTCGGACGCGTCTCGTGCATGTTGGCGCACCAGAACGAGACCCGGACCCGGGGGGCCGCCTCGCCTCGCTCGGCCTCCCCCATCGGACCGGCGCCGACACGGCTACCACGGATGGCGTTGCCACTGCCCACGGATGAACTCCTCGCTTGATCGCCCCACCGCGCGGCGGGGAAAAGAATCTCTGTCAGGCTTCGGGAAAGGCGTCTACGCCGGCCGGAGCAGCAGCCCGAGCGCGATGATGCAGACGAACCAGATCGAACCGGTGATGATCGTGAGTCGGTCGAGGTTCCGCTCCACCACCGAGGATCCGCCGAAGGACGATGTGAAGCCGCCGCCGAAGAGATCCGAAAGGCCGCCACCCTTGCCCTTGTGGAGCAGTACGAGCAGCACCATAAGGGCGCTCGACAGGATGAGGGCGATGGAGATGCCGATAATCACCGTTGACCTGTTTCCCTGTTATGCGCGCCGAAGCGCGACCTGACCTGCCCGGCGACCGCCGGGGTGACGATTCAAAGTGTCTCTTCGAGGGTACGTCGTAATGTCAACTCGTACCTCCCGAACAGCTCAGCTAGCCCGACATTTCGCCAAAACGACTGATCTTAACGAAGTCGGCCGGGTCGAGGGACGCGCCGCCGACCAGAGCCCCGTCGATATCCGGCTGAGCCATGATGCCGGCGATGTTGGCGCCCTTGACCGACCCACCGTAAAGGATACGGACGCCTCCGGCCACCTCCTCGTCGTACAGCTCGGCGAGTCGCGCGCGAACGGCGCCGCAGACCTCCTGGGCGTCGTCGGGCGTGGCGACCTCGCCGGTGCCGATCGCCCAGACGGGCTCGTAGGCGATGACGATCGACTTGGCCTGGTCGTGCTTGACGCCGTTCAGCGCCGCGTCGAGCTGCGACACGGTGTAGGCGACGTGGCCGCCCGCCTGGCGGACCGGCAGCCCCTCGCCCACGCACAGGATCGGCGTGAGCGAGTGGCGGTAGGCCGCCTGCACCTTGGCGTTGACGAGCTGGTCGTCCTCGCCGTGGTACTGCCGCCGCTCGGAGTGCCCGGCCAGCACGTACGTGCAGCCGAGCTTGGCCAGCATCGAGCCGGAGACCTCACCGGTGTAGGCGCCGGCGTCGTGCACCGACAGGTCCTGTGCGCCGTACACGATGCGGAGCTTGTCGCCGTCCACCAGGGTCTGCACGCTGCGCAGGTCGGTGAACGGAGGCAGCACCGCGACCTCGGCACGGTCGAAGTCCTTGTCGGTCAGGGTGAAGGCCAGCTTCTGGACAAGAGCGATGGCCTCGAGGTGGTTGAGGTTCATCTTCCAGTTGCCGGCGAAGAGCGGCTTGCGGGCTGTGCTCATGGGGCGCTCAGTCCTCCAGCGCGGCGAGTCCGGGCAGGGTCTTGCCCTCGAGGTATTCGAGGCTGGCCCCGCCGCCGGTCGAGATGTGGGAGAAGCCGTCCTCGGGCAGGCCGAGCTTGCGCACGGCGGCCGCCGAGTCGCCACCGCCGACGACGGTGAAGGCGCCGGAGGCGATCAGCGCCTCGGCCACGGCACGGGTGCCGCCCGAGAACGCCTCGAACTCGAACACGCCCATCGGTCCGTTCCAGAAGACGGTCGCGGCGTCGGCCAGCTTGCCGGCGAACAGCTCGCGCGTCTTCGGGCCGATGTCCAGGCCCTCACGGTCGGCCGGGATCGCGGTGGCCTCGACCACCTCGAACGGCGCGTCCTCGGCGAAGGTCGTCGCTGCCAGGATGTCGACCGGCAGCACCAGCTCGACGCCGCGCTTGCCGGCCTCGGCGATGAAGCCGCTCACCTGCTCGAGCTGGTCTTCCTGCAGCAGCGAGTTGCCCACCTCGTGGCCCTGGGCCTTGAGGAAGGTGTAGGCCATGCCGCCGCCGATGACCAGGCGGTCGACCTTGTCCAGCAGGTTGGCGATCACGCCGAGCTTGTCGGAGACCTTGGCACCGCCGAGCACGACGACGTAGGGCCGGGCGGGGTCCTCGGTGAGCTTCTTGAGCACCTCGACCTCGGCCACGACCAGGCCGCCGGCGGCGTGCGGCAGGCGCTGGGGCACGTCGTACACGCTGGCGTGCTTGCGGTGCACCGCGCCGAACCCGTCGCCGACGTACAGCTCGGCCAGGGCGGCGAGCCTGCCGGCGAACGCGCCGCGCTGCTCGTCGTCCTTGGACTCCTCGCCGGGCTCGAAGCGGAGGTTCTCCAGCAGGGCGACCTCGCCGTCGGCCAGGCCCTCGGCGGTCTCGCGCGCGGAGTCGCCGACGACGTCGGAGGCGAAGGCCACCGGGCGGCCGAGCAGCTCGCCGAGGCGCGCCGCGACCGGCGCCAGCGAGAACTGCGGCGCCACCTTGCCCTTGGGGCGGCCGAGGTGGGCGCAGACGATCACCCGCGCGCCGCGCTCGGCGAGCGCGGTGATCGTGGGCACCGAGGCGCGGATGCGCCCGTCATCGGTGATCACGTCCCCGTCGAGGGGGACGTTCAGGTCGGCGCGCACGAGCACGCGCCGGCCCTTCACGTCGAGGGAGTCGATGGTCTGCATCAGAGCTGCGAACCAACCAGCTCGATGAGGTCGCCGAGGCGGTTGGAGTAGCCCCACTCGTTGTCGTACCAGCCGACGACCTTGACCTGGTTGCCGATGACCTTGGTCAGGCCGGAGTCGAAGATGCAGGAGGCCGGGTCGGTGACGATGTCGGAGGAGACGATCTCGTCCTCGGTGTAGCTGAGGATGCCGCGCAGCGGGCCCTCGGCGGCGGCCTTGAGGGCGGCGTTGACCTCTTCGACCGAGGCGTCGCGCTTGAGCTCGACGGTCAGGTCGGTGGCCGAGCCGGTGGGGATCGGCACGCGCAGCGCGAAGCCGTCCAGCTTGCCCTTGAGCTCGGGGAGCACCAGGCCGATCGCCTTGGCCGCGCCGGTGGAGGTGGGCACGATGTTCAGGGCGGCGGCGCGGGCGCGGCGCAGGTCCTTGTGCGGGCCGTCCTGGAGGTTCTGGTCCTGGGTGTAGGCGTGGATCGTGGTCATCAGGCCCTTCTCGATGCCGAAGGTGTCGTTGATGACCTTCGCCATGGGGGCCAGGCAGTTGGTCGTGCAGGAGGCGTTGGAGATGATGGTGTGCGCCGCCGGGTCGTACTTGTCGTGGTTGACGCCCATCACGATCGTGATGTCCTCGCCCTTGGCGGGCGCGGAGATGATGACCTTCTTGGCGCCGTTCTCGGCGTGCACCTTGGCCTTGGCGGCGTCGGTGAACAGGCCGGTCGACTCGACGACGACGTCCACGCCCAGGTCGCCCCACGGCAGCTTGGCGGGGTCGCGCTCGGCGAACACCTTGATCGCCTTGCCGTCGACGGTGATCTCGTCGGCCGAGCTCTTGACCTCGTACGGCAGGCGGCCCAGGATGCTGTCGTACTTGAGCAGGTGGGCAAGGGTGGCATTGTCGGTCAGGTCGTTGACGGCGACGACCTCGATGTCCTTACCGCCGGCCGCCACGGCTCGCCAGAAGTTGCGGCCGATACGACCGAAGCCGTTGATGCCTACGCGGATGCTCACGGAACCTGATCTCCTCGAACGTCGTTGCGCCGGCTCGTGCCGGCGTCGTGGCGGGCTGAAACCTCAGATAACCCTACCGGGTGCCAATTGGTGTAGACCACGTGGCCATCCCCTTTCCCGCCGCCCCTGCGGACCTGGTGGATCTCCCCAGCTCACGGCCACTCCACGGCGCCGCCGTCCCCCTCGCCTTCCCCCGCCCGGCACCGCCGCCTGCCCGTCCGGCGGCCGCCGCGGCGCGGCCCGTCAGGGGGCGAGCATCTCGGCGGTGAGGTTGGCGTCGGTGCTGGCGATGCCGAGGTCGGAGGCGCGTTTGTCGGCCATGGCGAGCAGCCGCCGGATGCGGCCGGCGATGGCGTCCTTGGTCAGCGGCGGGTCGGCGATCTGGCCGAGCTCCTCCAGCGACGCCTGCTTGTGCTCCACCCGCAGACGCCCGGCGACGACCAGGTGCTCGGGGGCTTCGTCGCCGAGGATCTCCAGCGCCCTCTGCACCCTGGCGCCGGCGGCCACCGCCGCCCGCGCCGAGCGGCGCAGGTTGGCGTCGTCGAAGTTGGCCAGGCGGTGGGCCGTGGCGCGCACCTCGCGGCGCATGCGGCGTTCCTCCCATGCCAGGACGCTGTCGTGCGCGCCGAGCCGGGTCAGCAGGGCGCTGATCGCGTCGCCGTCCCTGACCACCACGCGGTCGACCCCGCGGACCTCCCGCGCCTTGGCGTGGATCTTGAGCCGCCGGGCGGAGCCCACCAGGGCGAGCGCGGCCTCCGGGCCGGGGCAGGTCACCTCCAGCGACATCGAGCGGCCCGGCTCGGTCAGCGAGCCGTGGGCGAGGAACGCGCCCCGCCAGGCGGCCTCGGCGTCGCAGGTGGCCCCGGAGACGACCTGGCGCGGCAGCCCGCGCACCGGCCTCCCGTGGTTGTCGATCAACCCGGTCTGGCGGGCGAGCGCCTCGCCGTCGCGGTACACCCGCACCACATACCTCGACCCCTTGCGCAACCCCGCGGGCGCCAGCACCAGCACCTCGGCCTTGTGCCCGAACACCTCGCCGATGTCCTTGATCAGCCGCCGGGCGGTGACGTTGGTGTCCAGCTCCGCCTCGATCACGATGCGGCCGCCCACAAGGTGCAGCCCGCTCGCGAACCGAAGCAACGTCGACACCTCGGCCTTGCGGCAGCAAGGCTTCAGCACCGACAGCCGGCTCAGCTCGTCCTTCACCACACCCGTCATGGCCATGTGCCTGTGTCCTCCCCCATACAGACGCCTTTCACGGTCGAAGCAGCCTCGTCGCGCCAGGCGGACCTCCGCCGGCGCCCGGCGCGGCTCCATCGGCCCCCGGCAAGTCTCTCGCACCCCGTGGGCGCGCTGACCAGGATCAACGCTTCCCACGGAAAATCTCGTCCAGGACCGAGGCAAGTCGTCGTGCATCATGCCTGGGTGAGCCGTCGGAGGCGGCGACGTCGGCGAGCACCAGACGCCCGCCCAGCGCGTCGGCGGCCTTCTCCAGTTCGTCGCGCTCGCCCACCACCCGGTGGTCGGCGAGCACCACGTCGACGGTGAGCCCGGGAGCGTGATCGCGCAGCACCTGCAGGTGCTTCTCGGCGGAGAACCCGTCGGTCTCCCCCGGCTGCGGGGCCAGGTTGAGGGTGACCAGCCGCCTGGCGGCGGCGCCGTGCAGGGCGGCGGCGAGCTGGGGCACCTTCAGGTGCGGCAGCACACTGGTGAACCACGACCCCGGCCCGAACACCACCCAGTCGGCCTCGCGCACCGCCTCGACCGCCTCGGGACAGGCCGGGGGGTCGGCCGGCACCAGGGAGATCGCTTGGACGTTGCCCGGGGTGAGGGCGCACGCGACCTGCCCGCGGACCACGCTGACGAGCCCGTCCAGCTCGACCTCGGCCTCGATGTCCAGCGGCACCGAGGCCATCGGCAGGACGCGGCCGTGCGCGCCGAGCAGGCGGCCCACCCAGTCGAGCCCCGCCACCGGGTCGTCGAGCAGCTCCCACAGCGCCACGATGAGCAGGTTGCCGACGGCGTGGCCGTGCAGCTCGCCCTCGCTGAGGAAGCGGTGCTGGACCACCTTGCTCCAGGTCTGGCCCCAGTCGTCGTCGCCGCACAGGGCCGCGAGGGCCATGCGCAGGTCACCGGGCGGCAGGACGCCCAGCTCGCGCCTGAGACGCCCGCTGGAGCCGCCGTCGTCGGCCACGGTCACCACCGCGGTCAGCTCGCCGGTGACCCGCCGCAGCGCCGACAGCGAGGCGTACAGCCCGTGCCCCCCGCCGAAAGCCACCACCCGCGCCGCCCCACCCCGCCCGAACCGCTCAAGCCCGTCGAGCAGGGAGGCTGAGCCGGCCGACCCGTCCGGGGTGGAGCGTGCCGGCACCGCTGGAGTGGAGGGTGCCGAACCCTCTGGAGCGGAGGGTGCCGACCCATCCGGGATGGAGGGTGCCGGCACCGCCGGAGTGGAAAGTGCCGACCCATCCGGAGTGGAGCGTGCCGAACCGTCCGGAGTGGAGGGTGCGGACGCCGCCGCTGGCTCGGCCGGGCCTCGGGGGCCGGCCGGCGCGTCGGTGGAGCGTGCCGGCGGCGCCGTGGACCCCGCCGGGCTTGGGGCGTCTTCGGTCTCCTCCGCGCCGCGGGCCGCGTGCCGGCGGCCCGCCGGGGTCTCGGTGCGGGCGCCGCCCGCGCGAGCCCCGTCATCGACGTTCACTCGCGGCCCACATCCCGGTGGCTGACCTGAACCTCCATGCCCCGATCGCGCAGGCGGGCGCCGATCTGCTCGGACATGGCCACGCTGCGGTGCTTGCCGCCGGTGCAGCCGACGGCCAGGGTGACATACCCCTTGCCCTCGCGGACGTAGCCTGCGGCCACGACGCCGAAGGCCTCCTCATAGGCGTCCAGGAACTCCTTGGCTCCCGGCTGGCTGAGGACGTACTCGCGCACGGGCGCGTCCAACCCGCTCATCGGCCGCAGCTCGGGCACCCAGTGCGGATTGGGCAGGAACCTGCAGTCGACCACCAGATCGGCGTCCACCGGCAGGCCGTACTTGAACCCGAAGGACACCACGTTGACCCGCAGGCCGGGGCGGTCGTCCCCGCCGAAGAAAGAGACGATCTTGCCGCGCAGCTCGTGCACATTGTGCGAGGAGGTGTCGATCACCAGGTCGGCGTTGGCCCGCACCTCGCGCAGGATGCCCCGCTCGCGGGCGATGCCGTCCACCAGGCGCCCCTCGCCCTGGAGCGGGTGCGGCCTGCGGACGTTCTCGAAGCGGCGGACGAGCTCCTCGTCGCTGGCCTCCAGGAAGACCACGCGCACCCCGACGCCCCGCGCCTCGAGCTCTTCGATCGCGGTGTTGAGGTCGGTGGTGAAGGCCAGGCTCCGGACGTCGACCACGGCGGCGACCTTGTCGGTGTCGAGCTTGACCCGGCCGGCCTCCTCCGCCATGGCGAACAGCATGCCCGGCGGCAGGTTGTCGATCACGAACCAGCCGAGGTCCTCCAGGGCCTTGGCGGCCGTGCTGCGGCCGGCTCCGGACATGCCGGTGACGATGACGAACGCGGTGTCGCGCACCGCCCCCTTGCGGCCCCGCGCCTCCGCCGGCCGCGGCCGCGACACCTCGCGCCCGTCGCCGTCTGTCTGCTCGGTCATGTGCTCTCCCCCTTCAACGCGGCAACGATCGCCTCGGCGGTCGAAAGCCCGATGCCGGGAACCTCGCGGATCTCCTCGACGGTCGCCCCCTGCAACCGCTTGACGGACCCGAAGCGCTTCAGCAAAGCCTGTTTGCGCGCTGACCCGAGCCCCCGGATCTCGTCCAGAACGCTCACCTTGACAGACTTCGAACGTTTCGAACGATGGTAGGTGATGGCGAAGCGGTGTGCCTCGTCACGCACCCTTTGCAGCAGATAAAGGCTTTCGCTGGTTCTGGGCAGGATCACCGGCTGGTCGTCGCCGGGGACCCAGACCTCCTCCAGCCGCTTGGCCAGCCCGCTCACCGAGACGTCGTCCACGCCGAGCTCGTCCAGCGCCCGCTGGGCCGCCGCCACCTGGGCGGGGCCGCCGTCGACCACGACCAGGTTGGGCGGATAGGCGAACCTGCGCGGTTTGCCGGTCTCGGGGTCGATCGGCTCGGGATCGAGCTCGCCGCTCTCGGCGCGCTCTTCGACCAGGCGCTTGAACCGGCGGTGGATCACCTCGTAGATGGAGGCGACATCGCCCTGCCCGGCCGTGCCGCGGATGGCGAACCGGCGGTACTCGCTCTTGCGGGCCAGGCCGTCCTCGAAGACGACCATCGAGGCCACGACGTCGTCGCCCTGCAGGTGGGAGACGTCGTAGCACTCGATGCGCAACGGAGCCTGGTCGAGGTCGAGCGCGTCGGCGATCTCTTGCAGCGCACGGCTGCGCGTGGTCAGGTCGCTGGCCCTGCGCAGCTTGTGCTGGGCGAGGGACTCTTTGGCGTTGCGCTCGACGGTCTCCATGAGGGCTTTCTTGTCGCCGCGCTGCGGCACGCGCACCTCGACCCTCGCGCCGCGCTGCTCGGTGAGCAGCTCGGCGACCGCGCCGGCCTCCGGCGGCAGGGCCGGGACCAGCACCTCACGCGGCACCGCCTCGGGCGTCGCCTCGCCGTACATCTGGAGCAGGAAGTGTTCGACCAGCTCGCCGGTGGTGGCCTCCTCGACCTTGTCGACGACCCAGCCGCGCTGGCCGCGGATGCGGCCCCCGCGCACGTAGAACACCTGGACCGCGGCCTCCAGCGGATCTTCGGTGAGGGCGACCACGTCGCAGTCGGTGCCCTCGCCGAGCACCACGGCCTGCTTCTCCAGCGCCCGCTGCAGGGCCTGGATGTCGTCGCGGAGGCGGGCGGCCCTCTCGTACTCCTCGGCGGCGGCGGCCTCGCGCATGGCGCGTTCGAGCCGCTTGATGAACCGGCCGGTGTTCCCGGCCATGAAGTCGCAGAAATCCTCGGCCAGCTCGCGGTGCTGCTCGGGGGTGACGTTGCCGACGCAGGGCGCCGAGCACTTGTCGATGTAGCCCAGCAGGCAGGGCCGGCCGATCTGCCCGGCGCGCTTGAACACCCCCGCCGAGCAGGTGCGCACGGGAAAGACGCGCAGCAGCAGGTCGACGGTCTCTCTGATGGCCCAGGCGTGGGAGTAGGGCCCGAAGTAGCGGGTGCCCTTGCGCTTGGCGCCGCGCAGCACCTGCACCCGGGGGAAGTCCTCGCCCATGGTGACCGCGAGGAAGGGATAGGACTTGTCGTCGCGGTACTTGACGTTGAACCGGGGGTCGAACTCCTTGATCCAGGAGTATTCGAGCTGCAGGGCCTCGACCTCGGTGCCCACGACGGTCCAGTCGACCCCCGCGGCCGTGGTGAGCATGGTCTGGGTGCGCGGGTGGAGGCCGGCGAAGTCGGCGAAGTAGGAGTTGAGGCGCTGCCGGAGGCTCTTGGCCTTGCCGACATAGATGACCCGGCCATGGGCATCCCTGAAGCGGTACACACCTGGTGACTCAGGGATCGACCCCGGCTCGGGGCGGAAGCTCAGGGGGCTGTTCGCGGGTCTCGCCACAACAGAAAGCCTATCCGGACCCGCCGACAGAATAGGGCTATCCACCTCCCCCGGAGATCGCCCCCAGGCATCCCCACCCCCTGGCACACACCACCTCCGCCGCCCTCGCCCGGTGCTCGCCGCGGAACCGCCCGGCCGTCCGCCCGTGCAGCTCGACCGACTCGCAGACGACCGCCCGCTTGCCGGTGCGGCCGCCGCGCAGCCGCATGCGCACGTTCTGCCCTCGCGGCGCCCGCTCCGGCGGGCCGGCCTCCTCGAACCTGCGCGGCCGCGTGCGGGCGGCGCGGTAGGAGGAGGCCACCGCGTCGTTGTTGGCGGCGGTCTGGCGCAGGGTGTTCACCAGCTGCCTGAGCCTGGCATGCTCCTCCTCCCAGCGGCGCTTCAGCTCCTCCAGGCGCTCGACGCGGTCGTGCCGGGCCTGGGCGTAGGAGGCGAAGCCGCCGCCGTGGACCCACACTCCCCGGTCCTCCACGGTGAGGATGCGGTCGGCGGTGTTCGCCAGCAGGCGGCGGTCGTGCGAGACGAGCAGAACGGTCTTCCCCACGGCGCGCAGGCGCTCCTCCAGCCACTGCTTGGCGGGCACGTCCAGGTAGTTGTCCGGTTCGTCCAGCAGCAGCAGTTCGTCCGGCCCGCGCAGGAGAGCCTCCAGCACCAGCCGCTTCTGCTCGCCGCCCGACAGGGTGTTCACCGGCCGTTCCTCGACGCGGTCGTAGGGCAGGCCGAGAGCCGCGGTCGCGCAGGTGTCCCAGACGACCTCCGCCTCATAGCCGCCGGCATCGGCGTAGTCGGCCAGAGCCTGGGCGTACGCGAGCTGCGCCGGCTCGTCGCCCGCGCGCGCCAGCGCGGCCTCGGCGCGCCGCGGGCGGGGACGGAGGTGGTCCTCCGGCCCCGCCCGCGTGCGGTCGCCTGGTGGTGGCGGTGTCAGGCCAGGGTGATGGACCCGCCCTCGACCTTGATCTTCTTCTCCTCCAGCGGCGAGCTCGCGGGGCCGTCGGCCACGGAGCCATCGGCGATCTTGAACTTGCTGCCGTGGCACGGGCAGTTGATCGTTCCACCGGACACCGAGCCCACTGGGCAGCCCTGGTGGGTGCAGATCGCGCTGAACGCCTTGAACTCACCGTCCGCCGGCTGGGTGATGACGATCTTCTCGTCCTTGAAGATCTTGCCGCCGCCCTTGGGGATGTCGCTGGTCTTGGCCAGAGCGTTCCCGCCGCCGCCGGAGCCGGAGTCGCTCGCGGCGCCGTCCGACGAGGACGCGGGCGCCGGATCGGAGGAAGAGTCGCCGCTGTCCGTCGAGGCCGACGTCCCATATCCGCCGCACGCGGTCAGCACGACGGCCAGCCCCGCGCCACTCGCGCCGAGCATCACCGCACGCCGTGTCGTATCCGTCTCGGTCATATTCGCCTTCCTCGGTTTTCCTTATCTCCTGCTACGGCTCTCGCCGCCACGTGGTTCAGCATGGAGCACACGTGACTCAGGCAGTATGAACAATTACGCATAAGACATGAGTCAGGCCCGCCGCTCCACCTGATGTGCGAAGGAGCGGCGGGCCGTCGTGACGCGGGCGAAGCGCCTCAGTCGCGAGGAGACGGGCTCAGCCGCCCAGGACCTTGCTGAGGAAGCGGCCGGTGTGGCTGTCCTCGATGCGGGCGACCTGCTCGGGAGTGCCGGTGGCCAGCACCAGGCCGCCCCTGGAGCCGCCCTCGGGGCCCATGTCGATGACCCAGTCGGCGGTCTTGATCACGTCCAGGTTGTGCTCGATCACGATGACGGTGTTGCCGCCGTCCACCAGGCGGCCGAGGACGCCGAGCAGCTTGCGGATGTCCTCGAAGTGCAGGCCGGTGGTGGGCTCGTCCAGCACGTAGATGGTGCGGCCGGTGGAGCGGCGCTGCAGCTCCGAGGCGAGCTTGACGCGCTGGGCCTCGCCGCCGGACAGCGTGGTGGCGGGCTGGCCGAGCCGGACGTACCCGAGGCCCACGTCGTTGAGCGTCTTGAGGTGGCGCTTGATCGGCGGGATGGCGTCGAAGAACTCAAGGGCCTCCTCGATCGGCATGTCGAGGACCTCGGAGATCGTCTTGCCCTTGTAGTGCACCTCGAGCGTCTCGCGGTTGTAGCGGGCGCCGTGGCAGACCTCGCAGGGGACGTAGACGTCCGGCAGGAAGTTCATCTCGATCTTGATGGTGCCGTCGCCCGAGCACGCCTCGCAACGGCCGCCCTTGACGTTGAAGCTGAACCGGCCGGGCTGATACCCGCGGATCTTGGCCTCGGTGGTCTGGGCGAACAGCTTGCGCACGTGGTCGAACACCCCGGTGTAGGTGGCCGGGTTGGAGCGCGGGGTGCGGCCGATGGGGCTCTGGTCGACGTGCACGACCTTGTCCACCAGGTCGGTGCCGGTGACCCGGGAGTGCCGGCCGGGGACGGTCTTGGCGCCGTTGAGCTCCTTGGCCAGCGCGTTGTAGAGGATGTCGTTGACCAGGGTGGACTTGCCGGACCCCGACACGCCGGTGACCGCGGTGAACACGCCCAGCGGGAACTCGACGTCGACGCCCTTGAGGTTGTGCTCGCGGGCCCCCTTGACGACCAGTTTGCGCTTGGCGTCGCGCTTGCGCCGGGCGGCCGGCACGTCGATGCTCCTGCGCCCGGACAGGTAGGCGCCGGTGAGGGAGTGCTCGCTGGAGAGCAGGTCTTGCACCGTGCCCGACACCACGACCTGGCCGCCGTGCTCGCCCGCGCCCGGGCCGATGTCGACGACCCAGTCGGCGGCGGCGATGGTGTCCTCGTCGTGCTCGACGACGATGAGGGTGTTGCCCATGTCGCGCAGGCGGATCAGCGTGTCGAGCAGGCGCTGGTTGTCGCGCTGGTGCAGGCCGATGGACGGCTCGTCCAGGACGTACAGCACGCCGACCAGGCCCGAGCCGATCTGCGTGGCCAGGCGGATGCGCTGCGCCTCGCCGCCGGCCAGGGTGCCGGCCGCGCGGTCGAGGGTGAGGTAGTCGAGGCCGACGTCCAGCAGGAAGCCCAGCCGCGCGTTGATCTCTTTGACGACCCGCTCGGCGATGTGCATGTCGCGCTCGGACAGGGTGAGCCCGCCGAGGAACTTGGCGCACTCGCCGATGGACATGGACGAGACGTGGGCGATGGAGCGGTCGCTGACCGTCACCGCCAGCGACACCGGCTTGAGGCGGGCGCCCTTGCAGGTGGGGCAGGGGATCTCGCGCATGAAGCCTTCGAAGCGCTCGCGCGAGGAGTCGCTCTCGGCCTCGGCGTGCCGCCGCTGCACCCAGGGGATCACGCCCTCGAAGGTGGTGTAGTACGAGCGCTGCCGGCCGTAGCGGTTGCTGTAGCGGACGTGGACCTGCTCGTCGTAGCCGCGCAGCAGGGCCTTCTGCGCCTGCTTGGGCAGCCGCTCCCACGCGGTGTCCAGGTCGAAGCCCATGGCGAGCCCGAGCGCCTCCACCAGCCGGATGAAGTAGTCACTGGTGTGGCCGCCCGCCCACGGGGACAGCGCGCCGTCGCCCAGGGTCTTCTCGGGATCGGGCACCACCAGGTCGGGGTCGACCTCCATGCGCGTGCCGAGGCCGGTGCAGTCGGGGCAGGCGCCGAACGGCGAGTTGAAGGAGAACGACCGGGGCTCGAGCTCCTCGAACGACAGGTCGTCGTAGGGGCAGTAGAGGTGCTCGGAGTAGAACCGCTCGCGCCCGGGGTCGCCCTCGGGCAGGTCGACGAAGTCGAGCGTGATCGTGCCGCCGGAAAGCTGGAGGGCGGTCTCGACCGAGTCGGTGAGGCGGCGGCGCGCGCCGTCCTTCACCGAGAGACGGTCGACGATGACCTCGATGTCGTGCTTTTCGTACTTCTTCAGGGTCGGCGGCTCTTCGAGCCGGATCACGGTGCCGTCGACCCGCGCCCGCGCGAAGCCCTTGGACTGCAACTCGCGGAACAGCTCGGCGTACTCGCCCTTGCGCCCGCGGATGACCGGGGCCATGACCTGGAAGCGCGTGCCCTCCTCCAGCTCGAGCACGCGGTCGACGATCTGCTGCGGGGTCTGCCGGGCGATGGGACGGCCGCAGGTGGGGCAGTGGGGCTTGCCGATGCGGGCCCACAGCAGACGCAGGTAGTCGTAGACCTCGGTGATGGTGCCGACCGTGGAGCGGGGGTTGCGGGAGGTGGACTTCTGGTCGATCGAGACGGCCGGGGACAGGCCCTCGATGAAGTCGACGTCGGGCTTGTCCATCTGCCCGAGGAACTGCCGTGCGTACGCCGAGAGCGACTCGACGTAACGCCGCTGGCCCTCGGCGAAGATGGTGTCGAAGGCCAGGCTGGACTTGCCCGAGCCGGACAGCCCGGTGAAGACGATGAGAGCGTCTCGCGGCAGGTCGAGCGAGACGTCTTTGAGATTGTGTTCGCGCGCGCCACGAACGATCAAGCGGTCGGCCACAGCAGATCTCTCATGTTGGGGTTGCGATCCACGGCGGCCGGAGAAGGCCACCTCTGACTAGTCGCCGCCACTGTAACGACGGGGTCCGACAGTTTTTCCGCGCTCCGGCGAGGGACATGCCGGGCACCGGCCGCCCGGCACCCGCGGAAGATCGCGCGGGCGGAGGATTTCGGATGAAGGATGTGTCGCATGACCGTTTTGAACGCCCTCCGGGCCGAGCTCACCGCGGCCACGAACCGTTTGCTCGCCACCACGGCCGCGTTGTCCGGCTCGGACGTCACGGCTCCCTCCCTGCTTCCGGGGTGGACGCGCGGCCACGTGCTGGCCCACATCGCGCGGAACGCCGACAGCCACGTCAACCTCGTGACGTGGGCCAAGACGGGTGTGTACACACCACAGTACCCAACGCACGAGGCCAGAGAGACGGAGATAGCGGAAGGAGCCGGCAGGCCCGCCGCGGAGCAGCACGCGGACATCGCCGCGAGCGCGGCGCGCCTGGAGGACGCCATCGCCTCGATGCCGGCGCCCGCCTGGGCCGCCACCGTGGGCGGCCTGAACGGCGGCGGGCACCCCGCCTGGTACATCCTGGTGCGCAGGATCCGGGAGGTGGAGATCCACCACGTCGACCTGGACGCCGGCTACACCTGGGCGGCCTGGCCCGAGCCCTTCGTGTGGCGCGAACTGCACGACTCCATGGCCGCCTGGCCGCGCGAGCAGAGCCCGGTCGGCGCCGTCCACGCCGGCGGGCGGCGCTGGACCGGCCTCGGTGACGGCCCGGCGGTGGAGGGGCCGCCCGGGGCCGTTCTCGCCTGGGTGGCCGGCCGCCTGCCTTCCCGTGATCTGGGCGAGGTGGTGCGCCTGAGAGACGAGCCCGCCGGCCGGGCGGAGGGCGACGATCAACCTGGGCCCGGGAGGCTTAGGCTGGCGGGAAAGCCTCCGGCTGCGCCGCGGTGGCCGGCGACGGCACCTCCCGGCCTGCCGGCGACGCCACCTGAGGAGTATCCATGAGCTACACCGGTGATGTGACGGCCGGCGGCCCCGCGGACGTCCGCGAGCTGCCCGACCTGACGATCAGCAAGGTGGAGGTGGGCGGTTTCGGGAACAACGCCTACCTGCTGCGCTGCCGCGAGACCGGCGACGGGGTGCTGATCGACGCCGCCGCCGATCCCGCGAGGCTGCTGGAGCTGGTCGGCGACCGGCCCATCAGCAAGGTCGTCACCACGCATCGCCACCAGGACCACTGGTCGGCGCTGGCGGAGGTCGTCAAGGCGACCGGGGCCGAGACCGTCGCCCACCCGCTGGACGCCCCGCACCTGCCCGTCCCGGTGACCCGGCCCGTGGAGCACGGCGACAGGGTCACCGTCGGCGTGGTCACCCTGGACGTCATCCACCTGCGCGGCCACACCCCCGGCTCCATCGCGCTGCTGTTCCAGAACGCCCACCTGTTCACCGGCGACTCCCTGTTCCCCGGCGGCGTGGGCAACACCGAGCGCGACCCGGCCCGGTTCGAGCGGCTCTACACCGACGTGGTGGAGCGCGTCTTCGACCGGCTGCCCGACGAGACCTGGGTGTACCCCGGCCACGGCAAGGACACCACCCTCGGCGCCGAGCGCCCTTCCCTGCCCGAGTGGCGCGCCCGCGGCTGGTAGGCCGGCGATGCGGCGCCCGGAACGGCCGGACGGCCGCCCACCGGAGCGCGGAACGGCCGTCGCCGGAACGGGCGTCCATCGGAAACGGCCGCCCGCCGGACGCGAGACGGCCCGATCTCCTCGGTGTCGAGGGGACCGGGCCGTGTGCGCGTCGCAGGGGCCGCCGCCGGGCTAACGGACGGCGGACTCGGTGTCCTTGCGCTCCTTGCGCTGCTCGCGCTTGAACATGAGCACGCGCAGCGGGATGGCCGACACCAGGGCGATCTGCATGCAGGCGCCGACCTGGATGAGCAGGTCACCGCCGGACAGGTCGGCCGCCCACACGATGAGGCAGACCACGTTGATCATGACCCAGCCGAGCACCACCGCCGCGAGGTTGCCCTTGGGCTTGGGGTACTCGATGCGGCTCACCATGAGCCAGGCCACGGCAAAGATGCCGAGCAGGGTGAGGTACGACGGCTGGAAGAGCAGCACGATGGAGACCACCGTCATGGCGCCCATCGGGATGGGCAGGCCCATGAAGTCGCCGCTCTTGGTCTTGACGCAGGCGAAGCGCGCGAGCCGGACGACACCGGCCACCAGCACCGAGACGGCCGCGCAGAGGACCACCCACAGGGGCAGCTTGTGGGAGAAGCCGGCCCAGGCGACCACCATGAACGCCGGGGCGAAGCCGAAACTGATCACGTCGGCGAGGTTGTCCAGCTCGGCCCCCATGGCCGAGGCGCGGAACTTGCGGGCGACCAGCCCGTCGAACAGGTCGCACGTGGCGCCGATCAGCAGCAGCACCACGGCGGTGGCGAAGTAGCGGGGGTCGGACTGGAACTCGCTCTGGGCCTGCAACTGACTGATCGCCGACCACGCCAGCACGCACACCGCGAGGAACCCGCAGACCGCGTTGCCGATGGACAGCGAGTCGGCCGCCGACAGCCGGAAGGCCTTGCCGACCGGTCCCCGGGGTTCTTCGTCCTCGTCCACGCCCTCTATGGACCAGCCTGCGTCAGCCGCGGTCAATGCGAGTCACTCCTGCCGTCGTCCGCTCCCCCACGCTCACCGCAGGGGCGATCCCTTCTGGAAGGTAGATGTCCACGCGGGAGCCGAACCGGATGAGCCCGATGCGCTCCCCTCGCGTGAGCTTCGCCCCCATGCCGACGTACGGCACGATGCGGCGCGCCACCGCTCCGGCGATCTGCACGAGCTCCAGGTCGCCGATCTCGGTCTCGAAGTGCCACACGACCCGCTCGTTCTGGTCGCTGTCCTTGTTGAACGCCGGGCGGAAGCCGCCCGCCACGTGCCGGATGGAGGTCACCGTGCCGTCGAGCGGCGCGCGGTTCACGTGGACGTCCAGCGGGCTCATGAAGATCGCCACGCGGGTGCGCCCGTCCGGCTGCGGGTCGATGCTCTGGACCACGCCGTCGGCGGGGCTCAGCACCAGCCCTGCGCCCGGCTCGCGGTCGGGGTCGCGGAAGAACCACAGCATGGCGCCGGTGAGAGCCGTCAGCGGAGCCGCCGCGAGCACCCACGGGCGGGACCGCCGGGCCAGGCCCGCCGAGACGACGGCCGCGGCGGCGGTGGGGGCCAGCCAGGGGGAGACACCACGTGCCAGCCGCACGCGGCGGCGACTGTGGCTTGGCGAATCGTTGGACACGGGGAACCTTTTGTGATGTTTGCGGCCAGAGACCGGTTCGTGACTTGTCGCCGAATGTTACCCATCCCGTCGCCATTGCATAGCGATACGAGACAAGCAAATCGCCTCATGCACCAATTCGCTACCCCTGGGACACCTTCGCCGGGGCGGCGGCGCCACCGGACCGCTTGTCGCGCCTGGCCTTGATGAGGCTGGCCACGGTGGTGACCACCATCGTCACGCCGATGACCGAGAGGGAGACCCAGATCGGCACTTCGGGCGCCCAGGAGACACCACTGGTGTGCAAGGCCTCCATGATGAGCTTAACCCCGATGAAGCCCAGAATGAACGACAGACCGTAGCTGATGTACACCAACCGCTGCAGGAGCCCACCGAGCAGGAAATAGAGCTGACGCAGGCCCATCAGGGCGAACGCGTTGGCGGTGAAGACGATGAAGGCGTCCTGCGTGAGCCCGAAGATCGCCGGGATGGAGTCCAGCGCGAACAGCAGGTCGGTGGTGCCGATGGCCACCATGACGATCAGCATCGGGGTCACCATGCGGCGGCCGTCCACCCGGGCGGTGACCTTCGAGCCGACGAAGCCGTCGGTGGTCGGGAAGATGCGGCGCACCCACCGCAGCAGCAGGTTCTCCTTGAACTCCTCCTCGTCGTGGCCGCGCAGCAGGTTCACGGCCGTGTAGAGCAGGAAGGCCCCGAACACGTAGAACAGCCAGCCGAAGCGCTGCAGGGCCGCCGCGCCGACCAGGATGAAGATCCCGCGCATCACCAGCGCCATCAGCACGCCCACCAGGAGCACCTTGTGCTGGTACACCCTCGGCACGGCGAAGCGGCCCATGATGATGTAGAAGATGAACAGGTTGTCCACGCTCAGGCTGTACTCGGTCAGATAGCCGGCGAAGTACTCGCCCGCGTGGTCCGGCCCGGCGATCATCCACAGGCCGATGCCGAACAGGACGGCCAGCGTGACGTAGAAGCCGACCCAGAAGCTCGCCTGCCTCAGCGAGAACTCGCGGGGCTCACCTCTGTCGACGATCCACAGGTCGAAGGCCAGCACCACCAAGAGCCCAGCAATGAGCCCCGCCCAAACCCATACGGAAACGTCCAAGACAAACCTCCGGCCCGCGTCAAAGTGCCGGAGGTCTCTCCCGCCCGCACCAGTGGCGCGGACCGGCAGCCCCGGGCCCGCCGTAAGGGACGTTCCGTGATGACGAGGCTGTCGCGAAGGGATACTCCCCCCCTCGCCGAGGAGTATAGGCGAGCGCATAAGCCGTACCTAATCAGCGGTTTCACCAGGCGCGGCCTCCCGGCCGCCCGCGCTCCCGAATCCGCTGATCAACGCCGGTTCCCGCACGGTCCACCCCCATCCGAGACACCCTCCACGAGGACGGCCGGCCCGAGAAGGACCACCGGAAACCGCGACCAGGACATCCGAAGGCCGAGGGCCGGCCAGAACGCACAAAGACCGCCGCGAGGAAGCGCCCGGACGCGCCTGAACCGTCGCGAGGCGGCACAGGAACGCACAAGGACCATCCCGAGAAAGCGCACGGACGCGCGAGAAACCCTGGCGAGGGGGTGCCCAGGAGGCGCTGGGGCCGCCGGAAGGGTGGCCGGGACGCGAGAGGGCCGCCGCGGGAACGGTCAGGCGTGGCCGGTGGCGGTCGCTCGCGCGGCCTCGTAGGCGGTGGCGGCGGCGCGCAGGGCGGCCTGCTCGTCCGGCAGCGGGCGGGCCGCCGCAGCGGCCGACAGGCGGGCGGCCAGCGCCGGGTCGGCGATCAACCGCGCGATCGCCTCGCGCAGAGCGGCCGCGTCCCCGGGCGGGACGAGCAGCGCGGCGTCGCCGACCATCGCAGGGACGCCGCCGACCGCCGTCGCGACGATCGGCTTGGCGGCCCTGAGCGCCTCCTGGACGTTCAGCGGCTGTCCCTCCCAGCGGCTCGGCGACACCAGCGCGTCGGCCGCCTGGAGGAGGTCGGCCACATCGGCGCGGTCGCCCAGGAGCAGGACCGGGAGCCCTTCGGCCTCGACGCGCGACCGCAACTCGCCGCGCAGCGGCCCGTCCCCCGCGACGACGAACAGCGGGGCGGCGCCCTCCGCGTACGGCCCGCGCGCGGCGTCCAGGAGCGTCTCCAGGCCCTTCTGCTGGGCCAGCCGGGCGATCGTCAGCAAGATCGGCCCGCCGCCCTCCCGGGCCCCTGCGGCCCCGTCGCCGGGCGTCGCTTGCGGCACGAGGTCACCTGACACCCCACCCGGCTCGCCACCGACATCGACCGTGTCCGACACCCGACCAGGCTCGCCACCGACATCGACCGCGTCCGACACCCGAGCCGGCACCGCGCCGGCCTCCGCCCCGTCCGACACCCCAGGCTCGGCACCGACCCCGACCGCGTCCGACACCTCACCTGGCTCGGCGCCGGCCGCGGCTGTGCGCGGCGCCCGATCGGGTTCGGCGCCGACGTCGGCCGCGCCGGACGCGCGACCCGGCTCGGCGCCGGACTCGGCGGGGTTCGACCGACCAGATTCTGCTCTCGGTCCTGCTCTCAGTTCGGCGCGGACTTCGGCGGGCGTCCTGGTCGCGGGCGACAGCGGCGGGGCCGGGACGACCGCGGCAGCGACGTGACGGGCCCCGAGGGCGGTCATCCGCTCCCCCAGGTCGGGAGCCACCACGAGCACCTGATCAGCCTTCTTCGCAACAATGCGCTCCAAAAGCCCATATATCGCGCCAACCGCTCCCCCGGCGGTCAGCGCGTTGTGCAAGGTGACCACCAGTGCGGTACGGCGGCCGGCCAGCGCCAGGGCCGCCAGCGCGCCGGCGCGCAGCCCGTGCGCGTGCACCACGTCGGCCCCCGCCAGCAGGGTCCGCAGCCGCGCCACGGCCCGCAGGTCGGCCGCCGGACGGGGCCGGTCGGAGATGGGCACCCCCGCGAAGCCCGCGACGCCGGAGAAGCCGAACGCCTCGTCGGTGCTCGCCGGGCCGATCACCACGACCTGGCGGCCCTCCCGGGCGAGCCCTCCGGCGAGCATGCGCACGTGCCGCCCCACCCCGCCGGTGCTCGTCCCGAGAACCAGGGCCACGCGCCGCGCCGTCTCAGCCATCTCCGCCGTTCCCTCCCCGGCCGCCCCCGCGCACGCGCGACAGCGCCGCCATCACATCAGGCCTGTCCACGACCAGCGCCACGGCCAGGGCCGCCACCAGGGCCGCCGCACCGGCCGGCACCGTCACCGCCGCCCCGGCCACCGGCCCGCGGGCGGGCAGCAGCGCGGCGACCCACAGACCGGCCACGAAGCCGGCTCCGCCGCCCAGCACCGCGGCCAGCGTCGCGCGCCCCACCCCGGCCAGCGCCGCCGCGCCCCCGCTCCGCAGGACGGCGGCCATCAGCAACGCCCCGCCCGCCGTCATGCCCACGGCGCTGCCGAACGCGAGGCCGCCGAGCCGCCAATCGGCGGGGAAGGCCACGGCGAAGGCCGTCTGCGCGGCCATGACCACCAGCCACCCGGCCACCGTGCCCGCGGCGGCCGCCCTTCCCCTTCCCCGCGCGTACAGCACGCGGCCCAGGTGGGCGATCAGGCCGTACCCGAGCAGGCCGGGCGCGAACAGCGCGATGGCCCGCGCCAGCTCGGCCGGGGGCACCTCGCCGGCCTTGCCGCCGACGAAGACCTCCGCCACCGGAACCGCCACCCCCGCCAGCGCCCCGGCGGCGATGCCGGACACCAGGATGACCGCCCGCGTGGTCTGCGCCGACAGAACGGCGAACCCGTGGCCGTCCCCCTCCTCGGCCCGCGCGGAAAGGGCGGGGAACGCGCTGGTGGCGATGGGCACCGCCAGGACGGCGTAGGGGACCTGGTAGATCGCCCAGGCGAAGTTGTACCCAGGGAGCCCGCCGGCGCCGAGGTACCGGTTGGCGAGCCACACCACCAGCGCCGCGGCCGCCTGCTGGGCGATCAGGGCGCTGAGCCCGGCCACCGCCAGCCGGCGCACCCGCGCGGCCACGCCTTCGGGGAAGCGCAGGGTCGGCCGCAGCCGCAGGCCGAGCCGCGAGGACGGGCCGATGACCGTCACGACCAGCGCGAGCACGCCGAGCGTGGTGCCGACGGACAGGGCCAGCTCGGCCGGGCGCGGCACCGCCGTCAGGGGGGCGGTGACGCCGTGGGCGAGCGGCACGAACAGCAGGTAGGCGACGATGACCACCAGGCTGGACACCAGCGGGGCCAGCGCCGGGCCGGTGAAGCGCCGGTGGGCCTGGAGCACCCCGTACAGCACCACGGCCAGGCCGTACAGGGGGATCTGCGGGGCGAAGACGACGAGCATCCGGGTCGCGGTGTCCAGCAGGTCGCCCGGGTCGCAGCCTCGCACCTGCCCGGCGAACAGCTCCATCACCGGACGGGCCGCCAGGGCGGTGAGCGCTCCGAGCGGCACCAGCAGCACCAGCACCCAGCTCAGCAGCGCCGAGGTGATCCGCCCGACCCGGTCCCGGGCCTCCTCGGCGCTCGACTCGGCGCTCGACTCGGCGCCCTCACCGGCCGCACCGCCGCCTACCGGCGCCGCGCGCGAGCCGGCGGGGACCGGCGCCGAGGAGCGGGAGGCCGCCCCGGCGAGCACCGGGACGATCATCCCGGCGAGCGCGCCGCCGACGACGACCTCGAACACGATGTTGGGCACCTGGTTGGCGGTGAAGTACGCCGTGGCCAGGCAGCCGGTGTCCACCGTGCGGGCCAGGACGAGCTGCTTGGCGAAGCCCACCACGCGGGCCAGGATCGTGACGGCCGCGATGAGGGCCGCCGCGGCGGCCAGGCCCCGGCCCACCCGTGCGGTCATGCGGGACGGCGGCCCAGCATGTCGAGGCGGTGGAGCACCGGGTTTCCGGCGATGACCTTGGTGAAGCTGACCTTCTCGGAGGCGGCGGTGAGCGCCGCGACCGCGCCGAGCAGCACCAGCCGGGCCGGGCGGCGCAGCCCCGCGACGGCCGCGACGCCGAGCAGCGCCCCGAGGGCGTTGGCGCCCGCGTCGCCGAGCATGGCCCGCTCGCCGAGGTCCTCCGGCAGCAGGGCGAGGCCCGCCCCGATCGGCACCGCGGCAAGCGCCGCCCCGGTGGCGGCGCCCGACCCGGCACGCCCGGCCACGCCCGCACGGCCGGGGACGACGCCCGCGCCCGCGGCCATGCCCGCGCGACCGGCGAGGAGCCCCGTGCCGTCGATCGCGCTCGTACGACCGGCGGTCGCGCCCTTGACGAGCGAGGCCGCGAGCAGCGGCCCGCCGGCGAGCAGCCCCACCTTGATGGCCCGCCCGGGACGCAGGTCGAACAGGTTGGCCAGGTTGGCGCTGCCCGCGATGAGCGCGCCGTCGAGCAGGGTGTCCACGGCGGCGGACACCGCGCCGCGTCCCGCCTCGCCGGGGTGGCGGGGCAGCAGGGCGGCGGCGGCCAGGCCCGCCGCGCCGATGCCGAGGATCTTCACCGCGCCGCTGGTCACCTCACCGCGCGCCAGGGCCGTCAGGTGTCCCTTGAAGCCCTTGGAGGACGTCGCCCCCCGAAGGTCGTCGTAGGCGCCGAGGGCGCCACCGCCCACGGTGGCGAGGACCGCCGCCGCGCGGGCCCGCGGAGGCAGGCCCGGCGCCAGCGCCACCGCCGCGCCGGCGCCTGCCACGAACGCGGGCCCCTCCAGCAGAGTGAGCGGCTCGCCGCGGTGGTTGGTGCGCGTCCAGGTCTTCTCGTCGCCGATCGGCGGGCGGCGCGTGAACGCCGAGTAGGCGGCGCGGGCGGCGACGGCGCCGAGGGCCGCGCCCGCCAGGGCGCCGAGCCAGGTGCGATGGGCCACAGCAGATCCCTCTTCGTCAGGAGCACCCGGCGCGACCGCCGGGACTGGGCGTGCGGCGCGTCAGCCGCCCGCGCCCGCGGTCGGAGTGGGCGTGGACGAGGACACGGGGGTCGGTTCGACGGCCGTGGCGTCCGAGCCGAGGCCGTACTGCCCGGCCTTGCCGGCCGCCTGCTCCCGCAGAGCGTAGACCACCACGGCCTGCCCAGAAGCCATATCGGGGTTGTCGACGGTGGAGACCTTCGCCGCCGCGTCGCTCTCGGCGCGCAGCGCCGCGATGACGCCCGCCGCGGTCGAGGTGGGCACCGCGCCGGTGACGACGGCGCCCTCTCCGCCATCGTCCAGCCCGGTGGCCAGCGCGACGACGGCGGAGTTCTGCGCGTCCGCGGTGTCGCCCTCGTAGGGGGTGGCCGGGGCCACGACCAGCGCCAGCGTCGCCCGCTTGCCGGGGTCGCCTTCGACCGACAGCAGCCCGTCGCTCTCGAAGGAGCCGAGCACGCCGGCGGCGGCCGGCTCGTCCTTGCCGGCCTGGGCCTTGTCGGAGGTCATCAGGGCGCCGGCCAGCACCGCGGCCGCCTTGTCGTACGGCGTGGCGTTGAGGGGGAACTCCATGGCGGCGGGCTTGGCGGTGGTCGCCAGCTCGTCCAGGACCGCGGCCTGCTCGGCGTTGAGGTACTTCTCGGTGAGCGTGACCCGGCCGGTGACCACGGCCCCGGCCGCGGTGACCACGTGATCGATGGGGTCGCGCAGCTTGGAGTCAGCGCCGGGCGCCTCGACGATCACGACGCGCTCGCCGGTCAGGGCGCCCTGGACCAGCAGCGGGAGGCGGTCGGCGATGAAGGAGTCGTCGGCGCCTTCGCGGCTCTGCACCCCGCTCACCTGCGCCTGCAACTCGATGTTGCGGGCGCGCAGCTGCGCGGTCACCGCCTCGGTGGAGGCCACCAGCGGGGCGTTCAGCACCGTGCTGCCCAGGACGATGCCGATGGCGAGCGCGAGGAAGATCGCGACGATGGAGACGAGGTGATAGCGGAAATCGATCACGAGAAGAGTCCGACCAACCAGAAGATGAAACCGTTCCAGGCGTCCCGAAGTCCGTTCAGCCAGACCTTCCCCATCGGGGAGAACCACAGCACGACGCCTACCGTGACCATCGCCGTCGCCACCAGCAGCAGCAACGAGCCGATCGAGATGCGGCTGCGGTACAGCCGGCTCACGCCCTTGGCGTCCACGAGCTTGCCGCCGACCCGGAGCCGGGTGAGGAAGGTGCTCGCCATGCCCGAGCGCCCCTTGTCCAGGAACTCCACCAGCGTGCCGTGGGTGCCGACCGCCACGATCAGGCTCGCGCCCTTGTCGTCGGCCAGCAACATCGCGATGTCCTCGCTGGTGCCGGTGGCGGGGAACACCACGGCCTGCTGGCCGAGCTGCTGGACCCGTTCGAGGCCGGGCGCCCGGCCGTCGCGGTAGGCGTGCACGATGAGCTCGGCGCCGCAGCACAGGCTGCGTTCGGACACCGAGTCGAAGTCGCCGACGATCAGGTCGGGCATGTAGCCGGCCTCCAGCAGGGCGTCGGCGCCGCCGTCCACCCCGATGAGCACCGGGCGGTACTCGCGGATGTAGGGGCGGAGGGTGGCGATGTCCTCCTTGTAGTGGTAGCCGCGCACCACGACCAGAACGTGCCTGCCCTCCATGGATGTGCGGATGTCGGGGACGCCGACGCCGTCGATCAGCAGGTCGCGCTCGCGGCGGATGTACTCCATCGTGTTGATGGCGAAGTCCTCGATCTGGACCGACAGGCCCGCCCGCGCCTCGGCCATCGCGGCGGCGACGCTGTCGGGGGTCGCGATCTCGCCCTTCCCGACGATCTCGTCCTCCAGGTACACCACGCCCTCGTGGACGCGCACCAGGTCGCCGTCGCGGACGCGGTCGAACACCTCTGGGGTGACGTTGTCCACGAGCGTCACCCCGGCGTTGAGCAGGATCTGCGGGCCGAGGTTCGGATAGCGGCCGCTGATGCCGGCGGCGATGTCGAGCACGACGGAGACGCCGCACGCGACAAGAGCCTCCGCGCTCACCCGGTCGACGTCGACATGATCGATGATCGCGATTTCCCCGGGCCTGAGGCGCTTGGTCAGCCTCTTGGTCCGCCGATCGATCCTCGCCACTGCCGTCACCCCGGGAAGGTCTGGGACCTTCCTGCGGCGGAGGCCCTGAACCTTCAAGGTCGGCACCTTCATCACGAACCATCCTGCCAGAGCGTGCGACCAAGATGGGCCCGCATCACGGCGTGTCAGACCTGTCACTGTGGGTACACCGGACGCCCACCGCCGGACAACCACTGCCCTCCACTCATCGTCACGAACGCCCAGCCCCCCTCCTCACGAACGCCCAGCCCCCATTCTCACGAACGCTCGGCTCGCATCCGCACGAACGCTCGCGCGCGAAGCGCGGCAACGCCCCGCACGCATGGGCACGAACGCTCGGCACGCTTCCTCACAGACGCTCGGCACGCTTCCTCACAGGACGCCCAGCACGCATCCTCGCTGCACCGGCGGCATCCTCACGAACGCTCGGCACCGCCCCAGGACCATGCCACGCGCGCCCCTGGCCTCCCGCGAGGCGCCTGCGGAGGCAGGCACTTCCGAACCCCGCGTGTCTCTCATGTGCGACCCGACGCCTTCGCGTACGCGAACCCCCGCCGGCTCCCGCGCGAGCACAAGCCGGCACAAGACCGTCCCCAGGGTACGCACATCCGGCCGCCCAGGACGGGCGGTCGCCGTGATCCACCCCCTGATGGGCGGCCGAATCCATCGGCCGTCCCCGCCGCGGGCCTCCGTCGCGGGGACCGCCGGTGCGTGCGACCGATGACCGACGGCTCGCGTGTGCTCGCCGCCGCACGGCTGGAGCGCGGCGCCGAAGACCGGGGGCCGTCAGGGCTCACGGGTTCGGTCGACGATCGACGGCCGGCGCGTACGACCGGCGGCCCGTGAGGGTCATGAGCGGCCGGTTGACTTGCCCGTGGCTGCGGGCTTGCCGGACGCGCCGACGCTCCTGCCGCCGCGGGCGGGCCTGCCGGACGGGGTCGCCGCCGTGGCCTTGTCGGCCGCGGCGATGGACAGCAGTTCCTCGGCGTGCGCGCGGCCCAGCGCGGAGTCCTCCAGACCGGCCAGCATGCGCGACAGTTCCCTGGCGCGGCCCTCCGGGTCCAGAGCGGTGACACCGCTGCGCACGACGCTGCCGTCACTGGCCTTCTCGACGACCAGGTGCTGGTCGGCGAACGCGGCGACCTGGGGCAGGTGGGTCACCACGATGACCTGCGAGGTGCGGGCCAGCCGGGCGAGCCGCCTGCCGATCTCCACCGCGGCCTTGCCGCCGACTCCGGCGTCGACCTCGTCGAACACGAACGTCGGCACCGGGTCGGCGCCGGCGAACACCACCTCGATCGCCAGCATGACCCGGCTCAGCTCGCCGCCGGAGGCACCCTTGTTCAACGGCAGCGCCGGAGCCCCGGGATGGGACATCATGCGCAGTTCGACGTCGTCGGCGCCGTCGGGACCGAACGAGCCCGTCGGGGTGATCACCACGACGACCCGGGCGTGCGGCATGGCGAGCGCGGTCAGCTCGGCGGTGACCGCCGCGCCGAAACGCTCGGCGGCGGCGGTGCGGATGTTGGTGAGCTCGGCCGCCAGCTCGGTCAGCCGCGCCGTCAGCTCCTCGTGCTCGCGGCTCAGCTCGGCGATGCGGTCGTCGTCCCCCGCCAGCTCGCCGACGCGGACCGCGGCCGACTTCGCCCAGGCCAGGACCGCCTCGCTGTCCTGGCCGTACTTCCTGATCAGGCCGTTCAGCAGCGCGCGGCGTTCCTGCACGGCGGCCAGCCTGGCGGGGTCGGCGTCGACGGACTCGGAGTAGGCGGCCAGTTCGGTGGCCACGTCCGACACCAGGTACCCGGCCTCGGCGAGGCGGTCGCCGATGCCCGACAGCGCCGTGTCGTACTCGCGGACGGCCTCGACCGCCGCCCGGGCCTGCCCGAGCAGGGAGACGGCGTCCTGCAGCCCCTGGACGGCGGCCATGGGGTCGCCGAGCAGGGCGGAGTGGGCGGTCACGGCGGCGTTCTTCAACGCGTCGGCGTGCGCGAGGCGCTCTTCCTCCTGCTTGAGCTCGGCCTCTTCGCCGGCCCTGGGGTCGGCCTTTTCGATCTCCTCCAGCCCGAAGCGCAGGTGGTCGGCCTCCTGGGCCCGCTCACGCGCCTTGGTCGTGAGCTCCTGGAGCGTCTCGCCGACCTCCCTGTGGCGCTTGTAGGCCTGGGTGTAGGCCCGGAGCGGCTTGACGAGCTCCTCACCGGCGTAGCGGTCGAGCGCGGCGCGCTGGCGTCCGGGCTGCAGCAGCCGCTGCTGGTCCATCTGTCCGTGGACGGCCACGAGGTCCTCGGCGAGGTAGGTGAGCGTGCCCACCGGCACGGACCTGCCGCCGAGCCACGCGCGGGAGCGGCCCTCGGTGGAGACCGTCCTGGCGATGATCAGCTCGCCGTCCTCGATCTCGCCGCCGGTGTCCTCCACCTGCTGGGCGACGCGGCCGCCCTGCTCGACGAACAGCGTGCCCTCGACCGTGGCCCGCTCGGCGCCGGGGCGGACGCGCGCGGGGTCGGCCCGGCCGCCGAACAGCAGCCCGAGCCCTGTCACGACCATCGTCTTGCCCGCGCCGGTCTCGCCGGTGACGACGGTGAAGCCCGAGGAGAGCTTCAGGACAGCCTCGTCGATCACCCCGAGCCCTTTGATCCGGACCTCATCGACCCGTGGCCGCACTGGGTCCCTCCCGCCGTTTCGCCGCGCCGCCTCCGCTCGGGCACCTCGCCGGAGCGTGTGGAGCTTGGCTCGGTCACCTCTTTTGTGCGGGTCGATCCTACGCGGAAATCGCCAAGGTTTTCGATGACCGGTGCCCTCTGCGCCTCAAAGGAGCGCACCCAACCGGTCGATACGACCAGAAACCGTACATTCCACGTCTTGTGGCGACGGGACCTGGATGCCCGTCGCCCGCCCTCGGACAGGGGGCGACGGCCGGGTGGACATCCCGGCCGCGCGGCCACCGGCCGCACATCCCACCGGCCCGCGCCTCCTGGAACCAGGGCTCAGTGGCGTACGCGGCCGCGCCAACCCTGGACGGGCAGGTCGAACTTGGCGACGAGACGGTCGGTGAACGGGGCTCCGGTGGTGTCCGGGCCGTGCAGGCGCGCCAGCCGGACCGGCAGGTCGGCGCGCCGGACCTCCACCCGCACGCCCGGCGGCAGGTCGAAGCGGCGCCGCCCGTCGCACCACAGGACTCCTCCCGACGTTCCGGGAAGGATCTCGATGGCGATGTTGGAGCGCGGAGAGACCACCAAGGGGCGGGCGAACAGCGCGTGGGCGCTGTTGGGCACCAGCAGCAGCGCCTCGACCTCCGGCCACACGACCGGCCCGCCCGCCGAGAACGCGTACGCCGTCGAACCGGTCGGAGTGGCACAGATCACGCCGTCGCATCCCCACCGGGACAACGGCCTGCCGTCGATCTCCGCCACGACCTCCAGCATGCGGTCGCGCTTCTCGACGCTCGCCTCGTTGAGCGCCCAGGTCGAGGCCAGCAGCTCGCCGTTGGCGCGGACCTTCACATCGAGCGTTAGCCGCTCTTCGACGCCGTACCGGCCGGTCACGACGTGGTCCACGGCCTCGGCGAGGTCGGCCATCTCGGCCTCGGCCAGGAAACCGACGTGACCGAGGTTGATGCCCAGCAGCGGGGTGCGGGCCGGACGGGCGAGCTCGGCCGCGCGCAGCAGCGTGCCGTCACCGCCGAGCACCATGAACACCTCGGCGTCCTCGGCGGCGGCGGGGCTCGCCGGCACCACGTCCACGCCGGGAGCGGCGATCTCCTCGGCCTCCGGCTCCATGACGCGGACCGTGAACCCTTCGGCGAGGAACCGGTGGATCACCAGCCGCGCGCTCTCGACCGCCGGCTCGCGCCCCGTGTGAGCCGTGATCAGCACCGTACGCTTCGCGCTGTCCATCGTTGGCGCCGCTCCTCCCGCGGGTAGGTCGCGCACTACTGGGGACCTTCCGTGACCGCGCGATCGATCTCGGCGTCCAGGTCTGTGACAGAGTCGGGCCCCGGCCCCTTGCCGAGCCAGAGCAGATATTCGACGTTGCCCGACGGGCCCGGCAGGGGGCTCGCCGTCACACCGCGCACCGTGAGCGACAGCGTGGCCGCCGCGGCGGCCACGTCCCGGACGGCGCCGGCGCGCAGGCCGGGGTCGCGGACGACGCCCCCCGCCCCCACGCGGTCCTTGCCCACCTCGAACTGCGGCTTCACCAGCATGACGAAGTCGGCCTCCGGGGCCGCGCAGGCGGCGAGAGCCGGCAGGACCAGGCGCAGCGAGATGAACGACAGGTCGCCGACGACGAGCGTTGGAGGCTCGCCCACCGCGTCGCGGGTCAGGTCGCGCACGTTGACCCGCTCCATGACCGTGACCCGATCGTCGGTGCGCAGCGACCAGGCGAGCTGGCCGTACCCGACGTCGACCGCGAGGACATGCGCGGCTCCGCGCCGCAGCAGCACGTCGGTGAAACCGCCGGTCGAGGCTCCGGCGTCCAGGCAGCGGCGCCCTTCGACGGCCAGGCCGCGCGGCTCGAACGCCTCCAGCGCGCCGATCAGCTTGTGGGCTCCCCGCGACACGTAATCGGGGCCCTCCGGGGCTTCGACGACCACGATCGCCGAGGCCGTGTCCACCTGGGTCGCGGGCTTGGCCGCCGTACGGCCGCCGACGCTGACCCGGCCGCCGGAGATCAGCTCCGCGGCCTGCTCCCTGGAGCGGGCCAGGCCGCGGCGCACCAGCTCGCTGTCCAGCCGTATCCGACGGCTCACCGAACCCACCCCCCGGCCGACGTAGCGCGTCCTGCCGTCGCGCGAGTGGTACGGCCCGAGAAGGCCCGCCCGGCGCGCGCGGGGGCCGATCGTCCCGGCGCGGGAGCTGACCGTGCCGGCGCAGGGGCCGATCGTCCCGGCGCGGGGACTGAGGCGGCCGAGGACGCCCACCTGGGCATGAGAATCCGCCCGGCCATCAGGAGACGCCGTCCCCCTGGATCGGGGAGGCGTCGTCCACGGAGGCGAGGGTGGCCTCCAGGCCCCCCAGCACCTCCTCGAACACCGGGACGTGCTCCCGGACGGGAACCTCGCCCAGGCCGCCCAGCCTGGCCAGGGCGGCGGCCACGCGGGCCTCGCCGCTCTCCGTCATGCGTCGTCTCCACGTCTCGTGCTTGCTCCGCCGTGCGGCGTGTCCGTTTCGCCCCTGTGCCGCCGACTCGCGGTGTGTTCGTTGGTCGTGGGGCCGATCAGGGACATGATGGAATGGTCGCTCGCCGGGTCACCGCCGCCTACGCGACGGCCGTAGACCCTGACCGTATCGGAAGCGGCCATCCATGTGATGCTCTTCTCTGCCCGGGCCGCGCTCGCGCGCCGGATTTGGCGTAGTACTCAAGTGAAACGCTACCTTCCGTAAGTCAGAGGGGCTTCGGGGATGAGAAGGGGTACCACGCATGGCGACCGTCGACGAGTGCAGGGCGGCGCTGGACAAACTCGCCGAGCAGTTCGCCGAGCTTGATCCAGAGACCCGTACCAAGCATGTGGTGGACAGAAGCCTGAGCTGCCGGATCACCGATCTCGACGTGACCTTCTACGGGCGGATCCACCATGACGGCCTCGAGCCGTTCACCGACGTCCCTCCCTCGACAGGGCGGCCCGCCGATGTGCGCATCCGCATCTCCAGCGACGATCTGCTCTCCATGGTGAACGGCGAGCTCGACATGGCACGGGCACTTCTGGGCGGCCGAGTCAAGATCGACGCCAGCCTGGGAGACCTCCTGCGGCTCCGCAAACTCCTCTGAAGCCCCCCGGGCCGGCGACCCCCGCGACCATCCACCCTCCCTCACGGCTCCAGCACCGCGCGTCCCCACGCACAGACGATCAGAGCGCCGAAACGCACCACGACACCGGCGGACAGGTCCGTCAGAGGTGCAGAACCACTATGACCACCGCGGACAAGACCATCTGAGCGCCACCACCGCCGAGGCGCCCGAGGGACGGACCGTCAGGGGGACAGAGCCGCCATGACATGGGTGAGGGCGGCCTTGTCGGCCCGGCCGTCGCCCGCGTGCGCCCAGGAGGCGGCACAGGCGGCGCGGAGCCCGTCCAAGGGGTCGCCCTCGCCCTTCAGGCGCAGCTCGCCGGACTCCCATCGCGCCACCCAGCCCTCCCGGACCCACTCGTCGCCCTCGCCGGTGACCGGCGCCGGCGGCAGGTGGACGGCGGAGACGTCCGTGCCGATGTGGGTCGGACGGTGCTCGGGCGGCGCGACGAGCAGGTCCAGCGGGCCGGTGACCCCGCTCAGCACGAGCAGGCTGTCGACGCCCGCCCGGGTGGCCGCCTCGATGTCGGTGTCCAGCCGGTCTCCCACGATGAGCGGCTTCTCGGCGCCCGTGCGCAACACGGACTCCCGGTGCAGCGGCGGCTCCGGTTTGCCCGCCGACACGGGCTCGACCCCGGTCGCGGTCGCGATGACGCGGGTCATCGAACCGTTGCCGGGCAGGACCCCCCGGTTCGTCGGCATGGTCGTGTCACCGTTGGCCGCGACGAACCAGGCTCCCTGCCGAACGGCGAGCGCTCCCTCACTCAGCAGGGCGTAGGACAGATCAGGCGAGATGCCTTGGACCACGGCCACGGGCGCGTCCGCGGCGGTCGTCACCGGGCGCAACCCCTGCCCGCGTACGGCGGAACGCAGGCCCATGCCGCCGACCACGAGCACGGCCGATCCCTTCGGCACCCGTTCGGCGATCATGCGAGCGGCCGCCTGGGCGGAGGTCACGACGTCGTCCGGCGTGGCCGGAACCCCGATGGACACCAGGTGCTCGGCGATCGCCGCCGGTGTGCGGGAAGCGTTGTTGGTCACGTAGGCGAGCCGCACCCCGGTGTCACCGGCCCGGGTCAGCGCCTCGGGCGCGCCTTTCACCGGCTGACGGCCGAGGTAGACGACTCCGTCGAGATCGAGCAGCAAGGTGTCGTAGAGGTCGATCAGCGTGGTTACCATGGCCCCACTATTTCCGATGCCCGGACACTCCCATGACCCGGCCACCACCCTCGCTCCGCACTCCCCCAACGCCCCAGATCAGACCAGCCCTCCTCAGGCCAGGCCGACCCACCTCCAGTCAGGCTTGGCGGGCTCGCAAGGTGGCGCGGACCTGCTTCAGGGCGGAGACGTAGTCGCGAAGGTCAGGGCGCATCGCCACGGCCATGGCCAGGTGCTCCTGGGCGGCCTTCATGTCGCCGGTGCGCCACAGGGCCATGCCCAGGCCGAAGTAGGCGTAGTCCTCGGTGGGGTTGGCGGAGACGATCCAGCGGAAGCTGTCGGCGGCGTCCTCGTACCGGCGCGAGTTGAACTGCGCCCTTGCCAGAGCCTCCCGGATGCTGCGCGAATCGGGTTCGGCATCGGCGGCCCGCGCCAGGATCGCCGCCGCGGCGGCCGGGCTGCCGTCCTTCAGCAGCTTGACCCCGCGCTGAAACCATTCATAGACGTCACCGGCAGGAGCGTTCGGGTCGTAGACATGATCCACAGGAGCGTTCGGCTGGTAGTCGGAGGGCTCCGGCCCGCTTCGTCCCTGCACCATCTTCAGAGGCCTCCTTCAGAGGACATGTCATCCCGGCTTCCTGACGAGCCGGGCAGCGCTACGACGTCGGGGCTGTCTCTGAGCGACGCGGGCCTTATGGCACCATGCCCGGTATGGCCATCTCTGAACTGCCGTCGCCTGACGGACTGGTATTGCGCCCGTTCCGGGGTGTGCGTTTCGCAGTGGACGATCTGGCTGCCGTCACCTCTCCACCGTACGACCTCGTCTCGCGCGAAGACGTCCGCCATCTCCTCGACGCTCACCCCAACAACGTGGTACGGCTGATCCTTCCCGGGGCTGACCAGCACCGTTACGCCGAGGCTCGGGAGACCCTCACCGTGTGGCTCGACTCGGGCGTACTCGTCGTCGACGATCTCCCTTCCCTTTACGTCTACGAGCAGAGCGGGCCTGACGTGCTGCTCCGCGGCCTGATCGGTGACCTCGCCCTCTCTGAACCGGACAAGGGCATCGTGCTGCCGCACGAGAACGTCATGCCGGCGACGGTGGCCGATCGCCTGGCGCTCATGAAGACCACCGAGAGCAACCTGGAGCCCATCTTCCTGCTGTACGACGGCGACGGCGCCGCCGCCTCGGAGCTGGTCGACGAGGTGGCCTCGACGCGGACTCCGCTCCTGGACATCCGCACCGACGACGGCATCTCGCACCGGTTGTGGGCCCTCACCGATCCGGCGGAACTGCGGACCGTGGCGGACGCCCTCTACGGGTGCCGGGCCCTCATCGCCGACGGCCACCACCGGTACGCCACCTACCTCGCCCTGCAACGGGACTACCACTCACAGGGACGCGGCGCGGGCGCCTGGGACTTCGGCCTGGCCATGCTGGTGGACTCCCGGGCCTACCCGCCCGACCTCAAGGCCATCCACCGGGTCATCCCCGGGCTGCCCCTGGAGGAGGCCGCGGCACGGGCCAAGGGAGCCTGGCGGGTGCACGAGTTCGTCCGGCTGGAGGAGGCGCTGGAGGCCCTGGCCACGGCGACGGGCCCCGCCTTCGTCCTGGGCGGCGAGGGGCACAGCCACCTGCTGACCGACCCCGACGCCGTGCAGTTGGAGCACGCGATGCCGGCGGCCCGGTCGGACGCCTGGAAGTCTCTGGTCACGTCGATCCTCTCGGAGTTCCTCTTGCCCAAGGTCTGGGGGTTGCAGGACGACGAGCAGACCGTGCGCATCGTCCACCATGACCCCTACCTGGCCGTCCGGATGGCCGGCCGCGAGTCGGGTACGGCGGTGATCGTCCCGCCCCTGACGGTCGAGAACGTGCTGGCCATCGCCGCCGGAGGCGAGCGCGTGCCCCGCAAGTCCACCTCATTCGGCCCCAAGCCCCGCACCGGCCTCGTCCTGCGCACCTTCTCCACCAACTGACTCCCCTCCACGGCCGTTCGCTTCGCCTCCAACGGATGGGGCGCCGCTCGGTCCGTCCTGCCGACGGCTCACCCCGTCGCCGGCCGAATGCCGGACCGGTGGTCGGTGCTCGGCGGCGGTGGTGGGACCGTCCGCGTGGTCTTGGGCCGCGGCCGTGGGGGACGGGGCGGCCGTGTCCCTTCGTCCGGGATCTCGGGCCTGTAGGCGGCGCGCCTCGCGCACCTCGACCTCGTAGGTGCTGACTCCGCCGCCGGCGCCGCCCCGGTAGCGCTGGTGCAGCGCTCCCTCGACCGTGACGACGTCGTCGACCCGCCACCCGGCCACCGTTGCGCCCACCCCGGGGTCAAAGGTGACGCACGCAATGCCGTCGGCCTTCTTGCCGCTCGGATGCTCGGCGGGCCTGCGCACCGCGAGCCCCCACATGGTCATGACATCTCCGCTGGGCAGCTCTCTGCGCCTCGCCGGCTTGGACAGCCGGCCGACCAGCGTCACCTCGTTGCGGTGCATGGGAACCCCTTTCCTGCCGCGTCCTGTCCATGGCAGGGCCATCCTTCGCCACCAGGCCGGACCACACGGGGTTCGAACGTCGTTCTGTGGAAAACATCGCGGGAGCCTGAGGCGAGCGAAGAAACGTGACCGCGGGTCACCCGTGGGATCGCCCAGGTGGTACGAACATAGGGGTCGCGGGCACGGCGCGCGCCCCGGGAACGAAGGAGCAGCTGTGGACAACGTCACGCCACTGGGCGGAGAAGTCTACGAGATCGACACGCGCATGGCGGGATTCTCGGGGATCACCGCGGGCTATCTGATCCTCGGCGACCGGCCCTGCCTGGTCGAGACCGGCACCTCGACCTCCGCTCCCGTCGTCCGCGACGCGCTCACCTCCCTGGGGGTCGGACCGGACGATCTCGCCACGGTGGTCGTCACGCACATCCACCTCGACCACGCCGGAGGCGTCGGCGACATCGCCGGGTTCTACCCCTCGGCCGAGGTCGTCGTGCACCAGAAGGGCGCACGTCACCTCGCCGATCCGACCGTCCTGATGGCCAGCGCGAAAAAGGTCTGGGGCGACCGGCTCGACACGCTCTTCGGAACCCTGTCGCCCACCGAGGCATCTCGCATCCGGGCCCTGGACGACAGCGACTCCATCGACCTCGGCGGCGGCCGTACGCTGTCCAGCCACTACTCCCCTGGGCACGCCAAGCACCACGTCGGACTGCTGGACTCGGCGACCGGCGATCTCTACGTCGGCGACGCCGCGGGGGTGTACCTGCCGCAGACCGGCGACGTGCGGCCCGCCACGCCTCCCCCGGACTTCGATCTGCGGACGGCACTGAACTCGGTGTCGCTGTTCAAGGACCTGGGCCCCCAGCGGCTGCTGTTCAGCCACTACGGACCCGTCTCCGACGTCTCCGAGATCTTGGACCGATCGGCCGAGGAGCTGCGCGTCTGGGTCGATCTGACCCGCCAGGCCCACGCCCAAGGCATGGACCTCGACCACGCCGTGGCGATGGTGGGCGAGAAGACCCGTCAGCGCTACGCCGCCCCCGCGCCGGAGGACGCCGAGACGGTGCGGCAGATGGAGATGATCAGCGGAGTCCCGTTCAACGTGGCCGGCATCCTGCACTGGCTCGACCGCGCCGAGCCCTCCTCGGGCTGAAGGCCGCTCCGGTGTCGTGCGCCGGGCGAGCCGGGGCACGGTGGCGATGTCTCGCGCCGAGCAGGCTTAGATCGATCTGGCGAGGGAACGATGAGTGGCGGGCGCCGCATGCCTCGAGTCTGTCGGCGCCCACCACCCTTCGTCAGCCTCCGCGCCTGTCAGGCATCACGCCGGTCCGGCCTGCGCGGCTGGACATCGGCGTCGTCGTCATCGTCGTCGTCCTCCAGAACATCCCCCGGAACCGGTCTCGCCGAAACACCGAAGTCGGGTTCGATGAAGGCCGGCCCCATGCCGATCTCCATGCGCGGAGCCTCCGGCGCGGGACCGTCCGGTATCTGGGCCTCGGCGGCCTGCACGTCCTCGGTCGCCGTCCCCGACGCCTTGACCGGCGTCTCGGCCGTCTCCGTCCCCGCCGATTCGTCGGACTTACCCGGCTTGTCGGTCACTTCGGACGGTGAGGCCACCGAGGAGGACGCGGACGGTGCGGCGACGGACGTGACGACAGTGGACTCCGGCGACGGCGCCGGCTCCTCGGCCGAGCTGTCGGCGGACGCCACAGCAGCAGCGGCTTCCTCACCGGCGTCCGGATTCCCGGCAGCACTCACCTCGGAACCGAGCTGGACACCAGCACCGGCCTGTTCCCCGGACTCGCCGCCCGAGTCAGCCAAGTCATCCGGGGCATCCCGGTCATCCCGGTCACCCGACTCGGTGGCGGTCTCGTCATCGCGCTCGGCGCCCGGCTCGGCCGGGTCGCCGTCTTCGCCATCCTGGACGAGCGCGTCGCCGTCCACGTCGAACTCGCCGTCCTCCTCGTCCTCCTCGATGTCCTCGATGACGGCTCCGGTGAGGACCGCGTACCGCTCGGCCGCGTCGGTCTCTCCGTCCTCGTCGAACATCATGGCCCGCTCGAACCAGTCGGTCGCCGCGCTCTCGTGCCCGGCTTCCGCCAGGGCGTCGGCGTAGGCGAAGGCCAGGCGGGCGGACCAGGGATGCGGCTCCTGGTTGCGCAGTTCCGGCACCCGCTGCAGAGTGATGACGGCCGCGTCGTGCTGACCGAGGTCGCGGCGGGCGCCCGACTCCACGATCGCCAGCTCGATGCGCCCCGCACGGTCGAGGCGCTCGGCCTCGGGCGAACGGACCAGGTCCAGCGCCCGTTCCGGACGCCCCAGCCCGCGCTCACAGTCAGCCATGATCGGCAGGAACTCGTCCGAACCGGTCATCCTGCGCGCGGCGCGCAGATCACTGAGCGCCTCGGCGTAGTGTCCGGCACGGTAGGCGGCCAGGCCCACCGCCTCCCGCACCACTCCGATGCGCGCGGCGAACCGGCGGGCGACCTTCGCGTGCTCGTACGCGAGCTCGGCGTCGTCGTCCCCCAGCGCGCGCTCCGCGGCCACCAGATGAGAAGCGATCATGGCGGCGAGGTCGTTGGGGAGGGAGCGGAGCTCGTCGCGGACGTCCTTCTCCAGCTCCTCGGGAGTGATGTCCGGCGCCAGCTCCGGAATGGCGACATGCTCCTCCCGGCGCCCCTGCCCGTCGCGGGGGCCGTGTTCGGTGTCGCGCGCGAACGGGCGGCCGCCCTCCCGGCCGTAGCGGCCACGGGAGCCACCGCGCTCACCCTGACCGGCGTCGCCCCGGTCATCCCTGGAGCCGTACCGACCGCGGTCGCCGTACTCCCGGCTCCGGTCGTCAGCGGACGTGCGCCCCTCGCGGGGACCGCGGTCGTCCCGTCCTTCACGGCTGAACGGGCGCGGCCCTGAGCCGGATCGGTCGTCGCGGCGGAAGGGACGATCGCCGCCCTCGCCTCGGGTGTCGCGCCCGTACGGCCGGTCGCCGCCACCGAACCGGCGGTCGCCACCGCCCTGCGGACGGTCGTCGCGATCTCCTGGACGGGACCCGCGCGCCGCGAACCCACCGCGGTCACCGCGGTCGTCACGGCCCGGACGGCCTTCTCCGCCGAACGGGCGTGCTCCCGGACCACGCCGGTCGTCCCGCTGGAACGGCGGCCTTCCGCCCCGGTCGCCGGCGCCCGGAGGTCGCCCGCCACGGTCATCCCGCTCGAACGGACGGCCACCACGGTCGCCACGGTCGAACGAACGACCGCCGCGGTCGTCACGGTCGAAGGAGCGCGGGCCACGGTCACCGCGGTCATCCCGCTGGAAGGAGCGCGGGCCACGGTCACCACGGTCGAACGAGCGACCGCCACGGTCGTCACGGTCGAACGGACGGCCCCCAGGGCCACCACGATCGTCCCTGAAAGATGGCCGGCCCTGCCGGTCACCGCGGTCATCCCGGTTGTACGGACGGGAACCCGCGCCACCGCGGTCGTCCCGTCCTTGATGGCCTTCGCGTCCCTCACGGTTGAAGGGACGCGAGCCCGAACCTGTGCGATCGTCCCGCTGGAACGGGCGGTTCTCGCGGTCGCCCCGCCCGGGGCCGGAAGGACGGCCTCCACGGTCATCACGGTCGCGCCAGCCGGAGGAGCCGCCGGCGCCTTGCTCGCGCCGATCTCCGTAGCGCGACTCGGACCGGCCGCCGTACGGGCGGTCACCGCGCGGCCCCTGGAATCCCTGGCCGCTACGGGGGGCGCCGTCCCGATCGCCACGACTGTACGAACGCTCACCGGCGCCGGATCCGCCACTGCGGTCGTCACGACGATCCCCGCGCTCGAAGGAACGGGCGGGACGCTCCGGCCGGTCCCCTCGGTCGGAGGGACGGCCCTGGTAGCCGCCGCGCTCACCACGCTCATAGGGGCGTCCAGGACGGTCGCCACGGTCGCCACGGCCGAACGTGGCGCGATCTTGGTAGCCCCCCCGCTCAGAACGCTCGTAGGGCCGCCCCGTCCGATCTCCACGATCGGAGGAGCCACCCGGACGGTCACCGCGATCGAACGAGCCCCCGGGCCGGTCACCGCGATCCGACGGACCACTCGGACGGTCGCCACGGTCGTAGGAGCGGCCTGGACGGTCCTGGCGGTCGCCACGGTCGAAGCCACGGCCCGGACGGTCGGGGCGATCAGGGCGGTCACCGCGCTCGTAGGAGCGACCAGAGCCCCCTGCCCTGTCGTCACGGCCGAAGGACCGGCCTTCGCCGGCCCCGCCCCGGCCCTCTCGGTTGAACGGCCGACCGCCGCGGTCGTCGCGCTGGAAGGGGCGTCCTCCACGAGAATCACGGTCGCGAGACCCGTACGAGCCGCCGGGGCCGCCTTCGCGGCGCTCGCCGTAGCGCGGACCATCGCCGGAGCGCCTCTCTCCGCGCGCTCCCGCGCGGTAGCCGTCGGCCGGTCGCCCCTCCCTCGCGCTGTCGGAGCGGTCACCGCGGAATGCTCCGGACCCCTCGCCCGAGCGGTTCCCGCCATCTTCGGGACGGCCCGAGTCCTCACGTCCGTTATCTCTGTTCACTTCTGTCCTTCGTTGCTCGCTCACCGCGTCCGCCGTGATCGGCGTTCACCCGTAGCGCCGACCATGGCGCGGAGGGGACGGGTCATCCGGCCGCGGGACTCAAGGCCCGTTCACTCTGTCGCTGCCCGCCCTTTGGCGCCTTACGCGACGAAGGCCACCCGTGGTGGGGTGGCCCGGCCCTGTCCAGCCTAGCAAGCCCCCACCCCCCAACCATCCATTCGCCCGAACACCACGGGCTCTCCATCACTGAAACGACCTTTCCGGCGGCTCTGACGTCAGCAGGCCGATCCACACTCACGACGACCTTGTGCGATCATCACTGGGCCCGATCCCGGTCAACGGCGAACAGGTTCTGCTGCAGACGGGCTGGCTCATGACCAGGAGCTTTCCCGCTCGAACACGATTCGCCCGCTGTAGAGGAGTCCGGAATGAAAGGGGTCTCCGCGCCATGGCATCCATCCGCCACGAGTTCGCGATCGACGCGTCCCCCGAGTACATCTGGGACGTGCTGCGCGATGTGGGCGCCGTCCACCAACGCCTGCTGCCCGGCCGCGTCGCCGACACCCGCATCGAGGGCGACCACAGGTTCCTGAGCTTCCCCGACGGACATGTGATCCACGAGTTGATCATCGCGATCGACGACGACGCCCGCCGCCTGGCCTACTCCGTCGTCGAGGGCGCTCGGCCACCGACCGAGCACCACCACGCCTGTTTCGAGGTTCACTCCGAGGGTGACCGGGCGGGCCGGGTCGTCTGGACCACGGACGTGTTGCCGCACGCGCTCGCCACCGAGATCAGGATCCGCGTCCAACGCGGCGCGGAGGAGATGAGACAGGTGATCGAGCGGCAGTACGAAGTCGCACTCGCCGACCCCGGACACTGACCGGCGCGCAAGATCGCGCCGAATGCGCCGGCGTGACGGCCGTGGAATCTCCAGTTCTGGTGAGCGGCTTCTTCGCGCGAATCCCGGGTGCCCGCGAACTGTCCGGAGCGGAGCCACCACTCCACCGCCTCCAGCCAGGGCAAGACTAAAGGTCCGTAAACGCAGGTAGGCCATCCACACCGTGGATGGCCTACCTTGCATTATAAAGTTTTGTCCGGCGGTGTCCTACTCTCCCACACCGTCCCCGGTGCAGTACCATCGGCGCTGGAAAGCTTAACTTCCGGGTTCGGAATGTAACCGGGTGTTTCCCTTCCGCTATGACCGCCGTAACCCTC
>NZ_JBHTCG010000037.1:0-87603 GCF_042665155.1 Sphaerisporangium rhizosphaerae | reverse complement strand
CGCCCGCGCCGGCGCGGGCGGGACCACCCTGCGCCCTGCGGGAGCGCCGGGGCCCCGCGTCGCGGCTCACGACCGTCTCGGCGCCGGACGGCTCGCGCCGCGGCGCCGCCGAACCGGCCGCGGCGACCTCCTGCATCGACTGGGTGTCCTCGAAGGCCGCCTCGGAGCGGCGCGACCGCGGGTCGGCGGGACCCCTGCGCGGGTCGCCGGCCCGGGCACGCGGGTCCGCGGCGGCCGGGCGGGGACGGGGCGCCGCGCCGGAGCGTCCCGGCGACGACCGGGTGTCCCACCCGGCGTCGGGATTCTGCTGCGGCGCCGCGCGCCGAGCCGAGCCCTGGTCGTACGCGGGCGCGGAGCCCTGGTCGTACGCGGGCGCCGACCGCGGCGCGGGGTATCCACCGGCGGGCGCGTCCCCTTGCGGAGAGCGACGGCGCCGCCCGGGACGAGCTGATCCACCGGCGCCCTCGGCTTGCTCGGGGCGACCGGTCGGCTCTGGGCCATAGCTGCTGTAACTCACGCGTCCTCGTTGGGTCATCTGGCGATCTGGAGGTCTTCGACGTCTGTCTGCGGCAGGCGGAGAACGTGCCTCCCGGGGGGAACTCGACTGCGTAGGGCTACGTCTCCGCGGGGTCCCCGCCTGAGTCGGAGTCGATCTGTCGCATGGTGTCCGAGCTGCCCGGTGGCCCGCCATTGCCCAGGACGAAGGAAACCGTCAGGTGATTCCATGAGCAACCTTGGCAGACCTCGACAACGTAGACCCGGAATTCCTCGTATTCGCGGGCCATCTGAACAAGGTCTGACGTGGCCTTTACGCGCCCTGCGCTGCGACCCAGCGCGTCACCGTACACGTATGTGACATGGGTCACGTTCCGGTGCTCACAGATGGGGCAGACGCGCTCCGTCGGCTCACCGTGGTACCGAGCGGCACGCAAGAGGTAGGGATGCGCATCGCACACATCACGCCTGGCCGTGCGGCCGGAGCGAAGCGACAGGATCGTCGCTCGCTTCGCGAGGCCGTAGTCCACGACCCCTCGCTGTGACCACATGAGCGTCAGACTACGACTTTTTTATCTATTCCGCCCAACCGCTTGACGGATTTCTTGATTGCGCAGTATGCCGACGCGACGTATCCTCGGGATGTATCGGCTCGATACATCGACGGGACACATCGCTGCGAGAGGGGGCGGTTCCAGTGGCGGTCGGCAAAGGCGGAGTGCTGGAACTGGCCGTGCTCGGCTCGCTCCACGAGACGCCCTTGCACGGCTACGAGCTGCGCAAACGGCTCAACGCCCTGCTCGGCATGTTCCGTGCGTTCTCCTACGGTTCGCTCTATCCCTGCCTGCGGCAGCTGCTCGCGAACGGGCTGATCGCCGAGGAGACGCCGGAGGAGACCGCCGCCGGCACCGGGTCGCAGACCGCGCTCGACAGCGGCCTGCCGCTCACCGGGCGCCGGTCGAAGATCGTGTACAAGCTGACGGCCGAAGGCAAGGAGCGGCTCCATGAGCTGCTCACCCAGGCGGGCCCGTCCTCCTGGGAGGACGAGAGCTTCGGCGTCCACTTCGCCTTCTTCCGCCACACCGAGGCCGAGGTCCGGCTGCGCATCCTCGAAGGCCGCAGAAGCCGCCTCGAAGAGCGGCTCGACGGGGTGCGCACCGCTCTCGCCCGCACGCGCGAGCGGCTCGACAGCTACACCTTGGAATTACAGCGCCACGGCTTGGAATCGGTCGAGCGCGAGGTGCGCTGGCTGAACGAGTTGATCGATACCGAACGAGCGCAAGCCGTCCGGGCAAGAGCGGACAGGGCACAGGCGCAGGACGCCGAGCCCGTTCCTGATGAGACGAACGAGTAAAGGAGCGAGTGCCATGGGTTCCGTGCGCGTAGCCATCGTCGGTGTCGGCAACTGTGCCGCAGCGCTGGTCCAGGGCGTGCATTACTACCGGGACGCCGATCCCGGCGTCCGGGTGCCCGGTCTGATGCATGTCCAGTTCGGTGACTACCACGTCGGTGACGTCCAGTTCGTGGCCGCCTTCGACGTCGACGCCAAGAAGGTCGGGCGCGACCTGTCCGAGGCGATCGTCGCCTCGGAGAACAACACCATCAAGATCTGCGACGTGCCGCCGACCGGCGTCACCGTGCAGCGTGGCCCCACATATGACGGTCTTGGGGAGTACTACCTCGAGATGATCGAGGAGTCGGACGAGCAGCCGGTCGACGTGGTCGCCGCGCTCAAGGCCGCCAAGGCGGACGTCCTTGTCTCCTATCTCCCCGTGGGCTCGGAGGATGCCGACCGCTACTACGCGCAGTGCGCCATCGACGCGGGCGTCGGCTTCGTCAACGCGCTGCCGGTCTTCATCGCCTCCGACCCGGTCTGGGCGCAGAAGTTCACCGACGCCGGCCTCCCCATCGTCGGCGACGACATCAAGTCCCAGGTCGGCGCCACCATCACCCACCGCGTCATGGCCAAGCTCTTCGAAGACCGCGGGGTCGAGCTGCTGCGCACCTACCAGCTCAACTTCGGCGGCAACATGGACTTCATGAACATGCTGGAGCGCAAGCGCCTCCAGTCCAAGAAGATCTCCAAGACGCAGTCGGTCACCTCGCAGATCCCGCACGAGATGGCGAAGGCCGACGTCCACATCGGCCCCTCCGACCACGTGCCGTGGCTGGACGACCGCAAGTGGGCCTACGTCCGCCTGGAGGGCCGCTCCTTCGGCGACACCCCGCTGAACCTGGAGTACAAGCTCGAGGTGTGGGACTCCCCGAACTCCGCCGGCGTCATCATCGACGCCGTCCGTGCCGCCAAGATCGCCATGGACCGCGGCATCGGCGGCCCCATTCTGTCGGCGTCGTCCTACTTCATGAAGTCGCCGCCGGAGCAGTACTCCGACGACGACGCGCGCGACGCCGTTGAAAAGTTCATCCGCGGCGAAGTCGAGCGCTGACCACGAAGCCTCTTCCGGGCCTGGCCCGGCTTCGCCGAAACAGAAGGCGCCCATGGTTCCACGTGAAACCATGGGCGCCTTCCGCATCTCGGGCGCCTTGCGTGAGCAGGTGCGTCAGGTCCCTGAGGACGGGACGCGGGCGGCGGGCGGCAGGTCGGCGGGGTCGGCGGTGGGCCAGGTATAAGGGTCGGAGCCGAGGGCCGCCAGCAGCGGCACCTGTTCCCCGCACCACGGTGAGATCGCCAGCAGGCCGCACATGACGTCGTCGGTGAACTCCTTCCACGGCATCCAGCGGGCGTCGCCGACCTCCTCGGGGTTCGGAGACGGCTCGGCGGACACCACGGCCCGGTAGACCGGGCACATCTCGTTCTCCACCGTTCCGTCCCGCATCACCGCGCGGTAGGCGAAACCGGGGAGCATCAGCTCGACGTCGTCGGCCTTCAGGCCGAGCTCGTGGGACAGTCTGCGCCCGACCGCCTCGGCCAGCGGCTCCCCGGGCAGCGGGTGTCCGCAACAGCTGTTGGTCCACACTCCGGGCCAGGTGCGTTTGTGCGAAGCGCGCCGGGTGAGCAGGACCCGTCCCTCGCCGTCGAACACATAGCACGAGAACGCCAGATGCAGCGGGGTGTCGGCCCCGTGCACGACCGTCTTGGCGGCGGTGCCGACCGCTTCACCCCGCGCGTTCACAAGCACGACATGTTCGTCATGGGTCACGTGACCGAGGGTACGTGATCATGTCGGGTAGACGGACTGCGCTGAAGTGCTCTCACGGCGGCCGGGCCGGAAAACGGTCACACCCAGGTGATGATTCGTCATTCCCGGTGGGCCAAGCATCTACCTGACGCCAAGCGGATCCGCCGGAATCCTGTCTCCACCTCGCACGTGGTACCGGAACCGCGGACACAGTGGGCCGTCGGCCGAGGAGGCGACGGCACCGGCTCCCGCGGCCGGATCGACCGGGATGGTTCATCACCTGTTGGGGCCGAATCAGGGTTGTTCCCGATGTGTTCCACGACACGTGCCCAGTAGGCTGGCCCGCGTGTCATTCGTCTCCGACCTCCGTGCCGTCCTTCGAGGCCGGGACTTCAGACGTCTCTACGCCACCCGCCTGGTCTCGCAGTTCTCGGACGGCGTCTTCCAGTTCGCCGTGGCCGGCTATGCCTTCTTCACCCCTGAGAAGCAGACGAGCGCCGCCGAGGCCGCCATCGCGTTCGCGGTGCTGCTGCTGCCCTACTCCGTGCTCGGGCCCTTCGCCGGGGTCTTCATCGACCGCTGGTCACGGCGGCAGATCCTGGTCATCGCCCCGATCGTCCGCGGCGTGCTGCTCCTGGGGGCCGCGCTGCTCGTGGCGCTGGGCACCCCCGACTGGTGCTTCTACGCGGCGGCCCTCGCGGTGCTCGGCGTCAACCGCTTCTTCCTGTCCGCGCTGAGCGCGTCGCTTCCGCACGTGGTCGAGGAGGAACGCCTGCTGCTGGCCAACGCCGTCACTCCGACGTCGGGCACGGTCGCCACGTTCGTCGGCGCGGGCGCGGGCTATCTGCTCCGGCTGGCCTTCGGCCCCGAGCACAGCGGCACCGCCGGCCTGCTGATCGTCTCGGGCGTGGTGTTCGGAATGAGCGCCCTCATCGCCTCCACCATGCACAGGGATCTGCTCGGCCCCTCGTTCGACCCGAACCTGCCGCAGGCCCGCCAGGCGGTGCGTCACGTCATGAGCGGCCTGATCGACGGTGCGCGCCACGTGGTGCATCTGCGGGCTCCGGCGGCCGCGCTGGGCAGCATGGCCGCCCACCGGTTCCTGTACGGCCTGACGATCGTCATGACCGTGATGCTCTACCGGTACTACTTCACCTCCGACGTCGAGGCCGGCCTGAACGAGGTCACCGGCGTGCTGGCGAGCTCCGGCGCCGGCTTCTTCATGGCCGCGCTCATCACACCGTGGGCCACCGAGCGCTTCCGCCCCGAGGCATGGATCCCGATCATGCTGGCCACCGGAGGAGTGCTGATGCTGGCGCTCTGCCTGCCGTTCCAGGAGATCGGCTTCGTGGCCATGGGCTTCGTCCTCGGCGTGACGGGGCAGAGCGTGAAGATCTGCACCGACACGATCGTGCAGCGCGACGTCGAGGACGCCTATCTCGGGCGGGTCTTCTCCATCTACGACATGCTCTTCAACGGCATGCTGGTCGCCGCCGCCGCGGCCGCCGCGCTCTTCCTGCCGGCCAACGGCAAGTCGTACACGGTCCTGCTGATCGCCTCCGTCGGGTACGTCGCCAGCGCCGTGGTCTACCGGCTGGTCGTCGGCGTCACCACCCGCCCCGCCCAGCCGCAGCAGGCCGCTCGCTGAACCTCCGTCGCACGCCGGTGCCACCCGGCCCCGTTCGGCCGAGCGTGGATCAGGGGCTCAGCGTGGCCACGGCGGCCGTCATCGCCCCCGTGATCGCGGCGAGGTCGCCGGGGCCGGTGCAGTAGGGCGGCATGGTGTAGAGGAGGCTGCCGAAGGGGCGCAGCCAGACGCCGTGCGCCATCACGACATTCTGCATCTTCTCCACGTCCACCGGCTCGGCGGTCTCGACCACGCCGATCGCCCCCAGGACGCGGACGTCCCGGACGCCGGGAGCGCCCGCGGCGGGGGCCAGGCCCTCGGCGAGCGCGGCCTCGATGCGCTTGACCTCCTCCTGCCAGGGCCGTTCGCCCAGCAGGGTGAGGGAGGCGTCGGCGACCGCCGCGGCCAGCGGGTTGGCCATGAAGGTCGGACCGTGCATGAGCACCCCGATGCGCTCGGCCACCTCCTCGGTGCACAGGGCGGCGGCCATGGTCAGGTAGCCGCCGGTCAGGGCCTTGCCCACGCACATGATGTCCGGCCGGACGCCCGCGTGGTCGCAGCCGAACATCTCGCCCGTGCGTCCGAAGGCGGTCGCGATCTCGTCGGCGATGAGCAGGATGCCGTGCTCGTCGGCCAGCTCCCGCAGCCTGCGCAGGTAGGCGGGATGGTAGAACCGCATGCCGCCCGCGCCCTGCACCACCGGCTCGACGATGATCGCCGCCAGCTCACCGGCGTGCTGTGCGACCATCACGTCGAGATGGCGCAGATAGGCCTCGTCGGGGATCGCCGGTTCGGCCGAGACGCCTGGGATCGCCGGCTCCGACGATCCGCCGGAGATCTCCGGTCCGGCCGGCCGGCGGCGAGACGCCGAGGCCGAGGGGGCTCCGGGGCGCAGGCCGTAGTCGGCGGGGGGACGATCGGCGAAGACGTGGGCGGGAAGGACGCCGCCGAACAGGTGGTGCATGCCGTTCACCGGATCGCAGACCGACATCGCCCCGAAGGTGTCGCCGTGGTACCCGCCCTTCACGGTGAGCAGGCGGCTTTTACCGGTGGCCTGCACGGCCATCTTGATCGCGACCTCGACGGCCACCGACCCGGAGTCGGCGAGGAAGACCTTGGGGAGGCCGGTCATCTCGGCCAGGCGCCGCGCCAGGCGGACGGCCGGCTCGTGGGTGAGGCCGCCGAACATCACATGCGCCATATCGCCGAGCTGGTCGCGTACCGCCGCGTCCAGCCGAGGGTGCCCGTACCCGTGGATCGCCGACCACCAGGACGACATCCCGTCGATGAGCTCACGGCCGTCGGCGAGCGTCAGCCGGACGCCCTCGGCCCTGGTCACCGGGTGCGCCGCCACCGCCGCGGCCGCGGCGGTGTACGGGTGCCACAGGTGCCTGCGGTCGAGCTCGCGCAGCTTCTCGGCGTCCATCCCGCCACCCTAATCGGGGCCCGCCTCCGCCTCGGCAACCCGTCCACCGAGATCGGCGAGCAGGGCCCTCCCAGGACGGTCAGGCCGAGCCGGGGAGGAGGTCCTGGTCGCGGGCCCAGGTCAGGAGGGCTTCCCGGGCGGCGTCCTTGCCGACGATCCCCTGGTCGAGGCGCATGTCCAGCAGGAACTTGTACGCCTTGCCGACCACGGGGCCCGGGCCGACGCCGAGGACCTGCTGGATCTCGTTGCCGTCCAGCTCGGGCCGCATCTTGGCCAGCTCCTCCTCGTCGGCGAGGCGGGCTATGCGCACTTCCAGGTCGTCGTAGGTGCGCGACAGGGCTTGCGCCTTGCGCTTGTTGCGGGTGGTGCAGTCGGCGCGGGTGAGCTTGTGCAGCCGCTCCAGCAGGTGGCCGGCGTCGCGGACGTACCGGCGCACGGCGGAGTCGGTCCACTCGCCGGTGCCGTAGCCGTGGAAGCGCAGGTGCAGTTCGACCAGCTGGGAGACGTCGGCGACGACGTCCTTGGGGAAGCGCAGCTCGCCGAGGCGCTTCTTGACCATCTGGGCGCCCACGACCTCGTGGTGGTGGAAGGAGACCCGTCCGGCCTCCTCGTACCGCCGCGTCTTGGGCTTGCCGATGTCGTGCAGCAGGGCCGCCCACCGCAGGACGCGGTCGGGCCCGGCGGTCTCCAGGGCGATGGCCTGCTCGAGGACGATGAGGGTGTGCTCGTAGACGTCCTTGTGGCGGTGGTGCTCGTCGATCTCGAGCCGCAGCTTGGGCAGCTCGGGCAGGACGTGGGCCGCCAGGCCGGTGTCGACCAGGAGCCCGAGGCCGGATCGCGGGTCGTCGCCGCAGAGCAGCTTGTCGAGCTCGTCGCGGATGCGCTCGGCGGACACGATCTCGATGCGGTCGGCCATCGAGGTCATGGCGGCGACCACGGCGGGGTCGACGGTGAAGCCGAGCTGGGAGGCGAAGCGGGCGGCCCTGAGCATCCTCAGCGGATCGTCGTCGAAGGACTGCTCGGGCGTGCCCGGGGTGCGCATCACCTTGGCGGACAGGTCGGACAGGCCGCCGTACGGGTCGACGAACTCGTGCCCGGGGAGCCGCACGGCCATGGCGTTGACCGCGAAGTCACGGCGCTCCAGGTCGGCTTCGAGGGTGTCGCCGTAGACGACCTCGGGCTTGCGCGACTTGGGGTCGTAGGACTCGCTGCGGTAGGTCGTGATCTCCAGGACCCAGTTGCCCTTGCGGACGCCGACCGTGCCGAAGTCGATGCCGATGGTCCAGATGGAGTCGGCCCAGTCTTTGACGATTTCCAGCACCCGCTCTGGGCGCGCGTCGGTGGTCAGGTCGAGGTCGTTGCCGATGCGGCCGAGGAAGACGTCGCGAACCGAGCCGCCGACGACGGCGAGCTCGTGCCGGTGCGCGGCGAACAGGTCGCCGAGCTCATCGGCGATCGGGGCGATCCGCCGAAATAGGTCGATCACGGCCCTCTGCTGACTAACGCTCAGATTTGAGACGGACAAGCTGGGTAGGTCCTTCGGTTACGGAAGCAGATCTCCGAGCTAGCCCTGGTGTAACCCACCCGGGGATACACCCCGAGCGATCACCAGGTTACGGTCGGTCGTAGGTCTGTCGGGGGCACCCGGACAAGACAAGGAGCACGAGAGATGAAAGACGCCCTCGCGATCCACCGCCGGCTCCTGTCCCACCAGATCCACCATGAGATCGTACGGCTTCCCCGCGCCTTGACATGCGCCGACGACCTCCCCGCCATTCTCCACGTCGACCCCGCTTCGTGCATTCGGGTGACGGTCTACGAGGTCACCACCCGCAACCAGCGCGAGCCCGTGGCCGTGGTCACCACGGTCGCCTCGCCTCCGCGGCCGGGAGCCGTCGGGGCCCTGCTCGGCGCCCGCCGGGTGCGTCCCGCGCCCGCCTTCCTGGTGAACTCCGCCACCGACTACGCCGCGACAAGCGTGTCACCCCTGCTGCTCCCGGACGACCTCACCGTGCTGATCGACGAGCGCCTGGCCGAGCACGGCGACCCCGACGCCCTGGTCTACACCCCGACCGGCGAACGGCGCACGGCACTGCGTCTGAGGGTCCTTGACCTGCTGTCTCTCACGCGAGGCAAGCACGTCGACCTGGAGTCCCCCCGGCACAGGACGGTGCGCATGCCGGGCACGCGCGAGGTGCGGCCGGTGAGGGGCGCCCCCCGCTGCGAATCGCCGCCCGCTCTGCTTTAGGCCATACCATTCTGGGCGTGCGCCCAACTCCACCCCTGGCCGGCACGTGACCCGCGGAGCCGCCCTGATCGTCGCGCTGACCGCCGCGTTCCTCACGCCGGCGGCCGTCGCCGGTGCCTCGGCCGGTCCGGCCGGGGCGGGAGCCGCACAGGTCGCCGCCGCGCCCCAGGCACGCCCCGCCCACGCCGCGACCGCGCCCCGGGGCCTCGCGGCCGACGCGCAGACCACGGCCCGGGTCCGCCAGGCTGACGCCTCGACGTCGGGCCGGCAGGAGACCCAGATCGTGGTCAACTCGATCACGCCCCAGGCGCCCCGCGATTCCACCACCGAACTGAAGATCTCCGGGGCCGTCGCCAACACCGGCGGCACCACCCTCAACTCCCTCACGCTCCAACTGCGCTTCTCCCGCCAGCCGTTCGCCACCCGCGCCGAGATGCAGGCGTTCGCCGACGGCGGCCCCATGCTGGACTCCACCCGCGAGTCCCTGGTGGTCGGCCAGCTGGTGGCCTCGCAGAAGGTCCCCTTCGAGTTCGCCACCACCCCGGCGAAGCTCGGCATATTCCGCTTCGGCGTCTATCCCCTCACCATCCAGATCATCGACGCGGCCGGGCGGCCGCTCGCCGCGCAGCGCACGTTCCTGCCCTACGCCCCCGCCGGCCAGCAGGTCGCCCGCACGAAGATCTCCTGGGCGCTCCCCCTCGCCGACCAGCCCCACCGCGGCGACGACGCCACCTTCGTGGACGACGCCCTGCACGACGCCGTGGCCGACAACGGCCGCCTGGGCAAGATCCTCAAGCTGGCCGAGACCTCCGCCAAGGGCGTGACCTGGTTCGTCGACCCGGCGGTGCTCGACGACGCCCAGGCCATGGCCAAGGAGTACACCCTCAAGTCCGGCGACAAGGCCGAGAGCCGGCCGGGCGACCAGACCACATCGCAATGGCTCCAGCGGCTGCGCACCGCCTTGCAGGACGCCCCCGTGTCCGCCCTTCCCTACGCCGATCCGGACATCACCGCGGTCAACCACCACGGAATGGACACCCTCACCGGCACCGCGCTCAAGCAGGGCGCCGCCGTCGCCACCGAGGCGCTCGGCAAGGACGTCACCACCGCCGTGAACTGGCCGGCGGCCGGGGTGATCGACCGCGACGCGCTGGACGTCCTGGCCGTCGGCGACGTGCGCACGGTGCTGCTGAACGCCTCGGCGCTCCCCCCGAGCACCCCCGTCACCTACACCCCCGACTCCGCCGCCACGGTGGACACCGTCAAGCGGCCGGTGCGCGTGCTGCTGGCCGACCCCGTGCTGAGCGGGCTGGTCGCGACGACCGGCACCTCCGGGCCGGGCGTGACGGCCCTCACCACCCAGCGCTTCCTCGCCGAGACCGCGATGATCAGCGCCGAGCGCCCCACCGAGTCGCGCGCGGTCGTCGCGGCGCCGCCGCGCCGGTGGAATCCCGACCCGGCTTTCGTCACCGCGCTGCTCAAGACGGCGGCCTCGGCGCCCTGGCTCAAGCCCGTCTCCCTGGGCTCGGTGAAGCCCTCGGCCGACACCGCGATCCCCCGCACCGACCTCGTCTACACCGACAAGGACCGCCAGGCCGAGCTGAGCCGGGCCTACATCGGCGGGGTCAGAAAGCTCAGCAGGCGGGCCGAGCTGACCGCCACGGTCAGCGCCGACCACCGCAGGGTCTTCGACACCGCCGTGCTCCGCGCCGCCTCGACGGCCTGGCGCGGCCGCGCCGGCGCGGCCGGGCCGTTGCTCAAGCAGCTCGACGCGGCCGTGACCACCCGCACCGACGCCGTCTCGATCACCGGCCGCGAAGGGCGCACGCTCGCCGGCAAGAACGGCACCGTGCCGATCAGCATCCGCAACGACCTCGGCGACCAGGAGGTCACCGTCGGCGTGCGGATCACCTCCGGCGACCGCAAGCTGCTCACCATCGGCCCCTACGAGTCGCCGGTGACGATCAGTCCCGGCAAGACGCGGCCGATCGACATCCCGATGACCGTCAACGGCAACGGCGGCGACACGACGGTGAAGGTGCAGCTCACCACCGCCGACGGCATCCGCTACGGCGCTCCGGTCGAGGTCTCGGTGCGCACCACGGGGTACGCCGCCATCGCGCTGGTGATCGTGGGCGCGGCCGTGGCCGTGATGCTCGCCGCGGTGCTGCTGCGCGTCCTGCGGCGCCGCTCACGCAAGGCGGCCAGGACGCGGGGCGCCATACGCGGCCGGCCCCAGTCCGTACCCGAACCGGCACAGCAGCGAGAGGGGCCTTCATGAGCCGGATGTTGCGCGCCAGCGCGATCATGGCCGCGGGCACCATGGTGTCCCGCCTGACCGGCTTCGTGCGCACGGCGGTGCTCGCCTCGGCCATCGGCGTCGCCGCCCTGGGCGACGCCTACAACATCGCGTACACGATCCCGTTCATCCTGTTCGACCTGCTCATCGGCGGCGTGCTCAGCAGCGTCATCGTCCCTATGATCGTCAAGGCGCAGAAGCACGACGCCGACGGCGGGCGCGCCTACGAGCAGCGGCTGATGACCGTGGCCACGCTCGCCCTGGTGGTGATCGCGGTGGTGGGCGTGCTGTGCGCGCCGCTGCTGATCGGGCTGCTGACCACCGACCTGCCGGCGCTCGACGCCGAGGTCGCCACCACGCTGGCGCGCTACATCCTGCCGCAGATCGCCTTCTTCGGCATCGGCGCGATCGCCGGCGCCATCCTGAACACCCGCGATCGGTTCGCGGCGCCCATGTGGGCGCCCGTGCTGAACAACGTCGTGGTCATCGGGGTCGGCCTGCTCTACCACTTCGTGAGCCGCGCGGGCGGAAACCTCCACGCGGTGACCGGCTCCGACCTGGCCCTTCTCGGGCTCGGCACCACGGCGGGCATCGTCATCCAGTCGATCGTCCTGGTGATCTCGGTGCACCGCGCCGGGTTCAGGTTCGTGCCCCGGTTCGACCTGCGCAACGCCAGGCTGGGCGAGATGGGCCGGGCCGGCGTGTGGACGCTCGCGTTCGTCCTGCTCAACCAGGTTTCCTACATCGTCACGACCAACCTGGCGACCGGCGCCACGGCGAAGGCCGGGAAAGAGCACGTCGCCGGCATCGCCTCCTACAGCTACGCCTTCCAGCTCTTCCAGCTGCCCTACGGCATCATCGCGGTCTCGGTGATCACCGCGATGCTCCCCCGCATGAGCCGGTACGTGCACGAGGGCGAGTACGGCGCCATCCGCGAGGAGTTCGCCTCCGGCGTGCGCCTGGTGTCGTGCGTGATCGTGCCGTGCGGGCTGCTGCTGATGGTCCTCGGCCCCGCGGTGACGGTGCTGATCTTCGGGCACGGCAGCACGTCGGTCGACGACGCGGTGAACATGGGCAACGTCCTGCAGGTCTTCGGGCTCGCGCTGGTGCCGTTCTCGATCTACCAGCTGCTGCTGCGGGTGTTCTACAGCTTCGGCGACACCCGCACCCCGGCGCTCGTCGCCGCCGGCAACCTCGCGGTCAACGCGACGGTGAGCTACATCCTTTACCTCACGCTGCCGCCGCGGCTGATCGTCATGGGGCTCGCCGCGTCCTTCACCGCGGCGTACGTGGTCGGCGGGACGGTCGCCTGGACGCTCGCGAGCCGGAAGGTGGGCGGCGGGCTGGGCGGGCGCATCGTCGCCTCCGGGCTCTCGCGGATGTACACCGCCGCCATCCCCGCGGCGGTCGTCGCGCTGGCCGCGTTGTGGGCGATCACGGAGTTCGCCGGCGTCACGCCGCTCAGCTCGGCCATCATGCTGGTGGCGGGGGGTGGGCTCGGCGGGGCGCTCTACCTGGTGACCTCGCACCGCATGCGCATCGCCGAGATCAGCTCGATCATTGGACTTGTGGCGGGGCGGGTAGGCCGCTAGTCATAGGTAACCCGGAAGTCCGGTTCGCCCGTGTTCAAAGGGCAACACGGACGAGACCCGCGCCGGACTACGATGGTGCCCGGCGCACGGTGACGATCGTGTGCCGCCGGCTGACGAGGAGCAGGAGGGGCGTGGGGGCATTCGCACGGACATCGCCCGCGACCAGGGAGAGGATCACCTCATGAGCGCCCCGGCCGTGGAGCCCGGCGGCCGACTGGCCGACCGGTTCCGCCTGGAAGACCGCGTCAGCGAGTCGGGTGGCGCCACGTTGTGGAAGGCCATCGACGAGGTGCTCGCGCGGCCCGTCTGCGTCCTCACGCTGGACCCCGACTTCGACCGCGTGTCCGAGGTCGTCACCGCGGCCCGCAGGGCCAGCCGCCTGACCGACCCCCGGCTGACGCAGGTCTTCGACGCCGCCGAGGAGAACGGCCAGGCGTACGTGGTCAGCGAGTGGGTCACCGGCGAGTCCCTGACCGACATGGTGTCCTCCGGGCCGATGGCGCCCGAGCGGGCCGCCGCGCTGGTGGCCGAGGCCGCCGAGGCGGTCGCGCACGCCCACGAGGCGGGCCTGGCCCACCTGTGCCTGACCCCCGACCGTCTCATCTGGACGGCCGGCAGCACGGTCAAGCTGCTCGGACTGGCCGTGGACGCCTCCCTCAGCGACATCGAGAGCGACAGCGCCGCCCGCGAGGACGCCCAGGGGCTCGGCCGCCTGCTGTACACCGCGCTGACGGGAACCTGGCCGGGTGACGGCGACGTCGACCTGCCGCCCGCGCCGATGGACGACGGCAAGGTCTGCACGCCGCGCCAGGTCACGGCCGGCGTCCCCGGCTTCCTCGACGCGATCACCTGCCGTGCCCTGATGCAGGAGCCGCGGCGGGGGCTGCCCGCGCTGGCGACCCCGGCCCAGGTGGCCGAGGCGCTCGCCGAGGTGCCGCGGCCCGCGCCCGTGCCGGTCTCGTCGACGCCTCCCGCGGTGACCCTGCGCTCGGAGGCCCCGCCCGACACCGAGCCGCCCCGCCAGTCGCACACCACCGCGCACCAGCGTCCGCCCATGGCGCCCATGCCGCGCCGTTCCGGCGGGGTCGCGGGGCGCGTCGTGATCACGGTCGTGGTCCTGCTGGTCATCGTGGCGGTCGGCGTCGGCGCGTGGACCCTGGGGCAGAGCCTCGGCAAGCGCCCTCCGGTGCACTCCGCGTCCGCCTCCCCCTCGCAGGCGTCCCAGCCCAAGATCACAACGGTGCGGCCGGCGAGCGCCAACGGGTTCGACCCGCTGGGCAGCGACCGTTCCGAGCATCCCGAGTGGGCCCCCCTGGCCATCGACGGCAAACCCTCCACCGAGTGGCACACCGACAAGTACAACAGCGCCGAACTCGGCGGGCTGAAGAAGGGCGTCGGCCTCCTCGTCGAGCTGGGCAAGCCGACGCCGATCGCCGATGTGGTGGTCTCACTGGGCGACACGCCCGGGTCCAGCATCGAGCTGCGGGTCGGCGACTCGGCCGACCTCGGGGCGCTGAAAACAGCCGCCAAGCAGGAGAACGTCTCCGGCACGGTGACCCTCACACCGGAGAAGGCGGCGACCGGCCGGTACGTTTTGATCTGGTTTACGCGCCTTCCGGCCTTTGAGGGGAAGTTTCGTGGCACCATCTATGACGTAGTGGTGCACTCTCCCGGATCGGCATAACAGGACACGCGTTGTGAACCCTCCTCCCGATAGCCCGCCGGCGGCTACTCAGCACGCCGCACGGTCCGCGTTGTCCGACGCCGACCTGCTGACGAGCCATATCGGCGGCGATCCACACGCCTTCAGCGAGATCGTCCGGCGCCATCGCGACCGCATGTGGGCGGTTGCCCTGCGTACGCTCGGTGACCCCGACGAGGCCGCCGACGCCGTGCAGGACGCCTTCGTCTCCGCCTACCGCAAGGCCGACAGCTTCCGCGGCGAAGCGGCCGTGACCACCTGGCTCCACCGCATCGTCGTGAACGCCTGCCTCGACCGCATGCGCCGCAAGTCCATCCGGCCGGTCGCCGACGACGAGCTCGTCGAGGCGGCCGAGCGGGACACTCCGATGCCCGACCAGACAGGGGACCGCGACGTCTCCATGGAGGTCACGGCCGCGCTCAAGCTTCTGCCGGCCGACCAGCGCGCGGCGCTGGTGCTGGTCGACATGATGGGATATTCGGTCGAGGACGCAGCCCAGGTGCTGGGCGTGCCGACCGGCACCGTCAAGAGCCGCTGCGCGCGGGGCCGTGCCAAACTTGCCCCGATTCTTTCCCATCTGCGGAACCGATCGGACCTAACTCGCGTCTCATCCGCGAAGGGAGCAGAACTTCGTGACGGGTGATACGCACTACGATATGGAGATCCTCGCCGAGCTGGCAGAGGGTCTTCTCGACGGCGCCACGGCCGCGCGGGTCCGCGAGCATCTCGCGGTATGCGATCCCTGTGGGGAGAGCCTCGCCGACCTGGCTGCGGTCCGCGAAATGCTCGCGGGAGTGCCGGTGCCCGCGATGCCCATGGGCGTCGCGCTCCGCATCGACAAGGCACTAGGCGCCGAAGCCGAGACCAGGCGGTCCGGTGGCGGGCTCAAGCTCGACGAGGCGCCCGACTGGGATCGCATCATGGCCGACTCCCCCTGGGAGGCCATGCCGGATTCCCCATGGGAGACCGCGCCGGAGCCGCCCTTGACGGTCGGTGAGCCGCCGTTGCGGGCCGTGCCCGCGATGGCCGCCGTGGAGGAGCCGCCAAGGCCCTCGGCGCCGCAGGTCCCCGAGCCGCAGGTCCCCGAGCCGCAGGAGGTCGTGCGCCTCGGCGTCGTGGCCGATGACGGCACGGTCGTCCCCGCCAGGCGCCGCAGGGCGTCCCGGCGGCGTTCCTGGCAACTGCCCGCGATGGCGAGCGCGGCGGCCGCGGTCGTCATCAGCGTCGCCGGGGTGTCGGCGGGCCTGCTGTCGGCCACGGGCACCGAGGGAGGGGCCGGGAAGGACTCCTACGCCCTGCCGGCTCCCACGACCACCGCGCCGGGCGCGGAGCCGTCGAAGGACGTCTCGACCACGGGTCCGACCCATCCCGGCCGGAAGTACGTGATCGCCAGCAGCGACTTCAACTACTCCGACACGGTGCTCAGGGGGCCGCTGAACACCTACGTCGGCGCCTACGGCCCCGGCTCGACCGGCGACGAGTCGAGCGATCCCGCGGTGATGCGGTGCATCACCCGCATCTCCGAGCAGGTGGGCGACCAGCTCGGCCTGCGCAAGAATCCCAACCCGATCGGCGTCGACCAGGCCTTCTACGAGGGCAGCGAGGCCACGGTGATGGCTTTCTGGAAGAACCGCCTGCACAACGCCGTCTGGGTGTACGTCGTGGACGACAACTGCCGCAACATGCGGCCGCCGTCGGTGAGCCGCTGGCAGTAGGGCCGCTCGCGAGCGGGCGCCCGCCTGTTCGCGATCCGGAGTCGTGAGAAGTCCTCCGCGGGTTCCGCGGAGGACTTCTTCTTGTGGAAGGCGCGGCTTTCCTGGGACGGGAATCCCGGACGCCTAGGATCTGTTGACGCCACTGCATCCACCAACGGGTAACCAGAGCCGGGCAGCGTGCGGCGACGCACACCGGCGACGCGCCGGGACCACCATGCGCAGAAAGGCGAGAGGCGTGAGCGACGTCCGTAACGTCATCATCATCGGGTCGGGCCCGGCCGGCTACACGGCCGCGGTCTACGCGGCACGCGCGGATCTCAACCCCCTCGTGTTCGAGGGCTCGGTCACCGCGGGTGGCGCGCTCATGAACACCACCGACGTGGAGAACTTCCCGGGCTTCCCGGACGGCATCCTCGGCCCGGACCTGATGGACAACTTCCGCAAGCAGGCCGAGCGCTTCGGCGCCGAGCTGGTCGCGGACGACGTCGTCGAGGTCGATCTGACCCAGACGCCCAAGGTGGTCAAGACACCCACCGAGACCTATCTGGCCAAGACCGTCATCGTCGCCACCGGTTCGGGGTACCGCGAGCTGGGCCTGCCCAACGAGAAGCGGCTGTCCGGGCGCGGCGTCTCCTGGTGTGCCACCTGTGACGGCTTCTTCTTCCGCGACCAGGACATCGTGGTCGTGGGCGGCGGCGACACCGCCATGGAGGAGGCCACCTTCCTCAGCCGGTTCGCCCGGACGGTCACGGTGATCCACCGCCGTTCCGAGCTGCGCGCCAGCAAGATCATGCAGGACCGCGCCTTCGCGAACGAGAAGATCCGCTTCCTCTGGGACAGCCAGGTCGTCGACATCATCGGCGAGAACCGGGTCAGCGGCGTCGTCGTCCGCGACGTGAACACCGGCGAGCAGACCGAGCTGGCCGTCGGCGGCCTGTTCGTCGCCATCGGGCACGACCCGCGCAGCGCCCTGTTCAAGGAACAGCTCAAACTGGACGACGAGGGCTACATCAAGGTCGAGGGGCAGAGCACCAGGACCAACCTGGACGGCGTCTTCGCCTGCGGCGACGTCGTCGACCACACCTACCGCCAGGCCATCACCGCCGCGGGCACCGGCTGTTCGGCGGCGATCGACGCCGAACGCTGGCTCGCGGACAACGCAACCGCCACCGCCACCAGTTAAGGGGAGAACACCGTGGGCGACATCAAGTCCGTAACCGACGCCACCTTCGAGGCCGAGGTGCTCAAGAGCGACAAGCCGGTGCTCGTGGACTTCTGGGCCGAATGGTGCGCCCCGTGCCGCCAGGTCGCGCCCGTCCTTCAGGAGATCGCCGCCGAGCACGCCGACAAGCTCACCATCGTCAAGATCAACATCGACGAGAACCCGGCGACTCCGCGCGACTACGGCGTACTCCAGATCCCGACGCTGAACGTCTACAAGGGTGGAGAGGTCGTGAAGCAGATCATCGGCGCCAAGCCGAAGGCCATGCTGCTCCGCGAGCTCGACGGCGTCATCTAGGCGCCCCTGCGGCTCGTGCCGTCCGCAACCGTGCGAGCCGTACCACCCCGCCGCCTCCTTCCGGGCGGCACCCCACCCAGCAGAGCCCTCCGCGCCCATCGGCGCGGGGGGCTCTGTTCGTACCGGAAGCTCCGTACGGCTTTGGGGGTCCGTCCATGCGGGTGGCTCTTGTTGTGCGCTGGGCCGGGGTGCGGTCGGGCCGGTGGTGCGCAGGGAGCTGTGGTGCGTGGGAGGCGTGGTGCGTGGGACGGCGCGGGGCTCAGATCGCCTCAGACGGGGCGTAGCGCCCGTTCAGGAGTCATGGACCCCAGGAGACGCTCCAGTGCCACCTCGACGTCCTCACGCCACGACGCCGCGGTCTTGAGCTCCAGCCGCAGCCGCGGGAAGCGCAGATGCGGCCGGACGGTCTTGAACCCGACCGCGAGCAGGTAATCGGCGGGCATGACGCAGCCGGGCTGCTCCCACTTGAGGTCGCCGAATGCCTCGATCGCCCGGACGCCGCGCCGCGTCAGGTCCTTGGCCACGCCCTGGATCAGCATGCGGCCGAGCCCACCCCCGGAGAACTCGGGGATGATGTGCGCGGTCATCAGCAGGACGGCGTCCGCGCTGACCGGCGAGGTGGGGAAGGCCACCGAGCGAGGGACGTAGAGCGGGGGCGCGTAGAGCACGAAACCGGCCGGCACGCCGTCGACGTAGCAGATCTTGCCGCAGCTGCCCCACTCGAGCAGGGTCGCGGAGATCCACGCCTCCTTCTCCAGCCCCGGATCGCCGGCCAGCTGGGCCCGCTCGCCGCTTACCGGGTCGAGCTCCCAGAAGACACACCGTCGGCAGCGGCGCGGCAGATCATCAAGGTTGTCCAGCGTGACGTTCACCAGCCGACGCGACACCTCGAGGCCCCCAATCCTTGCGAGACGACGCGAGTGTGGGCGGAAATGCGCACGAATTTACGGCGTCTCCAAAGTGGCATGGTAGCCGAGTGAAAGCGGGATACGCCGGTCCTGCGAGCCGGGCCCGCGCGGCCTGTCGCCGCCGCGGGGCGCCGAGCAGGGCGGACGCCGTTCCCCGGCGCCGCGAAGCTCTGCGGACCGCCGCGCGCGTTTCCTCCGGCCCCTCGGCGGAGGACTCCAGGGGTGTGCGGGGCGACGACGAGGGGACCTACTCCGCGGCCTCAATGTCCACCCCAGAAATCGGCGGAGAAATGTCCGTAGTGCCGGTGAAGTGAAGAAATACGGAAGGGTTTCGAGGATGCCTGCCGTAGGCTGGTCACTCCGCAATGAACCTAGCTCGGCTATGCCCTAGGAGGTGGACCGTGACGGAAGAGCAGGATCACGGTCGGAGGACCGCGGCCCACGGGTCGCGCATCGACGCCTACATCGATCGGTACGCCGCACGGGCTGCCGGCATGGTGGCCTCCGAGATCCGAGCTCTTTTCGCCGTCGCATCGAGGCCCGAGGTGGTCTCGCTGGCCGGCGGCATGCCGTACGTCACGGCCCTCCCCCTCGACACCGTCGGCGAGATCGTCGCCGACCTGGTGGCCCACCGCGGCACCGTGGCCCTGCAGTACGGCTCCGCCCAGGGCGACCCGCACCTGCGCGAGCAGATCTGCGAGGTCATGCGCCTGGAGGGCATCGAGGCCGGCCCGGACGACGTCGTCGTCACCGTCGGCTCCCAGCAGGCCCTCGACCTGATCACCCGTATCTTCATCGACCCCGGCGACGTGGTCCTCGCCGAGGGCCCCTCCTACGTAGGCGCCCTGGGCACGTTCGCGGCCTACCAGGCGTCGGTGGTCCACGTGACCATGGACGACGAGGGCCTCGACCCCGCCGCGCTCGCCGAGACGATCGACGCACTGTCCCGGCAGGGCCGTCGCATCAAGTTCCTCTACACCGTGCCGACCTTCCAGAACCCGGCCGGTGTCACGCTCAGCGCGTCGCGCCGCCGCCAGGTGCTGGAGATCTGCCGGCGGGCCGGTGTGCTGGTCGTCGAGGACAACCCGTACGGCCTGCTGGGCTTCGACGGCGAGCCGATGCGCGCGTTGCGCGCGGACGATCCCGAAGGCGTGGTCTATCTCGGGTCGTTCTCCAAGACGCTCGCCCCGGGCTTCCGCGTCGGCTGGGCCCTGGCCCCGCACGCCGTGCGCGACAAGCTGGTGCTCGCCCTGGAGTCGGCCGTGCTGTCGCACTCCACCTTCACCCAGCTCACCGTGGGGCAGTACCTCGCGACCCAGCCGTGGCGCGAGCAGATCAAGGCATTCCGCGAGCTGTACCGCGAGCGGCGCGACGCTCTGCTCGGCGCGATGGACGCCCTGATGCCCCCCGGCTGTGTGTGGACGCGGCCCGCCGGCGGCTTCTTCGTCTGGATGACCCTCCCTGAAGGGCTCGACTCCAAGGCCATACTGCCCCGCGCCGTCGCCGAGCGGGTGGCGTTCGTACCCGGCACGGGCTTCTACTCCGACGGCTCCGGCGCGCGGCACATGCGCCTGTCGTACTGCTACCCCGAGCCCGACCGCATCCGCGAGGGCGTCCGCAGGCTCGCAGGCGTGATCCAGCAGGAACTGCTCATGCGCGACACGTTCGGCACCGGGTCCGCTCCCGTCCACGGTGGGGTCGACACCCCCGGGCCCGACCTAGCCTGAAGATGACGTGCGGCAGGCGCCGGCTCCCCCGGCGGCGCCTGCCCCTGGAAAGACCAAGCGGTAAGAAAGGTCCTTGATGAGCGATCTCGGCCATGTGCTGGTGCTGGCAGGCGGGCTGTCCTACGAGCGCGAGGTCTCGCTGCGCTCGGGCCGCCGCGTGAGCGAGGTGCTTCGTGCGACCGGGGTCGACGTCGAGACACGCGACACCGACGCGAGCCTGGTGCCCTCCGTGCTGGCCGATCCGCCCGACGTGGTCTTCGTGACGCTCCACGGCGGGAGCGGGGAGGACGGCGCCATCCGGTCGGTGCTCGAACTGCTCGACCTGCCCTACGTCGGCGCCGGTCCGCAGGCCTGCCGCATCGCCTTCGACAAGCCCACGGCCAAGACGATGGTCCGCTCGGTCGGCGTCCGCACGCCCGACGCGGTCGTGCTCCCCAAGGAGACCTTCCACGACCTGGGCGCCTCGGCCGTGCTCGGGCGCATCATCGAACGGCTCGGGCTGCCGCTGTTCGTCAAGCCGTCGCACGGCGGGTCGGCGCTGGGCGGCTCCATCGTCCGCAAGGCCGACGAGCTGCCCGCGGCCATGGTCGGCTGCTTCGCCTACGGCGACACCGCGCTCATCGAGCAGTACATCGAGGGGGTCGAGGTCGCGGTCTCGGTGGTCGACCTCGGCGACGGGCCCACCGCCCTGCCGCCGGTGGAGATCGTCGCCGACGAGGGCGTGTACGACTACTCGGCGCGTTACACGGCCGGGCGCACCGAGTTCTTCGCCCCCGCGCGGCTCCGGCCGGAGGTCGCCGAAGCGTGCGCCCAACTGGCCGTCACCGCGCACACCGCCCTCGGGCTGCGCGACCTGTCCCGCACCGACCTCATCGTCGACGCCACCGGGCAGCCGCACTTCCTCGAGGTCAACGTCGCCCCCGGGATGACCGAGACGTCCCTGCTGCCGATGGCCGTGGAAGCCGCCGGCCAGGACCTCAGCGCCATCTGCCACGGTCTCCTCCAGGCAGCCATTCGACGAGCCCGCTGAGCGGGTGCAGATGGGCGCTACCGGTCCTCAGGTGAGCGGAGCGGCGGCGTACAGGCGGCCATGACGAACTCGCCGATCTTGTTCTGGTGGCGTACCGGTCCGCAGGTCAGCAGGGCGCGGGCGTAGCCTTGCGGGCGTGATCGAACAGCTTCACTCCAAGAGCTTCGCGAGCGACAACCACGCCGGGGCGCACCCGGCCGTCCTCGCGGCCGTGGCCGCCGCCAACGCCGGCGACGCCCCCGCGTACGGCGACGACGACTGGACCGCCTCCCTGGCCGGACAGGTGCGCTCCGAATTCGGCGAGCAGGCCACCAGCCTCGTCGTGCTGAACGGCACCGGGGCCAACATGCTGTCGCTGAGCATGATGCTGGGACGCCGGTACGAGGCGATCGTCTGCCCCGAGACCGCGCACATCGCCACCCACGAGACGGGGGCGAGCGAGCGGGTGCTCGGGGTGAAGCTCGTCACCGTCCCGACACGCGACGGGAAGCTGACTCCGGGAGACATCACCGCGCGGCTCGGCGGCCGGGGCAACATCAGCGAGGTCCAGCCGAGCGTGGTGTCCATCTCCCAGGTGACCGAGCTCGGCACCTGCTACACCATCGACGAGGTCGCGGAGATCGCCGCGACGGCTCACGACAACGGCATGCTGCTCCACATGGACGGCGCCCGCCTGGCCAACGCCGCCGCCCACCTCGGCTGTTCACTGCGGGCGCTCACCACCGACGCCGGGGTGGACGTCGTCAGCTTCGGCGCCAGCAAGAACGGCGCCCTCGTGGGCGAAGCCGTGATCGTCCTGCGTCCCGACCTCGCGGAGGCAGGGCCGTACCTGCGGCGGCAGACGCTCCAGCTCGCCTCCAAGATGCGCTTCGTCTCCGCCCAGGTCTCCGCGCTGCTGACCGAGGAGCTGTGGCGGCGCAACGCCGAGCACGCCAACGCGATGGCGCGCCGGTTGGCCGATGGTGTCGCCGGCCTCCCCGGCCTGGACATCACGTGGCCGGTCGAGTCCAACGCCGTCTTCGCCGCCCTGCCGGCCGAGGCCATCGCCGAACTCCAGGCGCGATACCTGTTCCACCTGTGGGACGCCTCGCTCGGAATCGTGCGCTGGATGACGGCCTTCGATACCTCCGCCGAAGATGTCGACACCTTCGTGGCCGACATCCGGCAGACCCTCAAGTCCCTGTCCTCCTGACCCCCGTCCTCCCGTTCCACTCCCCCCTGACGCCGCCCGCGCCGTTTCACGTGAAACATGGCCCAGCGGAGCGTGTGACGAGCCGACCCGCCACCGCAGGTTTCCAGCTCCTCCCTCTCTTGCGTATCGGTGACTGATGAGTCCAGCGGGCGGGCGTGCTGGACGCCTGCCCGCTTCCCCTGGGGACTCCGTTACGGCCGGGTGCCGTGAGAGGACGGGCGAAGTGGGGACCGCACGAAGATCCGCGCCGAGACGTACGTCGCCACCCCACTGGGCCGTTGACACCGAAGGGCCGACGGAGACAAAGCCACCGCACACCGGCTGAGCCGTCACCAGAGCATTTGGTGGGTCCACCTCACCAGCCGGTGGGCGAGCCGGACATGGCTGCCCACCCTGTCGTATGTCACCGGCACCGGGTAATGGTGGGCGATCGTGCGGAGGTCCGTGGCGTGGTCCATCTCGGCATGCATGCGGGTTGGTGGACCAGCACGACTGCCCACCAGGTCGACCCACCCACAATGGGTGACGACTGGGCGTGTGGAGCGCGGGCCGGCCGTCCACCACCGACATGGGGTGGCGACGGGGAGGTTGCACCGAAGTCCGCGCCTGACGTGAGTGCCGCAAGGACGGCTGCGAGTGCAGCCAGGCCCGAAAAGAACGAACCCCACGCGGCGATCACTCGATTCGGCTGAGCCGTCGCCCACGGAGTTGCTAGACCCACCCCGCAAGCTGGCAGGTGGACCGACATGGCCACCCACCCGGTCTACGTCACCAACTTGGGGGCTGTGGAGGATCGTGCGGAGAACCCTGGGTGGCACATCCCGGCAAGCGGCTTGGTGAGGAGCCGGCAGGCAGCGCCGGCCCACCCACCTGCATGCCGGGGTGAGCTCATCCGGACCGCCGCTCGCGGCTCGGCCTGTGCGGTTGTACGAGGTGTCCGGCACCCATCGTCCCCACGGCCGACGGGGAGGGGAATCCCGCCCGGACGATACGCGGTTTCACGTGAAACACCGGTCGGACACGGATAGGCACTGAACGAGGAACGCGCGAGCCAGGCGAAGAGATCTCGCCGTTTCACATGAAACCACGCCCACCGAAATAGACTGCGCCTCCTGGCGGTATCCAGGAGGGCAGGCAGGATCATCGAGCCGGTTCGGGATGCACGGTCATGGTGGGAGCCAAGCGCGGGACGGGTTACCTCAGAAGGGTCAGTCTTCGGCGGCGTGGATGGCGGTGGCGGCTTCCGGGACCATGGCGCCGATGATGCGTTCGAGGTCGTCCATGGTGGCGAACTCGACGACGATGCGCCCCTTGTGCCGGCCGAGGTCGACCTTGACGCGGGTCTCGAAGTGGTCGGAGAGCCGGTGGGCGAGGTTGGTGAGGACGGGCTCGGGGGCGTCCTTGACACGGCGGGCACGGGGAGCGGGAGCGGCGGTGGCCTCCCCCATCGAGACGATCTCCTCCACGGTGCGTACGGAGAGCCCTTCGGCGACGATGCGGCCGGCCAGGTGCTCCTGCGCCGCCGGGTCGCTGAGGGTGAGCAGCGCCCGCGCGTGCCCCGCGCTGATCGTCCCGGCGGCCACCCGCTTCTGGACGTTGGCGGGCAGGTTCATCAGACGCAGGGTGTTGGTGATGTGCGATCGAGAGCGTCCAACTCGCTGTGCGAGCTGCTCGTGGGTGGCGCCGAAGTCGTCCAGCAACTGGCGGTACGCGGCGGCCTCCTCCAGCGCGTTGAGCTGCTCCCGCTGGAGGTTCTCGATGAGCGCCTCGCGGAGCATCTCGTCGTCCTGGGTGCTCCGGACGATCGCCGGGATCTCCGTCATCCCCAGCAGCTTGGAGGCGCGCCATCGTCGCTCGCCCATGATGAGCTCGTAACGATCGTCATCCGCCGCGCGCACCACGATGGGCTGGAGCAGCCCCACCTCGCCGATGGAGTCGGCCAGCTCGCGCAGAGCATCGTCGTCGAAGATGTCCCTGGGCTGCCGGGCGTTCGGGATGATCGACTTGACCGGGATCTCCAGGAAGTACGCGCCCGCGACCGGCTTCGGCCCGTCATCGGCCGGCCGGGGCTCCGCGGGCGCCGCCGTCGGCCGGCTCGGCGCCTCGACGATCGGCCCGGTGGGGATCAGGGCCCCGAGTCCCTTCCCCAGTCCACCACGCTTCTGCTGAGCCACGAATCCTCCTCGCCCAACGCCACGCCCGCGCGGAGACGGTCACCACCGGCACCGCCTCTGTCGCCGCGTATTCCACTCGATCTCGGCCGAACCACCGGAACCCGGCGCAGGACACTCCACAGGAGGGTACCGCTGCCGGACGGGGTCAGCTTCCCGCTAGCGCCGCGGCGCGGAAGGCGATCTCCCGCGCCGCTTCCATATACGCCATGGCACCGCTGGAGCCGGCGTCGTAGGTGAGCACGGACTGGCCGTAGCTGGGCGCCTCGGACACCCGGACGCTCCGGGGAATGACCGTGTTGAGCACCGTGTCCCCGAAATGGGACCGCACCTCGTCGGCCACCTGGGACGCCAGCCGCGTACGGCCGTCGTACATCGTGAGCAGGATGGTGGAGACCTTGAGCTTCTGGTTCAGGTGCACCCGGACGAGTTCGACGTTCTGCAGCAGCTGGCTGACGCCTTCCAGCGCGTAGTACTCACACTGGATGGGGATCATGACCTCCTCGGCGGCCACCATGGCGTTCACGGTGAGCAGGCCGAGGGACGGCGGGCAGTCGATGAAGATGTAGTCCAGGTCGACGGCGTCGAACGCCTCCAGCGCGCGCTTGAGCCGCGCCTCCCGGGCGACCAGCGAGACCAGCTCGATCTCGGCGCCGGCCAGGCCGATGGTGGCCGGCGCGCAGTACAGGTTGGGCATGTCGGGCACCGGGCTGACGATCTCGGCCAGCGGCAGATCCTCGACCAGCACCTGGTAGACCGACGGAATGTCGCCGCGGTGCTCGACGGACAGCGCGGTGGAGGCGTTGCCCTGGGGGTCGAGGTCGACGACGAGCACGCGCTGGCCGTGCATCGACAGCCCGGCCGCCAGGTTGACGGCGGTCGTGGTCTTGCCGACGCCGCCCTTCTGGTTGGCGATGGTGATGATCCGCGGCTTCGGGGGACGGGGCCAGTCGCCCTCCTGCAAGGAGGACGAGTAGCCGATCGAAGCGGCGGCCACGGGAGCGGATGGTGCTGTTTCACGTGAAACCACTGAGCTGAGCGCCTCTCGGACCAGCGGCGAATCGCCGGGGTTAAGGGGGGGCTGAGACACGGTCGTCGTCCTTTCAACCGGCATGGCGGCATCAGGGGAAGTCGGCCAGCCGAGCCCCGTGGGCCTTCCGCCCGTGGCGGAGACATGACCAGCGGGCCATCCAAGGCCGCCTGCCGTATCCGGCATAACCGTCACCTCTTCCGTCGGCGCCGCGCACCCTGTGCACTTCGTGCTGGCGAGCGTCCGGCGACCACCCGGACAAGAGTCGCGGGCGGATCGACCTTACCGCGCCCGACTGTGACAAGCTCGGCGGAATGCACGCCATAGGCCTGCAATTGCTGTGCCGCGGCGTCGAGTTCCTCGGCGGCCCGCTCCCCCTTCATCGCCAGGAGCTGTCCGCCCTCGCGCAGCAGGGGCAGCGACCAGGCGAGCAGGCGGTCGAGCGGCGCGACGGCGCGGGCGGAGGCCACGTCGAAGTCGCGCTTGCCCGCGAGTTCCTCGGCACGCCCGCGCACTACTTCCACATTGTCCAGCTTCAGCCCCTCCACGCACTCCTCCAGGAACGTCGTCCTGCGCAGGAGCGGCTCCAGGAGCGTCACCGTCACGTCGGGACGCACGATCGCCAGCACGATGCCGGGCAGCCCGGCGCCGGAGCCGATGTCGACCAGGCGGGCGTCCTCGGGCACGGCCTCGGCCACCACGGCGCAGTTGAGCAGGTGCCGGTCCCAGATGCGCGGGACCTCTCTGGGGCCGAGCAGCCCTCGCACGACGCCGGGGCCGGCCAGCATCTCCGCGAACGCCCGGGCCCGGGGCCACGCTTCACCGGTGAAGACCGCGCGCGCAGCATCGGGCGCGTCGGGCAGTTCTTCGCTTTCCGCCATCACTCACTCAACTAGAACGGTCACCATATCTTCGCGTAAGGGTAGCCCTCCCCGCCGTCCCCGACGGCTCGACGCGTCCGATCGGCGGGTTCGCGGGCCCGATCGGCGGAGCCGGACAGGACGGGGAAAAGCTCCGGGCGGCCGCGGTACAAGGTCGCGCATGGATTCGGCAGGCGGGCCGGGCGGGGGAGCGGCGCGACCGCCGCCAGCGATACAACTTGAGCGACGCATCGGGTTGCCCGGCTCTCGCGGGCAAGCGGGGTCCGGACAGCCCAAGGGCCGCCGATCGGCAAGATCGGCGGCCCTCTTCCGGGATGCCCCGGTCGGTACGCTGCGCCCGCTCAGGCGCGGGCGCCCTCCGCCGTCAGGCGGGCAGGACGACGACGTAGCGCTCGGGCTCCTCGCCCTCGGACTCGCTCCGCAGGCCGGCCGCGGCGACGGCGTCGTGCACGATCTTGCGCTCGAAGGGCGTCATCGGCTGCAGGGACTTGGCCTCGCCGGAGCGCTTGACGTCCTCGGCGGCCTTGGCGCCCAGTTTGGTCAGCTCGGCGCGCTTGCCCTGCCGATAGCCGGCGACGTCGAGCATCAGGCGCGAGCGCTCGCCCGTGCGGCGGTGCACCGCGAGACGGGTGAGCTCCTGCAGCGCTTCCAGCACCTCGCCGTTGGCGCCGACGAGGTCGTTGCCCTTGATGTCAACGATCGACACGAGGGCACGGTCGCCTTCGACGTCCATGTCGATGTCGCCGTCGAGGTCGGCGATGTCCAGCAGACCTTCGAGGTAGTCGGCCGCGATCTCGCCCTCCTGCTCGAGGGCGGCGATGTCGGGCGCGGCCTTCGGGGCCTGCTCCTCGTTGACTTCGGTCACGTCCGGACTCTCCTTCAACACAACCGGCTACGGCTTCTTGCTACCTGTGCGCTTGCTGCGCGGCTGCCGCGTGGGCTGCTGGCGAATGACCTTCTGTTCGGGAGCGGACGGCGGCGCGTCGGCGGGCTCCTTGGCGTCGGCCTTCCCCGGAAGGATCTTACTCAGCAGGCCCGGCTTGGGCTCGGGTGTCACCATGTTGCCCTTGGCGTCCACCACCGGCATCGGGTGCCGGCTGTAGAACCAGTGTTGCTGACCGAGCGTCCACAGGTTGGTGGTGACCCAGTAAAGGATAAGGCCGAGAGCGAAGTTGAGGCTGAAGATCGCGAACAGCGGCGAGATGTACATCAGGATCTTCTGCTGCTGCGCCATGGGGTTGTCGGGCATCTGCGCCATGGAACGCGTGACGCTCTGCCGCACCGTGAGGAAGGTCGTGGTGGAGCTGATCGCGACGAAGATGCCCAGAATGATCTTCGTGATGATCGGGTCGGCGCCCAGGGCGTGGATCTCCGCGCCGCTGGTGAAGAAGGTCGCCGGGATGGGCGCGCCGAAGATGTGGGCCGATCGGGCGGAGTCGACCATCTGCTGCGACATGCCGTGGGCGGCCTTGTCCTCGGCGATCGACCGCAGCACGGTGAACACCGAGATGAAGATCGGGAACTGGGCCACCACGGGCAGGCAGCCGCCCAGCGGGTTGGCGCCGGCCTCCTGGTAGACCTTCATGACCTCCTGGTTCATGCGCTGCTTGTCGTTCTTGTACCGCTTGCGCAGCTCTTGCACCTTGGGGGCGAGTTCCTGCATCTTCTTCGACGAGCGCATCTGCTTGAGGAAGAGCGGGAAGATCAGCAGACGCATCAGCACGGTGAGCGTGATGATGGTCAGTGCCCAGTTCAGCCCGTTGTCGGGGGGAATGATGACGCTGTACGCCGCGTGAATCCACGCGATCACCGTCGCTACGGCGGTGTACAGCGGTTCCAGGAATGTCAGCTCCACCGAGCTAGCTCCCTTGCGTTTCGTCGTGGGACCGGACCGGGCGCGGGGGCACCGGGTCGTAACCTCCCGGGTGGAAGGGGTGGCAACGCCCGATTCGCCTGGCGGTCAGCCACAGCCCGCGCAACGCGCCGTGTACGGCGATCGCCTCGAGGCCATAGGCACTGCAGGACGGTTCGAAGCGGCATCGCGGCCCAAGGAGGGGGCTTATGAAGGCTCGATAGAACCGGATCGGGGCGATGAGGACACGGGCGCCCGCCGAGATCGCGGGAGGACGTCCCGCGTCCACGGTCGCGGTCGGCGCGGGGATCGCCTGCACGCCCGCGTCCCGCTCTCTCGCCTCTGGATCTCCGTTGGTCATGCCTGTCCATCCGTCGCGGCCGGGCGATCGGACCGTCGCCCCGACGCCCGCCGTCCGATCAACCGGTCCAGCGCGACGTCGAGCTCGGCGGCGAGGTGCTCACTTCGCGCGGACGCCGCCTGTGGATTGGCGCGTACAACAAGCAGGCTACCTCGCGGCAGCGTGTGCAGGCGGTCGCGCATCAGGTGCCTCAGCCGGCGCTTGACCTGGTTGCGGACCACCGCGCCACCGACGGCCTTGCTGACCACGAAGCCGACCAGGGGAGGATCGCGGGGATCGCCCCGGTCGCTGAAGTGGGCGACCAGGGTGGGGCGCCCGGCGCGCCTGCCCTTCCGGATGGCGCTCGCGAACTCCTCGCCCCGGCGCATTCGGGAAGCGGACGGCAACACGGATGGACCTGCTCTCAGACCGACAGGTGCCCGGGCACGGCTATCGCCCGCCGGTCAGTTCCGACGGGCGAGACGAGCACGCACCGGGCGCTCCGCGCTGTCAGGCGGACAGCTCCGCGCGGCCCTTGCGACGGCGGGCGGCGAGGATGGCGCGACCGGCCCGCGTGCGCATGCGCAGCCGGAAGCCGTGGGTCTTCGCGCGGCGACGGTTGTTCGGCTGGAAAGTACGCTTGCTCACGAGTGGGCTCCAGGCTTGAGTTCACCCGCACACGGTGCGAGCGATTGACACACAGGGCTTGGGCCTGCCGAATGCGTGGGCACGCCAAAGTGCCGTCGCGCGACAAGCCGACCGTCGTACGTTACGGGCCCGGGAGCCCGGAGGTCAAACCGGAACGGCGCGCGCGTGTCTCACGAAGCGGACGGCCGGCCCGGCCGGAGGACCCCGCGCCGGAGGACCCGTCCCAGGTTATCCACTATTCCACAGGGCGGATTTCCACCGCCGCCGCGTCATCCACAGTATGTGCACCATCTCGCCCCCAGCCTGCCACTAGGCTGTGGACAACGTCTTGAACAGGGATGTGCACAACGCTACTGTCGGCCCTCCGGACCTTCCCTCCAACTCACCGATGTGCGCGGAAGCGCACCTGGAAGGTTGTGGACCACGAGTGACCCCTGTGGACACTCTGTGGACTGCATGTGGACCCGTTGTGGACCACCGGAGGCAGCCTGCGGACAACGCTGTGGGGACAGCCGCGAGGCCCGGCGCCGACGGAGCGTGCTCCGGCAGGCGTCCTTGTGGAAAACAGATCGCGGCGAGCGTGCGGGGGCCGCGTTAGGGAGGAGGGGCCGGACAATGGATGGCGTCGACCTCGGCCCATTGTGGGCCCGGGCGCTGGAGAGCTTCGCCGAGGGCAGCGTTCCGCCCCAGCAGCGCGCGTGGCTGAACATGACCCGGCCGTTCGGGCTTGTGAACGACACGATCATCCTCGCCGCCCCCAACGACTTCGCCAAGGACGTCCTTGAGACCAAGCTGCGGCCGCTGATCGCGCAGGCGCTCTCACAGGAGTTCGGCCGGCCGATGCGGGTGGCCGTCATGGTCGACCCCGTGGCCGTGGCCGGCGACCCGCAGGGCCCCGGGCCCGAGGGATATCCCCAGGCTCCCTCGCCGGGTTATCCCCATGGTGGACAACCTCAGCAGGGGTACGGACAGCCTGGCAGGCCGGGTTCCATGGGCCAGCAGTCCTTCCCCGACCAGGGCTCGTCCACCGACTATCCACAGGGCCGGCCACAGGCGCAGCCGTACTCCTATCCCTATGGGGGAAACTCCGACGAGCCTTACGGAGGCGGCCCGGTGGGGTCGTCCCAGGCTTACCGCCAGGACGGCTACCAGGGTCCGGCCGAGGGCTTCCCCGGCCGGCCGGCCCAGCCTGGGCAGCCGGGCCAGGAGAAGGGGCATCCCTCCCAGCAGGAGGTTCCCGCCTCCCAGCCGTATCCTCGCGGCGACGGGGCGCAGCCCTTCCAGCACGGCGAGCCCGGGCAGTCCTACTCCGGCGCCGACGGCCAGCAGGCGTTCCCGCGCGGCGAGTCGCCCCAGCCCTACACCTCGCACAACGACGGCCAGCAGCCTTACCCGCAGGGCGAGGCCGCACAGCCCTACCCGCGCGGCGACGGCGCGCAGCCGTTCCCCCGGGGCGAGGGCAACCAGCCGTTCCCCCGCGCGGAGGGCGCGCAGCCGTACTCCCGCGGCGAGTCGCCGCAGGCGTATCCCCAGCAGAGCGACGGCGCCCAGCCGTACGCGCAGGGCGACGCGTCGCGTCCTTATCCTCCGCATTCTCCACAGGCGGGCGGCTACGGTGGACAACCTCCGTTCGCGGGCGGCTCCGACAGCCGGCCGCCCCGCCCGCGCCAGGAGCCCGAGGCCTATGACCGTCCTGTGCAGAACCGCTGGGACGGCCGGGGCGGCAAGCCGGGGGAGCCGGGCCGGCTGAACCCGAAGTACACCTTCGAGACCTTCGTCATCGGCGCGTCCAACCGCTTCGCGCACGCGGCCGCCGTCGCGGTCGCCGAGGCCCCGGCCAAGGCGTACAACCCGCTGTTCATCTACGGCGACTCCGGCCTCGGCAAGACCCACCTGCTGCACGCCATCGGCCACTACGCGCAGCGGCTGTACGACGGCGCCCGGGTGCGATACGTGAGCTCGGAGGAGTTCACCAACGACTTCATCAACTCCATCCGCGACCACAAGGCCGACGGATTCCGGGCGCGTTACCGGGCTGTGGACATCCTGCTCGTGGACGACATCCAGTTCCTGGAGGGCAAGGAGCAGACGCAGGAGGAGTTCTTCCACACCTTCAACACCCTGCACAACGCCAACAAGCAGATCGTCATCTCCAGCGACCGGGCGCCCAAGCAGCTGGTGACGCTGGAGGACCGGCTCCGCAACCGCTTCGAGTGGGGCCTGATCACCGACGTCCAGCCTCCGGAGCTGGAGACGCGCATCGCCATTCTCCGCAAGAAGGCGATACAGGAGGGGCTCGCGGCCCCCGGCGACGTGCTCGAGTACATCGCCAGCAAGATCTCCACCAACATCCGCGAGCTGGAAGGCGCGCTCATCCGGGTGACGGCGTTCGCCAGCCTCAACCGGCAGTCCGTCGACCTGCAGCTCGCCGAGGTCGTGCTCAAGGACCTCATCACCGAGGACTCCAGTACCGAGATCACCATCGCGACGATCATGGCGCAGACGGCGGCCTACTTCGGGCTGTCGATCGACGACCTGTGCGGCAGCTCGCGCTCGCGCGTGCTGGTGACCGCCCGGCAGATCGCCATGTACCTCGCACGCGAGCTCACCGACCTGTCGCTGCCCAAGATCGGCCAGCAGTTCGGCGGCCGTGACCACACGACGGTCATGCACGCCGAACGCAAGATCCGGTCGCTGATGGCCGAGCGGCGGTCGATGTACAACCAGGTCACAGAGCTCACGAACCGCATCAAGCAGAATTCACGCAACGCGTGATGATCCACAGCCTGTGGATATCTCTGTGGATCAGCGCAAGGTGTCATTGAATGGCCGGAATGCCCGCTCTCGACGGCGAACAAGCAAGCGTCCGGTCGGGAAACTCGAATTCAGAGCCTGGGGACAACTCTGGGGACAACCTGGGGAAGACCTGGGGACTACTCGTGGACGAGCTGGGGACGCCCTGTGGGCGGAGCTCGAAGGCAGGTCCGAGAGGGTCCCTTACCCCGTGGATAACCGGTGGAAACCTCGTGGATGACCGGTGGATGAAGACCCCGGAAACTGGGGACGGCCTGTGTGCAACCTGCGGTCATCCCCAGGCCGGGCGCGACAATGCACCGTCCACCCACAGGCGCGGTGGACAAAAAAGCGGCCCTGAGCTGGGAGGACACCCATCTTCCACAGTATCCACGGCCCCTAAGGTGATTACCTGTATCTCTCTCTACTAAGAACTCAAGACCCATAGAAGGGTTCTCGCGGCCCTCCCGTGCGGGAGGGTGAACACTTGCATCAACGGCACGGAGCGCTCGAGCCGGGATCAAGACCGCGATCAAGACACAGCCGAGAACGACAGGAGGCGGTTCGACGTGATGTTCCGTGTCGACCGAGACGTACTCGCAGAGGCGGTCGCGTGGACCGCCCGAAGCCTTCCCGCCCGGCCCTCGGTGCCGGTGCTGGCGGGCATGAGGCTGGAGGTCACCGAGGAGCAGCAGCTCAAGCTCTCCGGCTTCGATTACGAAGTCTCCGCCGAGGTGACCCTCGAGCTGCAGACCGGCGACCCCGGCCTGGTGCTCGTCTCCGGCCGCCTGCTCGCCGAGATCACCCGCGCGCTTCCCTCACAGCCTGTGGACTTCGTGGTGGAGGGCGCCAAGGCGGTCGTCACCTGTGGAAGCGCCCGCTTCACCCTGCTGACGATGCCCGCCGAGGACTACCCCTCGCTCCCGGCGATGCCGCCGGCGGCCGGGCGGGTCGGCAGCGACATCTTCTCCTCGGCCGTCGCCCAGGTCGCCGTGGCGGCCGGCAAGGACGACACGCTGCCCATGCTCACCGGCGTGCGCATGGAGATCGAGGGCGACACCGTGACCCTCGCGGCGACCGACCGCTACCGCCTGGCCGTCCGCGAGCTGAAGTGGCAGCCCGACCAGCCCGACTTCTCGGCCATCGCGATGATCCCGGGCAGGACGCTCGCCGACACCGCCAAGTCGCTGACCACGGGCGCCGAGGTCGAGATCGCCCTCAGCTCCTCCGGCGGCACCGGCGAGGGCATGATCGGCTTCTCCAGCGCCGGCCGGCGCACCACGACCCGGCTCCTGGACCCGGAGTTCCCGAAGTACCGCTCGCTGCTGCCGACGGAGTTCTCCGCCCACGCCGACCTCGCCACCTCCGCGTTCGTCGAGGCGGTCAAGCGCGTCGCGCTGGTCGCCGAGCGCAACACCCCGGTGCGCCTGGCCTTCCACGGCGGCGAGGTCGTGCTGGAGGCCGGCAGCGGCGACGAGGCCCAGGCGGTCGAGGTGCTCCCGGTCGACTTCGACGGCGACGAGATCAACATCGCGTTCAACCACCAGTTCCTGCTCGAGGGCCTGGGCGCGATCGACTCCGACGTGGCGCGGCTGCAGTTCACCACCTCCACCAAGCCCGCCATCCTCACTGGTGGCAAGCCTGTGGACGACGGTGCCACCCCCGACTACAGGTACCTCATCATGCCCATCAGACTGTCCAGTTAGGATCCCCCTGGTCCACATCGAATGGACGGGGCGGGGCAGGGTACGGCGCGTGGGACACGTCGTCGATGACGGAGATCTTGGCAAGGGGTGGCTGCGATGCAGATCGGCATGATCGGGCTGGGCAAGATGGGCGGCAACATGGCCGAGCGGCTGCGCCGTGCCGGGCATGACGTGGTCGGCTACGACCGCAACCCCGAGTCCAGCGACGTCTCAAGCCTCGACGAGCTCGTCCAGCGGCTGCAGGCGCCCCGCGTGGTGTGGGTCATGGTCCCGGCCGGCGCGCCGACCAGGGCGACGATCGACCAGCTCTGCGAGGCGCTGTCGCCGGGCGACATCGTGGTGGACGGGGGCAACTCCCACTACCTCGACGACAAGAAGCACGCCGACCAGCTCGGCGCCCGCGACATCGGCTTCGTCGACGTGGGCGTCAGCGGCGGGGTGTGGGGCCTGCAGAACGGCTACGCCCTGATGGTCGGCGGCGACGCCGACGCCGTCGGCCGCCTCATGCCGATCTTCGAGTCGCTCAAGCCCGAGGGCGAGGACGGCTTCGTCCACGCCGGCACGGTGGGCGCCGGCCACTTCGCCAAGATGGTCCACAACGGCATCGAGTACGGCATCATGCAGGCGTTCGCCGAGGGCTGGGAGCTGCTGGAGGCCACCGACATCGTCACCGACGTGCCGGGCGCCTTCAAGAGCTGGCGCACCGGCACGGTGATCCGCTCCTGGCTGCTCGACCTGCTGGTGCGCGCCCTGGACCAGGATCCCGACCTGTCGGAGCTCAAGGGCTACGCCGAGGACTCCGGGGAGGGCCGCTGGACGGTCCAGGCCGCCGTCGACCACGCCGTGCCGCTCCCGGCCATCACGGCGGCCCTGTACGCGCGCTTCTCCTCGCGCCAGGAGGACTCCCCGGCCATGAAGATGGTCGCGGCCCTGCGCAACCAGTTCGGCGGCCACGCGGTGGCCTCCGTCGAAGGCCAGCACACCAAGGGCGCCGACGCCCCCGGCGCGGACGTCACCCCCCCGATCGACGGACACTGAGTTGCCTGGCCTCGCTCCGCTCGGCTGCTCGGGGCGCCTTTGAGGCGGCGCTCTTCGTCGTCGTTCACGAGCGCTCGTTCCTCGCACTCGCTCTCTCCTCCTCAGAACACCGCCGCGCCCCGAGCTGTTTTTCCTGGCCTCGCTCCGCTCGGCGGGCTCGGGGCGCCCTTGAGGCGGCGTGCGGTGCCGTCGTGGTGGTGGCGGTGTGAACGGTGTCGGAGGTTGTACTGATGTTGTCGTAGGGGCCCAGTAACCTTCGTGGGGTGCATGTCGCCCACCTGTCGCTGACCGACTTCCGGTCCTACTCCTCCGTGGAGCTGGCCCTGGAGCCGGGGGTGACGGCGTTCGTCGGCCCGAACGGCCAGGGCAAGACCAACCTCGTCGAGGCCCTGGGGTACGTCGCGACACTCGGCAGCTTCCGGGTGGCGACCGACGCGCCGCTGGTCCGTCAGGGCACCACCCGGGCGATCGTCCGTGCCGTGGTGGTCCGCGACGACCGGCGCGCCCTGGTCGAGCTGGAGATCAACCCAGGCCGGGCCAACCGCGCCCGCCTCAACCGCGCCCCGGTCGCGCGGCCGCGCGAGATCCTCGGCCTGCTGCGCACGGTCCTGTTCGCCCCCGAAGACCTCGCGCTGGTGAAGGGCGACCCGGCCGACCGGCGCAGGTTCCTGGACGACCTGCTGGTCTCCCGGGCGCCCCGCTTCGCCGGGGTGCGGGCCGACTATGAGCGGGTGCTGAAGCAGCGGGGCGCCCTGCTCCGCAGCGCCATGCAGGCGCGTCCTGGCCGCAGGCAGAGCTCGCGCCGGCAGGAGGCCGAGGCGGGGTTCGCGGCGGCCGGCGCCGGGGACGCGCTCGGCACGCTGGAGGTCTGGGACGCCCACCTCGCCCGCCACGGCGCCGAGCTGCTCGCCGCCCGCCTCCAGCTCGTGGCGGCGCTGCGCCCGCTGGTGGCCAAGGCCTACGCGCTGCTCGCCCCGTCGTCCGCCCCCGCCGGCATGGAGTACCGCCACACGTTGTCCACAGCGGTGGACGGCCTGCCGCCGTCTCCGCCCGGCGAGGGCCACACGGCCCCAGGGCCGTCTACAACGCCCGAAGCGGCACTCCCAGGCACCCCTGGCACCCTGGGCGCTCCGGGCCCGGAGGAGGCCCTGCCGGACCGTTCCGCCTTGGAAGAGGCGCTGCGGGCGAGTCTGCTCGCCGTCAGGCAGGCCGAACTCGAACGCGGCGTCACCCTCGTCGGCCCGCACCGCGACGACCTGCTGCTGCGGCTGGGCGACCTGCCCGCGCGCGGCTACGCCAGCCACGGCGAGTCCTGGTCGTTCGCGCTGGCGCTGCGCCTGGCCGCCTACGACCTGCTCAGGGCCGAGGGCGGCGACCCTGTGCTGATCCTCGATGACGTCTTCGCCGAGCTGGACGCGCGCAGGCGGCGCAGCCTGGCCGAGATCGTCGCCTCCGCCGAGCAGGTCCTGATCACCGCGGCGGTGCCCGAGGACGTCCCCGCGCAGCTCTCCGGTGCCCGGTTCGACGTCGCGGAAGGGAGCGTCGCCCGTGTCAGGTGAGACCTCCGGAGTCCAGTCGCCCGACATCGTCGCGGCGCGCGGCGCGGCGCTCGCGCGCGAGAAGCTCGCCCAGGCCAAGGCCGACGCCGCCAAGCGCGGGCAGCTTCCCCGGCGCGAGCCCCGCCGCCGCTCGGCCGCCCGCCGGGACGCCGGCGATCCGCAGCTCTTCGGCCGGGCCATCCGCGATCTGCTGGCCGACCGGGGGTGGGAGGAGCCGCTCGCGGTCGGCGGGGTGTTCGGGCGCTGGCACGAGATCGTCGGGCCCGATCTCGCCGCGCACACCAAGCCGGAGACCTTCTCCGAGGGCGAGGTGCTGGTCGTCGCCGACTCCACCGCCTGGGCCACGCAGGTGCGGCTGCTCGCTTCCACCCTGGTCAGACGGCTGAACGAGGAGCTCGGCGACGGCACGGTCCAGCGGGTGAAGGTCCGCGGGCCGCAGAACGGCCCGAGGCCCTCGGGCGGGCTGCGCGTTACCGGCAGCAAGGGCCCCCGTGACACGTATGGTTGACAAAGGGCTCACAGCGTCGCCCGACCGGCGACGGAGGGGGCCCTTCCCCGGGGAAACCGATCAGAATCACGGTGGCGGCGGTGACCCCCCTCCCCCGTGGGGGGATGCTCAGTAAGGCATCCAACGCCCGACAGGCCACCACAGCGGCCGTCAATGCCACCTGATGCGCTTCTGACCGGTAGAATGAACTCGGATTCCGGACACGTCCGCATGCGAGTCACCCCCGGCCGCGCGCCGATCTCCCACGGGTGGTCGCATCGAGGCACTCACGACGGTGACGGGCACGGCAGGAGCAGCCGCATCACGGCCTCTCCTGTCGCGTGTCCGCGGCAGGAGGATTTGGCACTTGTCCTACGACGCTAGCTCAATCACCGTTCTCGAAGGGCTTGAGGCGGTTCGTAAGCGCCCTGGCATGTACATCGGCTCGACCGGCGAGCGTGGTCTCCACCACCTGGTCCAGGAGGTTGTGGACAACTCCGTCGACGAGGCACTCGCCGGCTACGCCGACCACATCGAGATCACTCTCCTCGCGGACAACGGCGTCCGGGTAGTGGACAACGGCCGCGGCATCCCGGTGGGAATCGTCCCCGGCGAGCAGCGGCCCGCCGTCGAGGTCGTCCTCACCGTCCTGCACGCGGGCGGCAAGTTCGACAGCAAGTCCTACGCCGTCTCCGGCGGCCTGCACGGCGTCGGCGTGTCGGTGGTCAACGCCCTCTCCACCCGCCTGGAGGTGGAGATCAAGACGGAGGGCCACTACTGGCGGCAGTCGTACGTCGAGAGCAAGCCCACCGGTCCCCTGGTCAAGGGCGAGCCCACCGAGGAGACCGGCACCTCGATCACCTTCTGGGCCGACGACACCATCTTCGAGACCACCACGTGGAACTTCGAGACCCTGTCGCGCCGCTTCCAGGAGATGGCCTTCCTGAACAAGGGCCTGACGATCGTCATCCGCGACGAGCGGCCCGACCACGTGAACGGCGAGCCTCATGTGGTGACCTACCACTACGAGGGCGGTCTGTCCGACTTCGTCAAGCACATCAACTCCAAGAAGGAACCGGTCCACAACTCGGTCATCGACTTCGAGTCCGAGGGCGAGGGCATCTCCGTCGAGATCGCCATGCAGTGGAACGGGTCCTACAGCGAGTCGGTCTACACCTTCGCCAACACCATCAACACCGCCGAGGGCGGCACCCATGAGGAAGGCTTCCGCGCGGCGCTGACGACGATCGTCAACCGCTACGCCCGCGAGCAGAAGTTCCTCAAGGAGGGCAAGGACGACAACCTCACCGGTGACGACATCCGTGAGGGCCTCACGGCGATCATCTCGGTGAAGCTCGCCGACCCGCAGTTCGAGGGCCAGACCAAGACCAAGCTCGGCAACACCGAGGCCAAGTCGTTCGTGCAGAAGGCCTGCAACGACTTCCTGCGCGACTGGTTCGAGCGCAACCCGGGCGAGGCCAAGGAGATCATCAACAAGTCCCTGCAGGCGTCCCGCGCCCGCATCGCGGCCCGCCAGGCCCGCGACCTCACCCGGCGCAAGTCGCTGCTGGAGGCCGGTTCGGGGCTGCCGGGCAAGCTCGCCGACTGCCAGTGGACCGAGCCCGAGAAGTGCGAGCTGTACATCGTCGAGGGCGACTCCGCGGGCGGCTCCGCCAAGGGCGGCCGCGACCCGAAGTTCCAGGCCATCCTGCCCATCCGCGGCAAGATCCTGAACGTCGAGAAGGCCCGCATCGACCGCGTGCTCAAGAACAACGAGGTGCAGGCGCTGATCACCGCGCTCGGCACCGGCGTGCACGCCGAGTTCGACATCGCCAAGCTCCGCTACCACAAGCTCATCCTGATGGCGGACGCCGACGTCGACGGTCAGCACATCACCACCCTGCTGCTGACGCTGCTGTTCCGCTTCATGAGGCCGCTCATCGAGGCCGGGCACGTCTACCTCTCCCAGCCCCCGCTCTACAAGATCAAGTGGGACCGGAAGGGCGAGGACGCCAGCTACGCCTACTCCGACCGCGAGCGCGACTCCATCATCGAGGCCGGCATCGCCAACGGCCGGCGCGACCCGCGCATGCACGACGGCGTTCAGCGCTTCAAGGGTCTGGGCGAGATGAACGCCGCCCAGCTCTGGGACACCACGATGAACCCGGCGACCCGGGTCCTCCTTCAGGTCACCCTCGACGACGCCGCCCAGGCCGATGAGATGTTCACCGTGCTGATGGGCGAGGACGTCGAGGCGCGCAGGTCGTTCATCATCAGGAACGCGAGGGATGTCCGGTTCCTTGACGTGTAACGGCTGCCGTACAGACTCATCTCCGAAAAGGACGTACCACCCGTGACGGAAGTCAACACCCCGCCTGGGCCGCCCGCCGACCGCATCGAACCGGTCGACATCCAGTCCGAGATGCAGCGCAGCTACATGGACTACGCGATGTCGGTCATCGTGTCCAGGGCGCTGCCGGACGTGCGGGACGGCCTCAAGCCGGTGCACCGGCGCGTGCTCTACGCCATGTACGACGGCGGATACCGGCCCGACCGCGGATACTTCAAGTGCTCCCGCGTCGTCGGCGACGTGATGGGCTCCTACCACCCGCACGGCGACGCCTCGATCTACGACACGGTCGTGCGGCTCGCGCAGCCGTGGGCGCTGCGGTACACGCTGGTCGACGGCCAGGGCAACTTCGGCTCCCCCGGCAACGACCCGGCCGCCGCCATGCGGTACACCGAGTGCCGTCTCGCGCCGATCGCCATGGAGATGCTCCGTGACATCGACAAGGAGACCGTCGACTTCCAGCCCAACTACGACGGCCGTTCGCAGGAGCCGATGGTCCTGCCGTCCAGGTTCCCCAACCTCCTGGTCAACGGCTCGGCCGGCATCGCGGTCGGCATGGCGACCAACATCCCGCCGCACAACCTGCGCGAGGTCGCCTCCGGCGTCCAGTGGTGCCTGGAGAACCCCGAGGCCTCCGAGGAGGAACTGCTCGAGGCGCTCATCGCGCGCGTCAAGGGCCCCGACTTCCCCACCGGCGCGCTCATCGTCGGCCGGCGCGGCATCGACGACGCCTACCGCACCGGGCGCGGTTCGATCACCATGCGGGCCATCGTCGAGGTCGAGGAGGACCCCAAGGGCCGCCAGTGCCTGGTCGTCACCGAGCTGCCCTACCAGGTCAACCCGGACAACCTCGCGCTGACCATCGCCGAGCTGGTCAAGGACGGCAGGGTCAACGGCATCGCCGACGTGCGCGACGAGACCTCCTCGCGCACCGGCCAGCGCCTGGTGATCGTCCTCAAGCGCGACGCGGTCGCCAAGGTCGTGCTGAACAACCTCTACAAGCACACCCAGCTCCAGACGACCTTCGGCGCCAACATGCTGGCCCTGGTCGACGGCGTGCCGAGGACGCTGCGCATCGACCAGTTCGTCAAGCACTACGTCGAGCACCAGATCGAGGTCGTCGTCCGGCGTACGCGCTACCTGCTGCGCAAGGCCGAGGAGCGCGCCCACATCCTGCGCGGCCTGCTCAAGGCGATGGACCGCATGGACGAGGTCATCGCCCTGATCCGCCGCTCCCCCTCGGCCGCGCAGGCGTCCGGCGGCCTGATGGAGCTGCTGGAGATCGACGAGATCCAGGCCCAGGCCATCCTGGACATGCAGCTGCGCAAGCTGGCCGCCCTCGAACGCCAGCAGATCACCGACGAGTACAACGGGCTGATGACGCAGATCGCCGACTACCAGGAGATCCTCGCGTCGCCGAGCCGCCAGCGGCAGATCGTCGGCGACGAGCTCGGCGAGATCGTCAACCGGTACGGCGACGAGCGCAAGACCGAGATCATCGCCTACGACGGCGACATGTCCATCGAGGACCTCATCGCCGAAGAGGACATGGTCGTCACGATCACCCGCGGCGGCTACGCCAAGCGCACCAAGACCGACCTCTACCGCGCCCAGAAGCGCGGCGGCAAGGGCGTGCGCGGCGCGCAGCTGCGCCAGGACGACATCGTCGAGCACTTCTTCGTCACCACCACGCACCACTGGCTGCTGTTCTTCACCAACAAGGGCCGCGTCTACCGCATCAAGGCCTACGAGCTGCCCGACGCCGGCCGCGACGCGCGCGGCCAGCACCTGGCGAACCTCCTGGCCATGCAGCCCGACGAGCACGTCATGGAGGTCCTGGACCTGCGCGACTACCAGGTCTCCCCGTACCTGGTGCTCGCCACCCGCAGCGGCCTGGTGAAGAAGACCCGCCTGTCGGAGTACGACTCCCCCAGGTCCGGCGGCCTGATCGCCATCAACCTCCGCGACGACGACGAGGTGATCGCGGCCCGGCTGGTCTCCGAGGAGGACGACCTGCTGCTGGTCTCGCGCGGCGCCAAGTCCATCCGCTTCACCGCCTCCGACGAGGCCCTGCGCCCCATGGGCCGGGCCACGAGCGGCGTCATCGGAATGCGCTTCCTCGACGGCGACGAACTGCTGGCCATGAACGTGGTCAGCGACGGCGCCGACGTGCTTATCGCCACCGTAGGTGGGTATGCGAAGCGGACACCCGCGGATCAATATCCTGTTCAAGGAAGAGGCGGGCAAGGTGTACTGACTGCGAAGATTGTGAGTGCCCGTGGCAAGCTGGTCGGAGCAGTCATGGTGAGCCCCGAGGACGAGGTGTTCGCGATCACCTCTGCCGGTGGGGTGATCCGGACCAGTGCGGGTGAGATCAAGCAGTCCGGCCGCCAGACCATGGGAGTGCGCCTGATGAACCTCTCAGAGGGAGACAGCGTGGTTGCCCTCGCCCGCAACGCCGAAGCGCTGGACTCCGAGGACAACGGGGGAGATGACGAGGAATGAGCCCTCAGGCCAACTCCGGTGGTTCCGGCGGGCCCGGTAAACCGACCGGCACCTCGGCGAACCGCAAACGCGCCACGCCAAAGGCCGCCCGTCCGGCGTCCTCGGTGAACTCCTCGACGCGCAATCAGGTGACGGAGAGCGTGAACACCTCGGAAAGTACGGGCAAGGTCCGTTCCCCGGCCGACCAGAGTGATGACAGGGTTGTCGTCGTGTCCAACGACGACGACGCGGCGGCTCCCGCCGCAGGTGGCGAGGGAGCGGACGCGACGCTGCACATCCGCTCCTCCTCGGTGCCCGACAACTCCTGGTCGCCCGCCGCCGACGGCCAGGGCGCCGGCCCCACCAGGCCCTCGCCCAAGCCGCAGGCGCCTCCGGCGCCCGGGCCGAACGCCGGTCCGAGCGCGCGTCCCGCGCCCGCCGCCGCCCCGCGCACCGGCTCGCCGGCCCCTGGCACCCCGGGCTCCGGCCCGGGACGCCCCGGCTCGCCCGGTACCGCCCCTGGAGGTCCCGGCTCATCGGGTGCCGTTCCCGGCGGTCCCGGAGCGCCCGGCTCCGGTCGTGGGGGCCCTGGTACGCCCGGCTCCGGCCCCGGGGCCCGTCCGGGCAACGCGGGCAGCCGGCAGGGGTTCGGCGCTGTGTCGGCCCTGTCCACCCCCGACCCCATCGCCAGCGCCCGTCCCGAGCCCCGCGACAAGCCGGCGGCCCCCAAGGCGCCCCGCAAGGCCCACCTGGTGCTGCGCAGGGTCGAGCCCTGGTCGGCGATGAAGTTCAGCTTCGTCGTCTCGCTGGTGTGCTTCGTGGTGCTCTTCGTGGCGGTCGCGGTCCTGTACGGGGTGCTGTCGGCGCTCGGCGTCTTCGACTCCATCGTCAACACCGTGACGCAGCTCACGGTGCCCGACGGCAAGACCAGCGCCGGCATCGACATCAAGTCCTGGTTCGAGCCGGTGCGCATCCTCGGCTACACCGCCCTGCTCGGCGCGGTGAACGTCGTCCTCATCACCGCCCTGTCCACGCTGGGGGCCGTCATCTACAACGTCGCCTCCGACCTGGTCGGCGGCGTCGAGGTGACCTTCAGCGAGGCCGAGTGACCCCACCCGTGGCCCGCGGCCGGGCACACGCCGTCGACGCCCCCGATCGCCCGCGGCTCCACCAGCGCGGGCGGTCACCGGCGAAATCCATGGCGCGGACGGGCCCCGGAGCACGGTAAGCTTTTCCCTGTCGGTGAGACCGTTCGCTTCCGCGCCACGGAGGCGATAGTCTTCTCTCCGCCAGCGGGGCTATAGCTCAGACGGTTAGAGCGCTTCCCTGATAAGGAAGAGGTCCCAGGTTCAAGTCCTGGTAGCCCCACCCAGATAGACCGCCCCGAACGGATCTCCGTCCGGGGCTTTTCACTGCGACCACCATCGCAACCGCGTCGGTGTCTCAGTCGTCGTGACGGTGCTCGCAGTGCCTTGCCTCGTTGGCCGGCACGTTCAGCGTGGGGTTGCGGTCGAAGAACCCGTACGGCGTCAGCGAGAAACCGGCATGGTCCACCGGCATCACCGGCCAGTCCTCGGGCCGCGGGAAGTGGGTCACGCCGAAGGTGTGCCACAGCACGACGTCCTCGCCGTCCAGGGACCGGTCACCCGCGACGTACGTGGGCAGGCCGTCGCCGCCCGGGTTCTGGTTGACGAACTCACCGGCCGGATACCGCTCGTCGGGCGCGTACCGGGTGATCCACAGATCCCGGGTGGTGAAGGCCGCCCGCGCGGCGATCGACGAGGACGGGTCCGCCAGCAGGGTGGGGTTCTGCTGGGCGCGCAGTACGTAGCCGGTCGGCCGGCCGAGCCGGTTGGTGCGCTCGGTGCTCACCACGTGCCAGGTGCGCCCGACCGAGGCGTCCGCGCTGCGCACCCCCTCGGCCTCGCTCGCGATGCGGGTGCGGGCGTAGCTGAAGGCGTTGCCGTACGGGTTCTCCGGCGAGACCGGCACCCGGACGGCGTCGACCTCGTCGACCGCGTTGCGCGGGCCGTCGACCATCATGTCGAGGCGAGCGCTGAACAGGTGCTGGTGGAACGGGGCGCCCAGGCCCGGGGCCACCTCGGCGGCGTAGGGCCACTCTCGCGGCCCGCGGTAGGCCGAGGTGAAGAGAACGCCGGTGAGCTTGGCCTCGCACTCGATCCTGCCGTCCAGGTAGAGGTACCAGTAGAAGCCGTAGTCGTAGTTGCCGATCGTGGTGAAGAACGAGATCACCAGGCGGCGCTGGCGGCGGACCTCGGCCGAGTTCGAGGTGTAGATGTCGGTGTGCTTCCAGAGCGTGCCGTGGTCCTCCTCGTGCAGGCAGATCGCGTTGGGGATGCGCCGCACATCGCCGGTCTCGTCGGCCAGGTCGACGTCGACGTAGTGGATCTCGCCGAGGCAGTCGCAGCCGAGGGTGAGCGAGTTCGCGAATCGGCCGAAGAGGTATTCGCCGGTGTCGAAGTAGTTCTGCCAGAACCGGACCGGCGCCGGGTCCCCGTACGGCACCACCATCTCGGCGATGGAGGCGCGGTAGACGACCGGCCGGACCTCGCCGTCGTGGTCGGGATCGGCGTAGGCGAGCCGGTGGAGCACCAGGCCCTCGCGGGCGTCGAACCCGAAGTGGAAGGACCAGTTCGCCCAGGTGATCCGGTCGCCCTCGACCTGGAACGAGGGCCCGTCGGGCTGGGTGATCTCGATGGGTCTCAAGGTCTCCAACGGCGCCGGGCGCCCTCGCGGGAGATGGAAGTCGCTCAGCTCACGCGGCAGCGGGAAGACACCGATGTCGATGACCTCGGTCGCCTTCCTCTCGACGAGGTCGACGTAGGCGCTCAGCCCGTCCACCGGGTGCGCCCAGACGTGGCCGTCCGGGTCGGACACGGCGAAACAGAGCACTCTGATGATGCGCCTGCCCTGCTCGCCGGGCAGGTCGAAGGAGCCCGCGGAGAGCGGCGCGCATCTCACCTGCTCCGGGGTCAGGCCGCGCTTGGCCAGCGCGTCCACCCAGGCCGGCTCCTGGGCGAGGATCCCGTCGACCGCCATGAACTCCTCGACCAGGATGGGCATCCCGCCGTGGGAGCCGTCGACGTCGGTGATCGCGGCCACCGCGCCGGCGGTGAGATCGACGGTCACGTCCCGGGCGTCGCCGGTCGCGGTGTCGAGCAGCAGCGCCCGCGCCCGGCGGTCGGGTCTCGGCCCGGTTCCGGCGTGGAACGCGAGCACCTCCTGCTTGTGCGGCTCGAGCAGGCCGACGTAGACGAAGCGGACGCTTTCGCCGGCCAGGCCGGCCTCGCGTACCAGGACGGCGGCCCGCTCGATCTCGGCCGCGGTAAGGCTGGAAACCGGGGTGGTAGGAGTGGTCATGGGATCCTCTCTCGGGTGGGACCGCGTCGAATTCCGGATATGCCGTGCGATTAATTGGGTGGGCACGTTAGGGGACGGGAGCACCGAGGCGTACGGCAGGAAGCCCAGCCGGTGAAAGCAGAGAAGAGCGCGGCGCGATGACCGCGGTTCAGGTGGCCCGCGGGATGGTGTGCCGGAGGTCCTCGGCCTCGTCTCGGAGAACCTCCGCCGACTCGGAGCCGGCGCGGATGAACCTCAAAGCCGGTGCGGGGGAGTCGTGACGGAATTCTCTCCCAGAAAAGCGGCGACAGCGAGAGGCTCCGGCCGGAGATCAGCGGGGAGAGCGCCGTGCCGGTCAGGATTTCCAATGTGAGCAGGTGAATGGCTCCGGCTTGGGTGAGGTTGCGGCGTGCCCGGGGTTTCTTTGAGTCCGATTCGTGGATTTCATGCCGTGCTGATCGTGTTCTTGAACGCTATCGGCGCCGGTATCTTCGGGCCGCTGTGACGTCGCCGTCCGTTATACCAGATCTCCGGGTACTCGAAAATGGCGTCGGCGAGCTCGATCCGGGTGCTTTATCTTCCTGGCGCGCACGGCTCCCTCTTTCGCCATGACCGAAAAGCGGAGGCGTTCTCCTGGACAAGGGGCACTCGCCGGGCGCCGATCATGCGTGCGGGCGACCGGCCGGCGTCCGATGTTCTCCGTCGGCTTCATGACCTGCACACTTCGCCATCAGGATCTATGAGAAAAACTCATAAGATGCGATAAACCAGACCTAGCAGAACATGCCCGCACCTCCATCACCATGCGGGACCGTGGCCTGATTCTGACAGCCCATCTCCATCTGAGGCCTTGCGCCGGCCTGTCGGCGATGATTAGGTCATCTACATGACGAGCGTGCCGCTGAGTGCGACAGGTGAGAGTAAGGCGGGATTCACCGTGTTCCATCCACGGTGGACCTTCACCAGAATCTGATCATCGACGACATCGCCGCCGAACCGGCTGAGCCACTTGGACGTAGCGTTACCAGAAGGTCAAGAGTCCCTCGCACGCCCTGCCACTGTCATCGACCGGCATTCCGCTCAGGTATTGGACCGATACAACGGGTCAGGTCATGTCCGTAAGGGCATGAATCCACCTCGCGTCCCGGCCGCCGGGAAGCTCTTCCTCTCTCGACGTTCCACCGCAGATCGTCCTTTGTTCTCGAGATCTTTCATGTGATCGCACGGGAATTCAGTTCGCCATGCGTGAATTCCCTGCCGGACGCGACCATGTGAGGGTTTCTCGGCTCCGGACCAATTTGGAGTCCTCTCCGTGACGAGTTCGCTTTCCGATGTCCAGAGTTCCTTTCCACAGCCGGTGACCGGTGAAAGTTCCCATTCGCCCACGCCCGGTCTCACCGCGGCCTTCGACCCCGGACGTTTCCACGACGGCGCCGTGAACATCGTCAGACGCCTGACGACGTATCTGGTCGACCAGTCGGTCCGGGGACTCGACCTCCTGCACCCGGAGGCGCTGCTGAAGGCCGCGCGGGAGCTGATGACCCTCGAACGGCAGGGCATCGCCGACTTCGACGCCGATCGGGTGAACCAGATCGTCGACCTGTACACCGAGACCGGGATCCCGGTCTACTCACCCGGCTACATGGGCCGGCAGTTCTCCGGCGTGGTGCCACTGGCCAGCCTCATCGACCTGGTCGGCTCGGTGGTCAACCAGCCCTCCTCCTTCTACGAGGCCGGGCAGCTCCCGAACGTCGCCGAGCGGCTCATGGCCGAGGAACTCAATCGGTACCTCGGCGGGGACCCCGACCGGTTCGCCATGGTGACGACCTCGGGAGGCTCCCTGGCCAACCTGACCGCGTTGCTCGCCGCCCGCAACCGCGCCTTCCCGCAGATCTGGACGGCCGGCGCCGGCGGCACGCCGGGTCGCCCCGCCATCGCGGTCAGCGAGGAGGCGCACTACAGCATCACGCGCGCGGCGGGCGTGCTCGGCATCGGAGAACGGCAGATCGTCCGGCTCCCCGTCGATCGGGCCGGGCGGATACGTCCCGATCTGGTCGCCCCGGCACTGGACGAAGCGCACCGGCGAGGCCTGCGGCCGTTCTGCCTGGTGGCCACGGCCGGGACCACGTCGATGGGCGCGTTCGACCCGCTGGAGGAGCTCGCGGCCCTGGCGCGCCGGTATGGGCTCTGGCTCCATGTGGACGGGGCGCACGGGGCGAGCCTGCTGCTGTCGGACCGGCACCGGCACAAGCTGCGCGGCATCGAGCGGGCCGACTCCCTGACCTGGGACGCCCACAAGATGCTGTTCATGCCGGCGCCCTGCACGCTGCTCTTCTACCGCGACAAGGCGGCGGCGCGCGGCGCGTTCCGGCAGCGTGCCAGCTACGTCTTCGACGAGGAACCGGACATCTACAGCGCCTACGACAGCGCGGACAAGAACTTCGAGTGCACGAAACGCCCGATGATCATGCCGCTCTGGGCGGTCTGGTCGGTCTACGGGCCGGCGCTGTTCGCGCAGAAGATCGACCGGCTGTGCGCGGTGGCCCGGCAGGCGTACCAGATGGTCGCCGCCGAGCCGGACTTCACCGTGGCGCACGAACCGGAGTCCAACATCCTGTGCTTCCGGTACCGGCCGGACGGGGTGGACCCGGCGACCGTGCACCGGCTGCAGCTGGAGATCCGTAACCGGATCCGGGACGGCGGGCGCTTCTTCATCTCCAAGGTCGACATCGACGGGGTGGCGGCGCTGCGCGTGGTGGTGATGAACCACCTGATCGACGCCGACCACCTGGCCATGCTCATCGCCGAAATCAGGGACATCGGGCAACGGGTGCTGCGCGCGAGCGCCACGGCCCGGCACGACCAGCGCGACGGGAGTCATTCATGACCATGACCGATCTGGACGTCACCGCCTCGGCGGACCTGGCGGCACGACTGATCCCGGAGGAGGAGCTGCGGCCCCGCTCCGTGGACGACGTCACCCGGCTGCCGTCGTTCGGCGAGAAGCTGGAGGAGTGCGGGCGGCTCACCGGAACTCCGTACTGCGAGTCCCCGCTCGGCCTGCAGGACGCGCTGGTGTTCCGCCGGCTGCAGCAGCTCGTCGGCATCGCCCTGCTCAACCCGCTGTGGCGCGAGCGGCTGCACTACTTCGGCATTCGCAGCGCCCCTACCGACATGTCCGAGTGGGAGCGGATCCCCCTCTCGGACAAGATCGTGCAGAGGGACATGTTCATGGGCGCGCGGGCCGGCATGGTCGTGCCGCTCGACCGCGGCGGGTTCGAGGTGGTGGCCAGCGGCGGCACCGGTGACGGCATGCCCCTGGAGATCGTGTACTCCCTGAGGGAGCTGCGCGACACCTACCGCATCGCCGGGGCGTTCATGGGCGCCTACCAGCTCGGCCGCTACCTGAGCGGCCCCGGGCCGCGCTGGCTGTTCACCACCCTGGCCGACTACCAGATGTGGAGCAGCGGCACCATGGTCGGCGGCGTCCTGTCCCAGGTCCCGGGAGTCAACTACATCGGCGCGGGGCCGGTGAGCGCACCGGTGCTGGAGCACATGTTCTCCTACCCCGGTCACAAGGCGCTGATGGGGATCACCGCCGGCATCGCGCTCCTGCCCGAGCTCGGTGCGGGCCTGACGCCGCAGGCCAGGGCGAGCTTCCGGGTCGCCATGTACGGCAGCGGCTCCCTGCCGCAGCGCAAGCGGGACGAGCTGCAGGCGTTCTTCCCCAACGTGTCGATCCTCAGCTACTTCGCCGCGACCCAGGCCGAATGCGTGGGGCTCCAGCTCGACCACACCTCCCCGGCGCTGTCCGCCGTGCCGGGGCTGCACCTGGTGGAGATCGTGGACGAGCACGGCCGTGCCGTCGCCGAAGGGGAGGAGGGCGAGCTGGTCGTCACCCGGCTGCACGCCGACGAGACGCCGCTGCTCCGGCTCAAGCTCGGCGACCGGATGATCCGCCGCCCCGCCCTGGACGGGCCGGGGTTGCGCACCGAGCGGTTCGAGTTCGCCGGGCGCACCGCCGATGTGCTGCACCTGAACGACAGCCAGTACTCGGCGACGCTGGCCTACGCCGCCCTGCGCGGGCGGCTGTACATGGCGTCCGGCGTCGATCTGGACCTGGCCGCGCACGAGGTGCAGTTCCACAACCACCGTGAGGACCGGACCCTCACTCTGCTGGCGGCGGTGGACGACGCCGAGGGCACGGCCGCGGCCGTCGAGCACGCCCTCGGCCCGAGCGGGACGCGGCGGCTGTTCACCCAGGCGCTGCCGAGCTCCCTGTCGCTGTTCAACGACCGGGAGGCGAACGCGATGGCCATCGAGCAGACCGGATACGAGTTCCGGCTGGTGTTCGTCCCCCCCTCCTCGCCGCAGATCGAGCGGACCGCCGTCGGCAAGACGCCGCTGGTCAGGGACCGGGGCTGAGCACGTGACCGCCCGTCAGCCCAGCAAATCCGACAAGGAGGATCGATGAAGGAGAAGGTCAGCATCGTCGTGATGGTCGACGCCGTCGGGGCGTTGTCCGACCGGACGCTGCACAACGGCAACATCTCGCTGGTCGACGACAGCTCGGCGGGGAGCCGGCACCAGGGCACCCCCGACCTCGTCACGGCGGTGGTCCCGGGGCAGGTGGTCCAGTGGACGTCCATCCACGTGGACGTGCAGACCCCGGTCGAGATCCAGGCCATCGAGTTCCTGCCCGGCGCGGCCGTCCCGCTTTCGGAGGACCCGGGCGTGCCGCCGTACCCGGTGGAGCCCCCCGCCGTTCCGGCGATCGACGCCACGGGTTCCGACGGGCAGGAGAACCACGACCTGCTGGTGTGGGAGGGCATCGTGCCCTACACCATGGCGCCCGGTGTGCCCTACCGGTACCGGCTCTCGCTCAAGCTCCACGAAGGGCCCAACAGCGTGCTGCACATCGACTCGCCCGCGCTGCTGCGCGTGTGAGCCACGTTCTGCGAAAGGCGGTTCCATGGCACAGCAACACGGGATCATCGTGCTGTTCGACGTCGAGAACGCGCTTCGGACGCGGTCCCTCGACGGCAACACCTACTGGTTCGACAACATGAAGTTCCTCGGCTCGGCCGGGGAGGGCACCGGGGAACTGGTGACGATCGTGCCCGGCACCTACTTCCTCGACGGGTCGCAGGCGACCGAGCAGGTGCTGAACTGGCTGCCCGCGGCGCTCGGGGCGATCCCTCCGACGGTGCCCCGCAACTACCTGGCCGAGCAGGAGCGCGCCCACGACCGGCGCACGCTGGAGCAGCTGGCCGCGCTCGGCGGCGAGGGCCAGGCGAGCGGCGCCGAGCTGACGCGGCTGCAGCAGAGGGTCGGCAAGCGTCCCCGCAAGCAGGCCGGCGGGCGGGGCCTGACCGCGGCCAAGCTGCTGGACGTCACCGGGAAGACCACCGACAGCGCCGCCGCGTACAACTACCCGGCCCCGGTGATCACCGACATCACCGGCCAGGCCGTCAGCGAGAAGATCATGTACCCGGCCCAGTACGGGTCGCCCGACATGGTCTACGACGGTTGGTACTGGGCCGCGACCGTGGACACGAGCCGGCCGGGGATCTACCCGTACACGGTGCACGTCCAGCTGCACGAGTTGGTCGAGCAGAACGACGAGCTGGTCTGGCAGTCCGTCGACCTGACCTGCGAGTCCAGCCTCAAGATCACCAACGACCCGAAGCGCAACGCCTTCACCGGCGCCGGACTGGGCGTCCTCCCCCTCCCGGCCGTCCCTCCCGCCGTCTGACCCGGCCCGACCCGGAGCATCCTCGCGAACGAAGGAGCCGCATTGCCCCCGAGGAACCGACAGTCCGAACACCGGCCCGCACGGCCTGTGACGATCACCGCGGTGATCGACCCCGTGGCCGCGCTGGCATCGGAGAACCTGGACGACAACCTCTACCTCTACGACACCAACAAGGCCGCCGGGTCCTCCGGCTTCGGCACCCCGGAGCTGCACAGCCGGGTACGCAAGGGCGACACGCTGCTGTGGAACGTGATCCCGCTGGAGTGCGAGACCTACGTGACCCTCGCCGACATCGAGATCGACCCGCGGATCGCCGAGCCCACGCGCAAGGTGTATCCCGGCACCGACATCGTCTTCTGGACCGCCGAGGTCAAGCAGGACCTCACCAAACCGGTGCCGTACCGGCTCTCCTTCCTGCTCGGCACCGTCGGCACGCCGTTCACTCCCACCGCCCGGCCGGCCCTGACCGGGGCGGCCGGCGAAGGAAAGGAAGGCCGATGACCCAGGCGTACGCGGCCACGGACTTCGCCGATCGCGGCCAGCTCAACTCCGTCCAGCTGAACGTGGTGACCCTCGTCGACATGGAGAAGGCCGCTGCGACCAAGTCCCTGGACGGCTGCCTCTACATGATGGACAACAGCGTCGGCGGCGTGGGGCAGGGCGGCGACCATCTGGAGACCATCTGCAAGCAGGGGCAGGTGATCAACTGGATCGTCCGCCCGATCGACATGCACCGCCGTCCGGACGGCACCTGGCCCCCGATGCCGAAGATCAACAACCTGGTCTTCCTCGACATCGAGAAGGGCGACGAGGACGACGTCGCCGAGCGCCGGATCATGACCGAACTCAAGGTCTACGGCGCTCCCGACCGGATGCGCGACCAGTACACCGCCGTCTACTACTACTGGGCCGGGGCGGTGATGAGCGACGCCAAGCCGGGGGTCTACCGCTACCGGTTCGTTCTGGAGCTGGAGAAGGAACACGGCACCGACAAGGTGTACCTGAACTCGGCCAACTATCCCGCCCTGCGGGTACTGCCGGTCTGAGGTCCCGAGGCCGGTGAGCGCGGTGTGGTGAGGAAGGCTCGTCATGGCCGCCCGGCGGCGGCCATGACATGCCATGACATGCCGAGACGGCCCGCGTCCGTTCGGTTAACGTGGTTCGCAGATGCCCGGCGGTGCGCGGCGAACGGAGTTGCTCATGACGACCACCATCACCGTGATCGGCGGCCCGACGGCCCTGCTGGAGCTCGGCGGGCTGCGCATCCTCACCGATCCGACCTTCGATCCGCCGGGGGATCACTCCGTCGGGCCGCTCACGCTCACCAAGACCACCGGCCCGGCCCTCTCCTTCGCCGACCTCGGCCCGGTGGACATGGTGTTGCTCAGCCACGACCAGCATCCCGACAACCTGGACAAGCTGGGCCGCGAGGCGATGGCCGCCGCGCCGCTGACCCTGAGCACACCCGACGCCGCCGCGAACACCGGCGTCACTCCGCTGGGCCCCTGGGAGCACCACGACGTCGGTCCGGTCCGCGTCACCGCCGTTCCCGCCCTGCACGGCCCGCCGGGAAGCGAGCCCATCGTCGGTCAGGTCACCGGCTTCGTGCTCTCCGGCGCCGGGTCGCCCACCGTCTACGTCAGCGGTGACAACGCTTCGCTGGAGTATGTGGAGCTCATCGCCGGGCGGTTCCCGGCCATCGACGTCGCGCTGCTGTTCGGCGGCGCCGTCCGCGTCCCCATGCTCGACGAGCGGCTCACCTTGAACGCCGCCGAGATGGTGGCCGCCGCGCGCCTGCTGAAGGCCCGGCAGGTCGTGCCGCTCCATGTCGAGGGCTGGAGCCACTTCACCGAGGACCAGGCGGACGTCCACACCGCCTTCTCCGAAGCCGGTCTCGACCACCTGCTCGTCTCCCCCGCTCCAGGGCGACCGGTCACCCTGATGTCCGCCTGACGATGCGAGGCGGCGGCTGCACGTCCGCCACTGAGCGCGGCGGCCGCCGGGGAAGGTGAGTGCGCGGCGCGGGTGGCCCGCGCCGCGCACCGCGTGTTGTTTCGTCAGGTACGCCGGCGGGTGTCAGGCGTAGAGGAAGTACCGGTAGTCGCTGGGGCCGACGCTCTGGTAGGAGCAGTAGTAGGAGGTCCACCAGCCCCACTGGATGCCGAGCTGCCCGCCGTTCACGCAGTCCGAGTACAGGAAGTAGACGTACCGGATGCTTTCGGCTTGGGCGGGCGCCGTGCCCAGCGACAGCGACAGGCCGGCGGCCAGGGCGGCCGAGACGAGTAGGGCTCTGATTTTGCGCATGCGATCCTCCTGCGGCCGGATAAGGGGGACCGCTCGCCCTGTACGCGGAGGCTCGCGTCCGGGAGGCGAGTGGCACCCGCACTATCGCATCGCGGATGACGCCCGGCCAGATCGCGCCCACTCGGGCGGATCCGGGCGCGCGTGACCTGGATCGTGGTGCAGAGAAGGGGGAGCGGGCGTGAAAGCTTCACCACGCACGGGCGCCGGGGTCAGGGAGACGGCTCCGAACATGATTCACCGAGAACGAGGCGTCCACGCGGGGGCGGAGGCACCCTGGGCATAACTCCTTTGCTCCAGGCAGGCGGCGCGAGAGATGATCCGGAGTCACGGCGCGAGAGCCGATCACGTGGCCAGAGGTGATCGGGCGGCCACGTAGCGAGAGAGGCGGCGTCCGTTGAGCTGGACCAAGCACTCCACCCCCGAGCACGAGGCCATCGCGGGCGCGCTGACCATCCTGCGCTGCCAGGTGGGCTCCGGCGTGCACGGTACGGCCATCGCCGGCACCGACGACCGCGACGAGATGGGCATCTGCCTGGAACCGCCGGACTACGTCATCGGCCTGCGCCATTTCGACCAGTACGTCTACCGCACCCAGCCCGAAGGTGCCCGCTCCGGCCCTGGTGATCTTGACCTGACCGTGTATTCGTTGCGTAAGTGGATGCGCCTGGCCGTGGGCGGCAACCCCACCGTGCTGCTGCCGCTGTTCGTCCCGGAGTCCGAGATCGTGTCGGTCACCGACCTCGGGCGCGACCTGCGCGCGGACCCGGGCCTGGTGCTGTCCCGGCAGGCCGGCCACCGGTTCCTCGGCTACCTGCGCTCGCAGCGCGACCGCATGGTGGACCACCCGCAGGGCAAGCGCACCAACCGGCCCGAACTCATCGCGCGGTACGGATACGACACGAAATACGCCGGGCACATGGTTCGCCTGGGCGTCCAGGGCGTCGAACTGCTCGAGACGGGCCGCATCACCCTGCCCATGCCGGAGCCCTGGCGGTCGCTCATCGTCGGCATGCGGCAGGGCGCGCACACCAGGGAGGAGGCCCTGGCCCTCGCCGCCGACCTGGAGGACAGGCTCGAGCGGCTCATCCCGGTCTGCGACCTGCCCGAGCATCCCGACATGGACCGCGTCAACCGGTGGCTCGTCGCGGCCTACCGCGAGACGTGGGCGTCGGCCGTGCCGTTGTCCTGACCGGTCGATGGACGTCCGGGCGGGTGCGCCGAGGCCGGCTTCTCCCTAGTCGTCGCGACGGAGGAGGCTGTACGGGCAGGAGTGGTAGACTTTCTCCCTGTACAAGGCCGCTTTCCCGGTTCCGGGGGCGGCCATCCTGCTTTTCAGGTGTCCATCGGCGCGCACGCGCCGGTCGCACGGCCGCCGTCGCGCGTCCTGCCCTGAGAGCGGAACGCGGTGCGGTGGCCGGCGTCTCGACGAAGGAGAAGCATGGCCGTTTCCCCCGCATCCCCGGCCCCGGCGTCACCCCCACCCGCCGCATCACCCCCACCCGCCGTGTCGCCGCCGTCCGCCGCGTCACCGCCGTCCCCGCCGATCTCGCTGCCGCGGCAGCTCGCCCGCACCCGGCGGTTCTCGCTCGGCGTGCCCCGCCATTTCACGGTGTCGCCCGACGGCGGCACGGTCTTCTTCCTGCGCAGCAGGGCGGGGGACGACCCGGTCTCCTGCCTGTGGGCGCTGGACGTCGTGACCGGGCGGGAGCGGCTGCTGGTGGACCCGCTGACGCTGCTGCGCGGCGAGGAGGAACGACTGTCGCCCGAGGAGCGCGTCCGCCGTGAACGCGCCCGCGAGCTGTCGTCCGGCATCGTCGCCTACGCCGCCGACGGCGCCTGCGAGGTGCTGGCCTTCGCGCTGTCCGGCGGCCTGTGGACCTGCCGCACGTCGGACGGGGCGGTGCGCCGCCTGCCGGCCGCCGAACCGGTCGTCGACCCGCGCCCGGACCCGGCGGGGCGGCGCGTCGCCTACGTCGGCGGCGGCGCGCTGCGCGTGGTGGACGCCGACGGCGGCCGGGACCGGGTGGTCGCCGCGCCGGACGGCCCCGAGGTCGTCTTCGGCCTTCCCGAGCACGTGGCGGCCGAGTCGATGGGCCGGCACCGCGGGTACTGGTGGGCGCCGGACGGGCGGCGGGTGCTGGTGGCCAGGGTGGACACCGCCCGGGTCCAGCGCTGGCACATCGCCGACCCCGCCGACCCTTCCCGCCCGCCGGTCTCCTTCCCCTACCCCGCCGCCGGCACGGCCAACGCCGAGGTGAGCCTGTGGATCGCCGACGCGGACGGCGCGGAGGGCGCGAGTCCCACGGCGGTGGACTGGGACGCCGAGGCGCTCGAGTACCTGACCGGGGCCGGGTGGGACGCCTGCGGACCTTACGCGGCCGTGCAGAGCCGCGACCAGCGCCGGCTGCTGGTCCTCGGCGTCGACCCCGCCACCGGCGCGACCGAGGTGCTGGCCGAGCAGCGCGACGACGCCTGGGTGGAGCTGGTGCCGGGCCTGCCGGCGCGCACGGCGCGGGGCGTCCTGCTGACCAGCGCTGACCTGGACGACACGCGCAGGCTGCTCGCGGACGGCCACCCGGTCACTCCCCCGGGACTCCAGCTCGACGCGGTGCTGGCGGTGGACGGCGAGACGGTGCTGTTCGCCGCCGCCCAGGACCCGACGTGCGTTGATGTGTGGCTGTACGACCCGGTGTCGGGGCCGCGGCGGGTCAGCCGGGAGCCGGGCGTGCACACCGGCACGCACCGGGCGGGCACGACCGTGCTGGTCTCCCGCACCCTCGACCGCTCGGGCACCCGCGCGGTCGTGCTCCGCGACGCCGCGTCCAGCGCGGACGGCGGACCGTCCGCGCGGGCCACGCAGGTACGCGAGGCGGTCCATGGGTCGGGCGAGCAGGCCGTGCAGGTACGCGAGGCGGTCCAGGGGTCGGCGGAGCAGGCTATGCAGGCGCGTGAGGCGGTCGGGGTGGAGATCGCCTCGGTGGCCGAGCGGCCGGTGCTGGAGCCGCGGGTCGAGATGCTGGTGCTCGGCCCTCCCGAGCTGCGCGCCGCGCTGTTCCTGCCCTCCTGGCACCGCGACGGCCCGCTGCCGGTGCTCATGGACCCCTACGGCGGGCCCGCGATGCGGAAGGTGACCGCCGAGCGGGCCTGGTGGGCCTACGTGTCGCAGTGGTTCGCCGAACAGGGGTTCGCGGTGCTCGCGGTGGACGGGCGCGGCACGCCCGGGCGGGGCCCGGCGTGGGAGCGGGCCGTCCACCTCGACCTCGCGGGCCCGGTGCTGGAGGACCAGGTCACGGCGCTGCGGGAGGCGGCGCGGCTGCGTCCGGCGCTGGACCTGAGCCGGGTCGCCGTCCGGGGCTGGTCCTTCGGCGGGTACCTCGCGGCCCTGGCGGTGCTGCGGCGCCCGGACGTCTTCCACGCCGCCGTCGCCGGCGCCCCGGTCACCGACCAGCGGTTGTACGACACGCACTGGCGGGAGCGGCACCTCGGCCACCCCGCCGAGCACCCGGAGGCCTACGACCGCTGCTCGCCGATCCTTGAGGCGTCCGCACTGAGCCGTCCGTTGCTGATGGTGCACGGGCTGGCGGACGACAACGTGGTGGCGGCGCACACCCTGCGGTTCTCGGCCGCGCTGCTGGCGGCGGGACGCCCGCACGAGGTGCTGCCGCTCCCCCGCGCGACGCATCTGCCCTCCGACGAGTCGGTGCAGGAGAACCTGCTGCTCCACCAGCTGGACTTCCTGCGGCGCGCGCTGAACCTGTCATCGGGCTGATCGAGACGAGGCGGGTCCCGCCGGCCGTCCCGGTGGCGCCGCGTCGCGGGGGAACGGGGCCGGGCGGCGGGAGGTCACAGCAGCTCCTCGGCCACCGCGAGGAGTTTCAGGGCGGTCGGGTGGGTCGTCCCGGCTCCCCGGGGCACCCGCGCCGAGATGCGCTGGAGCAGCACGTGCACGTCGTCGCCGGGGGAGGCGGCGGCGCTCGCGGACCGCAGCCGCAGCAGCAGCTCCAGCCCGTACGCCGCCTGGGTCGCGAGCAGGCCGAGGAGGTTCACCTCGGCCAGCTCACCCCGTGACCCGCCGCTCGCCCGGTCGAGCACCTCAAGGACGCCGATGCAGCGTTCGTACCGGACGAGCGGCGCGGCCATGATGCTGCCGGGGACGTATCCGGTGGACTCGGCCGCGTCCTTGGCGAACTGCGGCGTGTCGGCCACGTCGTCGGCGATCATCGGCTGGCCGCTCGCCGCGACCCAGCCCGCGATGCCCGTGCCCGCCGGGAACCGCGTCCCCAGCAGATGCTCCTCCCCTTCGCCCGACACCGCCTCGAAGACCAGTTCGCCGGTGTCGGGGTCCACGAGGAACACCGACGACGCCGCCGCGTCGAACACCTCGCGAGCCACCTCCACGATGGACTGCAGCAGCCTGCGCTCGGTGATCTCGGCGTCACCGGCGGACGGGTGGTCATAGAGGTACATGGGCGTCTCCGTTGCGTGCGACGACGTTGGCAGAGGCCAGGTAGAGCACCGACTTGAGCTGGAAGGGCGTCATCCACGGGTGCTTGCCGAGGATGAGCGCGCAGATGCCGGTGATATGCGGCGCGGCGAAGCTGTTGCCGCTGCTGCGGATCATCCGGCCGCCCGGCCAGGCCACCGGGACGCGCACGCCGCGCGCGTAGAACTCGGCCGGAGGGGTGGGGTTGTAGTAGTAGGTCATCGGGTTCGGCTCGTCGTGGCTGGCCACCGAGATGACCGAGGAGAAGGTCCACGGGAAGCTCAGCACCGGCATGTTGTGCGCGGCGGCGACGAGCAGGCACCGCCGGAAGTAGGCGCGGTCGGCCAGGTCGTGCAGCGTCGGCAGGAACTCGCTCCTGGTGGTCGACAGGCTGAGGTTGATGAGGTCGTACCCCTCGTCGACGGCCCAGCGGAGCCCGGCCAGCAGGGCGGCGCCGCTGCCGGAGCGCCCGTCGGTCAGCACCCGCACCGACGTGAGGCTCACCGCGGGTGCGATCGACCGGATGACCCCCGCGCACGCCGTGCCGTGACCGGCCGGGTCGACCGGCGCGCAGTCGGCGATGGTCAGCTCGTCGCCGTCGTGGGCGACCATGAGCGATCGTTCGAGCGCGCCGACCATCGGGTGCGCGCCGTCCACGCCGGTGTCCAGCACGCAGACGCGCACCCCGGCGCCCAGGCCGCCGCCCCACGCCCACTGCTGGGTGACCTCCTCGTGGCGGATGACCCCGAAGTCGTCCAGGGCCAGCCGGGAGGTGGCGGCGCTCCAGGCGGGCAGGCCGGGGAAGTGCGCGCGGCGTTCGCGGCGCCAGGGCGGCTGGGTCACCGGGGTCCCTCCTGTTCGGCGATCCAGGCGCGGACCCGCCCCGCGGGCAGGCCGGCGCCTTTGGCCAGGTAGCTGTGCAGGGCGCGCTCCGCGGCTTCGCCCGCCTCGGCGGCGTGCCCGGCCGCGCTGTAGGCGCGGGCGAGCTCGGTCAGCACGTCGCCGCGCAGGCACGGGTCATCGGTGCGGTCCAGCGCTTCCCGCGCCCGGGCAGCGAAGGCGAGCGCGGCGCCGTGGTCGCCGCCGAGGGAGGCGATCCGGGCGCGCGCGGCGAGCACGACCAGTTCGCCGCGGACCTGCGGGCGCCCGGCCTCGGCCTCCAGCCGGTCCAGCGCCTCCCCGGCTTCAGAGACCAGCCCTTGGCGCAGCAGCTCGCGCGCCGCGTACGCCTCCAGCGTCCTGCCCGGCGAGGTGTGACCGGCGCGGCGCAGGGCCGACGCGCACCGCCGGAACAGGGTCTCGGCCTCCGCGTGCCGGCCGACGAGCGACTCGACCAGCCCGCGGACCTGGTTCACGGCGGTCGCCGCCATGTCCAGGTGCAGGTCGCCGGCGTGCCGTCCGGCGGTGGCGAGCACGGCCCGGGCGGCGGTGACCTCGCCGGACAGAGCCAGCAGGCGCGCCTTGGTGAGCAGCACGGGGACCAGCAGGGCACGGTCGCCGCCGAACCTGGCCGACAGCTCGTCGCACAGCGCGAGGCTCTCCCGCAGCGGCGTGGGGGACCACTGCGCCAGCTCGCACAGCCCGCTGAGCAGCCGGTCCTCCTCGTACCGGTCGCCGAGCGACCGCGCGCGGACCAGGCCCTCGCGCAGGACGTCCTCGGCTGCTCCGGAGCGCCCCTCGATGGTGCGGGCGAGCGCTTCGAGCTGGTGGAACCGGCACCAGCCCAGGTCGTCGCCGGGGTCGGCCGCCAGCATCTCGCGCAGCGCTCCGTGGTCCACGGGGCGGGTTCCGAAGCGCACCGCGAGCGTCTCGCGCTGGATCGCGCAGGTGAGCCGGGTCCGCCGGTCGTCGGGCAGCATCCGCTCGGCGGTGTCCAGCGCGGCGAAGGCCCGGTCGCCGTCGCCGCGGGCCACCCCGGCGTCGCAGATGCGCACCGCGAGGGGACGGTGCTCGGGGTCGCCCGCGGGCAGCAGGTCGCGCCCGCGTTCGAGCAGGCCGACGGCGGCGGGCAGATCGTTGCGGTGCAGCGCCTGGGTGCCCTCGTCGATGAGGGCGCGGGCGGCCCGTTCGGTGAGCGCCGGCAGGGACGGGTCGTCGGGGCGGACGTCGCGGGTGAGGTGGCAGGCGGCCTCTAGGTGGTGGGTCAGGTCACTGTGGGAGGACTCCTCGTAGGAGCCGCCGGGATGCGGCCGGCCGGCCCCGGTCAGCCGGTCGGCCAGGGCCAGATGCCAGCTCGCCCGCAGTTCCTTGCGGGTCATGGCGTAGACGGTGTCCCGGGTGAGGGTCTGGGTGAACTGGAAGGAGCCGGACGCCTCCCGCCGCCGGATCATGCGGTGCCGCAGCAGGCGCCGCAGCGACTCGCCCATGTCCTGCTCGTCCAGGCCGTCCCGGCACAGCAGGCCGAGCTGGTCGGCGGTGAAGACGTGGCCGATCGCCGCGGCCCGCTCCAGCACCTCGCGCTCCCCCTCGCCGAGCCGGTCCAGGCGGGCGCCGAGCAGGGCCTGGATCGTGGGCGGCAGAGGCGCGTCCTCCCCGTCCTCGACCAGCGTCTCCAGCATCAGCTCGGCGAACAGCGGGTTTCCGTCGGAGCCGTCGGCGACCCGCACGCACAGGGCGTCCACGCCGTGGGCGACCACCTCGGGCTCCGGCGCCCGTCCGGCCGAGAGCGCGGCGACCAGCAGCCGCATCTGGTCCTGGTCGAGCGCGCCGAGCTCCAGCGAGGACGAGCACGCCATGCCCCCGCCCCAGGTCGGGCGCGCGTCCAGCAGCTCGGGCCTGGCCACGCAGACCAGCAGGACCGCCACGTCCAGCAGCCACGTCGCCACGTCGTCGATCAGATCGAGCAGCGTCGGCTCGGCCCAGTGGAGGTCCTCCCAGACCACCACGAGCGGCCGGTGCCGCGCGAGCGCCTCGAACAGGGTGCGCACCGCCCGCGAGATCTCCTCCACGCCGGCCTCCTCGCCGCCGCGCGGGGAGCGGGAGGCGTCGGCGGTCACCAGGCCGCGCAGCGCGGGCGTGCTCGACGGCTCCATCAGGGGGGCGATGTCGGTCCAGGAGCCGTTGAGGGCTTCCAGCATCTCGGCCACCGGGCGGTAGGTGATGCCCGCGCCGTACGAGCGGCACCGTCCGACGAGCACCGTCACCTCCTCCGGCAGCGTGTGGACGAAGTCGCGCACGAGCCGCGACTTGCCGATGCCGGGGGTGCCGAGCAGCGTGACCACGCAGCACCGCCGGCCCCGGGAGGAGCGCCGGTACGCCTGGCGCAGCTGGTCCATCTCGTCGTCGCGGCCGACGAGCGGGACGGCGCCCTCGTCGCGTCCCCCGGTCTGCGGTTCCAGCGACTCCACCCGCCACGCCCGCACGGGGTTGCTCTTGCCCTTCAGCGTGAGCGGCGGCATCGAGACCAGCCGCGCCTGCGCGCGGACCATGCGCCCGACCTCGTCGCCGACGAGGATCTCCCCGGCGCCCGCGGCCGACTGCAGCCGGGCCGCGGTGTTGACGGTGTCGCCGATGACGCGCAGGTCCGAGCCGGGCGTGTCGATGACCACCGCCTCGCCCGCGGAGACGCCGCAGTGCACCTCCAGCCGGATCCCGTGGGTGGGCGCGAGCCCGTCGCTCAGTTCACGCACCCGCGCGAGGGCGGTGTGCGCGGCGCGGACGGCGCGCAGGGCGTCGTCCTCGCTGCTGATGGGGATGCCGAACACGGCCATGATGGCGTCGCCGATGAACTTCTCGACCACGCCGCCGTGTTCGCCGATGCCCGAGGTGCACGCCTGGTAGTACCGGTCCAGGATGTGCCGGAGCAGCTCGGGGTCGAGCCGTTCCGCGAGCTCGGTGGAACCGACCAGGTCGATGAACAGGACGACGACGTTGCGGCGCGCGGGGCGGGGCGCCCGGGCCGTCATACGAGCTTGACTTCGTGACCCTCGACCTCGCCCGCCACGGCGTCGAGGCGGGTCTTGATGGAGTTCAGCAGCTCGACCTCCGGCCGGCTCAACTCCGCGAACACCTGCCGCTGCCGCTCGCTGAGCAGGTCGATCGGATGACCGGCCTCGCGCAGGGTCCCCAACGCGTCGAACGTCGTCGGCCCGGTCCGAATCTCGCGGCTGTCCATCGGCCACCTCCTGGTCGCGCCCGCCGCGGCCTGCCGGCCACTGCTGATCCACACGCTAGTGAGGCAGGGTTTGGCGGCAGTATGGCGCCGCCATGCCGCCGCCATACTGTTCCCGAACTGGGCCGAAACTGGCCGTGTGGGTCACCACCCGGACGAGGCGGGCTCCGTAGGCGGCTCAGCGTCCATGGTGGCGGCGCAGTTCGGTCGCGAAACGGTGGGCGAGCGGTGACATGGTGTAGGCCATCGAGTGGGCCACCACCTCGGCCTCGTCGGCCGCCTTCTGGGGCACCGACAGGATGTTGGCCTCCAGCAGCGACTCGATGGCCCGCTCCGCCGAGGTCACGATGCCCTCCAGCGCGGCGACCAGCTCGTCGTGACCGAACGGCGGCCCCGGCAGCGCGCCGAGGGCCAGGAACGCCGGCCGGTGCGCCCAGGAGGGCCGGTTGTAGCATTCCTCGAACCGGTCGCGCAGCGAGGTCTCCCCCGCGACGAACTCGTCCAGGATGTTCTCCGAGCGGTACAGCCGCTCCGCGAGATGAGCCAGGGGCACGTGACGCAGCCCGGACAGCCTGCCGCCGAGCAGGCGCAGCGCCAGGGGGGACACCCCGTACTGCTCGAAGATCGCCGTGACGGCGGGCAGGTCGCCGAACACCCGGTCGTGGCCGATCAGCCTGCCCATGAACTCCAGGCCCTCGGCCGCCGACAGCTCCTCCAGGCCGACCCGGGTCACCGACTCCAGCCCGCTGAGCCTGCTGCGGCTGGTCACCAGCACCTTGCTGGCCGTGGTGCCGGGCAGCAGCATGCGGACGCTGGACTCGTCGGGGGAGTCGTCCAGGACCAGCAGGATCTTGCGGTTGGCGAGCCAGGACCGCCAGACCGAGGCCAGCACGTCGTCGTCGCGGATGCCCGCGACGTTCAGCCCGACGCCCTCCAGGAGCTCCCGCTGGAGGTCCACGGTGCCGCGGGTGTCGCCGCAGTGGCGGCGCAGCGCGACGACGAGCGCGCCGTCCGGGAAGCCGGGGGCCAGCATGTGCGCGACGTGCACGGCCAGGGCGGTCTTGCCGATGCCCGGCCCGCCGGTGATGAGGGTGACGGCGGCCGCCTCGTCGACGATGCGCCGCACCTCCCGCTCCCGGCCGACGAAGTCGGCGATGTCGCGCGGTAGCTGGTTGGCCAGGGTCTGGATGGGGCGCGGGCGACCGGCGCCGGCGTGGCCCGCCCCGTCCGCCGTCCGCCGTCCCTCGCCGCGCAGGATCTCCTGGTAGAGGTTCCTGAGCACGGGGCTCGGGTCCAGGCCGATCTCGGCGGCCAGGTGGCGGCGCAGGCCCTCGAAGTGCGACAGGGCCTCCGAGGCGCGCCCGCAGCGGTACAGAGCGGTCATCCGCGCCGCGGCGATGCGCTCGCGCGCGGGGAAGCGCGATGCGAGGAGGTCCAGGGAGGCCAGGGCCTCGACGTGGTGGCTCAGTTCGATCTCCAGCTCCACCCAGTCCTCGTACACCGACAGGAACAGGTCGGTGGAGCGTGCCAGCTCCCCGGCGACCAGGGGCACGTGGGAGAACTCGGCCAGCGGGGGATCGTGCCACATGCGCACGGCCTCCCCCAGCAGCTCGGCCGCGACCGCGAGGTCCCCGGCGCGGACGGCGGCGCGGCCCGATCTGGCCAGCTCCACGAACCGCAGCAGGTCCAGCTCTTCGCGCCCGGCGAACAGCCGGTAGCCCCAGCCTTCGAAGCTGAGCCGGTCACCGAAGATCTTCCGCAGTCCCGAGACGTAGACCTGCAGGTTCTTGCGGGCGGTCCGGGGCGGGCGCTCCCCCCACAGCGCGTCGATGAGCTGGTCGGACGGGATGACGGCGTTGGCGTGGCAGAGCAGGATCGCCAGCAGCAGCCGCTGCTTGGGCGCGCCGATGACCGCCGTGTAGTCGTCCACCCGGACCTCGAGCGGGCCGAGTATCGAGCAGTGAAGGCGAAAAGCCGCGTTACCCATAGCTGTCCTTGATTTCGCGCCGTCGCTGTGACGGTCACCGCGCCCCACCGGCCATCGGCGTGCCCAGGAGCAGGAAGTCGACGATCTCGATCGGAGGGGGAGCGCCGGCGCTCCGCAGCGCGTCCAGATGGCGCTTTCTGATCATGAGGGCGACGGCGTTCGAGACGGCGGTCCCGCCGGCTCTGGACTCGAACCAGCGCCAGTCGCCGTCCACGTTGACCTCCAGGAACACCACCTCCGCCCCGGCCAGGAGCAGATCGAAGGCGCCGTAGGCCAGCCCCCACAGCCGGGCGAGCCGGCGGACGGCCGCGGCCGCCGCCGGGGGGACGGCCGCCGGCGTGACCGGTACCCGCGCTTCCTCGCGCCACGGCGAGTCGGGCGAAGGCTTGTCGACCGCGTAGGCGTGGACGGCGCCGTCCAGGTAGTAGACCCGCAGCTCCGCGTCGTGCTCGACGTGCTCCTGCACCATCACGGGGAAGTCCGGCGCCGGCAGGCGCGCCAGCTCCTCGCGCTCCAGGACCTGCGGGAACACCCCGAGCAGCAGCCCCGGCGCCGTCTCGAGGAAGTGCTCGTCCACCACCTTGACCACGAACCGGCGGGCCGCCGAGCGCGCGGGGACCGCCGCGGGGTCGGTGGTGACGACCGTCTCGGGAACGCGGACGCCGGCCCGCGCGGCGCCGGCGAGCTGTTCGAGGTGGCCGGGACTCCCTCCGGGCAGGCTCGACGGCGCCAGCGAGGCGAGCTGCCGCACCAGGGCCGTCCACGAGTCGGCGCGCACCATGGCCGCGGCCGGACCGCCCGCGCGGGGCATCGCCCGCGGTGAGAAGTGCCGCGCCCAGACGACGGTCGGAACGACGCGGCGGCCGTCCAGGGTGAGGGAGCCGTCGTCCAGGGTGAGGGAGCCGCCGCCGAGCCGGAACGACAGGTCCAACGCCGACACGCCCTCGGCGTCGATCCGCACGCTCGGCACGCCGAGACGGCACAACAGGGTCTGCAGGACGGGGAACTCGCCGCACCCGGCCCGGTCGGCCAGGACGACGCACGGAGTCGCGGTCAGGGGGTCGTACGGCTCCGGTGGCGACCATGTCACGACGCCGCGCGAGGAGCGCAGGTCCACGGTGACCGGGGGCATGGGCACGCGGCCGGAAAGATCATATGCCGAACCACCGACAGGCCCTAACAATGTCCATCCGCGGCCGTGCGTGGGCGGAAAGCGTCATCCACCGACGCTTCACGCGAAATCACCATGCTGTTCACGAACGCACCTCCATCAGTCAGGATGTCGGCTGTTTATCGACAAGATGAGGCGTAGACGGATAAAGGACGGCTTTGACCTGCTATGTGGGGAGTTCGTGACTCAATAAGAGCACGAGTCAGCATGCTCTGCAAGCGGTGTTTCCGCAGGTAGACAAATCCGGTAGGGGAGGCTCCGCGCGCTTCTCCCTCGAGTGCCGATGCGGACGCCGCCCTGATTTGGGACGGCACGCCATGACCGAAAACGAGGCGCCGCACCATGTCATTCGCCGGCTCGTGCGCATTTCACCATTGAGGCCACTGAAGGGTGATACGCCCGGCCGATCATCCCCAAGATCTGAAACTGAATCATGTTCGTGCAGGCAGCGCCGGACGGGCGCGCGCGTTCGCCGGCCGCCTCGTGTGGCGTCCGCCGCGGTCCCGCGCGGGCGGGCGCGGACGCCGGTGGCGGCGACCTCCACCGCGCGGCGACCGCCCCGGAAGGCGGGTCCGAAAGCCGTCCGGCATTTCGGACTCCATCCCGGAAGAGGGCCGCGAAAGTTTCACGCCCGCGCCCCTCGGATCGCTCCACCCGTCTCCGTCCGCGCCCCGCCCGTTGACGATCGCCTGCGTTACATCTACGTTGCAGGGCACCGCACGAAACATCTCGGGAATGGTCCGAAACTTTCGGAACGCCGGGACCATGACCTGCCGCCGGGGGCTACGAGATCGTCATCGAACATCACGAGCGAGGATTCATGAAACGTCTCATGCTGGGACTGATCGCCATCGCGCTCGCGCTGGCCGTACCCTCGCCGGCGAGCGCCGGCACGGGCGGCGGCAGGGCGCCGGACGACCTGCGCGAGCTGGCGCACAAGCTGAAGGTGTACATCGGCTCGGCCATCGACGTCACCGCCCTGGCCGACGAGGCCGACTACCGCCAGGTGTTCAACCGCGAGTTCACCCACATCACCGCCGAGAACGCCATGAAGTGGGAGTCGGTGGAGCCGCAGCGCGGCGTCTACACCTGGGAGGGCGCCGACGCGATCGTCCGTAACGCGCAGCGCAACGGCCAGCACGTGCGCGGGCACAACCTCATCTGGCACAACCAGATTCCCGCCTGGCTCACCGAAGGCGTCGCCGACGGCAGCATCGACGCCAAGGAGCTGCGCAGGATCCTCCGCGACCACATCTTCACCGAGGTGGGCCGCTACCGCGGCAGGATCCGCGCCTGGGACGTGGTGAACGAGGTGGTGGACGACGAGGGCAACCTGCGCCAGAGCATCTGGCTGACCACCCTCGGCCCCGGCTACATCGCCGACGCCTTCCGCTGGGCGCACCAGGCCGACCCGCACGCCAAGCTCTACATCAACGACTACAACCTCGAGTGGAACACCGCCAAGATCGCCCAGACGCTGAACATCGTCAAGGACCTCAAGTCCAAGCGCGTGCAGATCGACGGCATCGGCTTCCAGGGGCACCTGGGCATCCAGTACGACTACCCCGGCGACTTTCCCGCCGTCATGCGCCAGTTCACCGACCTCGGCCTGGAGGCCGCGATCACCGAGGCGGACGTGCGCATGGTGCTGCCGGTCACGCCGGAGAAGCTCGCCACCCAGGCCGACTACTACCGGAACATGCTGTCCACCTGCGCCGCCAACCGGCGCTGCGTCGAGTTCACCGTCTGGGGCTTCACCGACCGCCACTCGTGGGTCCCCGGCGTCTTCACCGGTGAGGGCGCCGCCTGCATCACGGACGAGAACCTGGCGCACAAGCCCGCCTACGACGCCCTCCTCGGCGTCCGCAGGGCCTGAGCCCGAAGACCGGTTCCGGCGGCCGTCCGACGGCCGGCCGCCGGCGCCGGGCCCGGCGAAGGTTCACTCGGACGGCGCGGGCGCGGGACGTACCGGGACGTCCGCCGCGTCCCGCAGCAGAGCGGCCAGTTGCCCGGCGTTGGTCTGGGCGTAGTCGCGGTAGCAGTTGTTCATCAGGACGTGCGTGGTGTCGGCCTCGCCCGCCAGTTCGCGCAGCCGCGGCGACCACTCCCGCAGTTCCTCCGGCGAGTACAGGTAGCCGAACTTCTCGTGGATGTCGTGGCTGGTCCACTTCGCGCTGTGGCCGTGGAACCGCACCACCGCGAGGCCGGAGGTCGCCGCGACCACCGGCGGCGCCGAGCACGGGTGCCCCTGCGGCATGTCCACGCACACGTACGGGATGGCGTACGAACGCAGGAAGTCCAGCGTCTCGGCGCGGTTCTCCACGGACATCCACGTCCGGTTGCGGAACTCCACCGAGATGGGCAGTGGCTCGCAGCGGCGCCTGCACGAAAGGATGTACCGCTTGTTGCGCTCGCCGATGGGGAACCAGCGGGGGAACTGGAACAGCACCGCCCCGAGCCTGCCCGCCTCCTGCAGCGGCAGCAGCGCGGACACGAACGCCTCCCACACCTGGTCCACGACGCCCGGCGGAAGGTCGGCCGCGTACAGGTTCTTCTTCCCCGTGCGGTCCCCGTCGGCCGCCGGTCCCGCGTCGCCGCCCGGCCGCAGCCGCCGCGGCAGCGCCGCCGGACGGGTGGGATGGCCGGTGAGCAGCGAGAACGCCTTGACGTCGAAGACGAACCCCGGCCGGGTCCGCTCGGCCCACAACCGCGCCGTCTCCTGCGAGGGCGGCGCGTAGTAGGTCGAGTCGACCTCGACGAGCGGGAAGTGGCCCGCGTAGAACCGCAGCCGCTCCTCGGCCGTCCTGACCCGCGGCGGGTACCAGCCCGACGCCAGCAGCGTCTTGTCCGTCCACGACGCCGTGCCGACGAGGACCTCGCCCATCGCGTCAGTGGCTCTCGCGCCCGGCCCGCCCGGCTCGTCCGGTCCTGCGGCCGAGGACGTGGTAGGTCTCGCCGCGGGCGACATAGTGCACCCGGTCCGCGAGCCCGAGGCGGTTGACGTGCCGGCGGAAGTCGTCCAGCCCCGAGCTGAAGGCCTCGTAGTCGTCGTAGTGGACGGGCACGGTGTGGTCGGCGCCGATCAGCTCGACCCACTGGGCGCCCTGCATCCCGTCCATGGTGACCAGCAGAGTGCCGAGCAGCTTGGTGCCGCCCAGGTGCACGAGGGCGACGTCGATGTCGGGGAAACGCCGGGGGATCGCGTTCAGGCGATCGTCCAGCAGCGTGTCCCCGCTGATGTGCAGGCGCAGGTCGACCTTGCCGTCCTCCCCGCCGAACTCCAGCATGCCGCCCATGACCGGCGGCAGCAGACGCTCGGCCGGTCCGGGCGCGTGACGCGCCGGCAGCGCGGTGATCTTCAAGCGGCGGCCGTCCCGCAGCATCACCCGGTCCTGCCAGGTCGAAAGGCCGATCGCGTTGCCGAACCCCTGACGCCTGAGCCGCTCGGCGGCGTGCGGGGTGGTGAAGATCGGCAGACGCCTGTCCAGGCCCTGCCGGGCGACCCGGTCCCAGTGGTCGCCGTGCATGTGGGACAGCACGACGGCGTCGATGGCCGGCAGCCGCCCGATCTCCATCGCCGGATCGGTGCGGCGGCGCGTGCTGATGCCCCAGCCGAGGTACGCGCGCTGCCCCCGGTGCAGGAAGTTCGGATCGGTCAGCAGTGTGAAGCCCTGGCAGCGGATCAGCGTCGTGGCGTTGCCGATGAAGTACACGCTCGCTTCGGTCGGATCAGACATTTCGGCCCCCCGTTCCCTGATATTTCAGGTTATGCAAAGTGGTCGGGAGGGAGCCCTCCGGGGGTCGGGGACTGCTCGAAGGGCAGCCCCACGTAGTTCTCCGCCAGCGTCGCCGCCGCCGCCTCCGACGAGGTCACGTAGTCCAGGTAGGACAGCTGGAGCCGCCGGCCGTAGGGGTCCTCGGAGTCGAAGGTGTGCAGCAGCGTCGTCATCCACCAGGAGAAGTGCTGGGCCCGCCACACCCTGCTCAGGCACGTCCGCGAGTAGCCGTCCAGCGCGTCGCGCGAGCCGGTCGCGTACCACAGGGCCAGCGCCTCGGTCAGCACGCGCACGTCCGCCACCGCCAGGTTGAGGCCCTTGGCGCCGGTCGGCGGGACGATGTGCGCGGCGTCCCCGGCCAGGAACAGCCGCCCGTACTGCATGGGCTCGGCCACGAAGCTCCGCATGGGCGTCACGCTCTTCTCCAGGATCTCCCCGGCGGCCAGGACGAAGCCCGGGACCGTCTCCAGGCGGGCCTTCAGCTCCGCCCACACGCGCTCGTCGGGCCAGGCCGCGACGTCCTCGTCCGGGGCCACCTGCAGGTAGAAGCGGCTGACCTCCGGGGAGCGCATGCTGTGCAGGGCGAAGCCCCGGTCCGTGCGCGCGTAGATCAGCTCCTCCGCCGACGGCCGCACCCGGGCCAGGATGCCGAGCCAGGCGAAGGGGTACTCCCGCTCGTACTCCGTCAGCGCGCCCGCCGGGATCGACGGGCGCGAGACCCCGTGGAAGCCGTCGCACCCGGCGACGAAGTCACAGTCGAGCCGCTCACCGCCGAAGGTGAGATACGGCCGGTCGGTGTCGAGATCGTGCGGGATCACGTCGTCGACCTCGAACCGGACGTCCCCGCCGTCGGCGAGTCGCGCCGCGATCAGGTCCTTGACGACCTCCTGCTGACCGTAGACGGTGATCGACCGCCCCGGGACGAGCTTCTCGAACGCGACCCGGTGCCCCGCGCCGCCGTACCTCAGCTCGATGCCCTGGTGCGGCAGGCCCTCGCGGCGGAGCCGGTCGCCCACGCCGGCGGCCACGAGGGTGTCGACCGTGCCCTGTTCCAGGACGCCGGCCCGCACCCGGCGTTCCACGTGGTCGCGGCTGTGACGCTCCAGCACCACCGAGGAGATGCCCCTGAGGTGGAGGAGATGGGAAAGCAGGAGGCCCGCGGGGCCCGCTCCGATGATGCCGACCTGAGTGCGCATACGACGAAGCATCCTGCGCCGCGGGGCGGGGACACGAGCGGGCGCTTCCACTCAGCGGAAAGGTGGCACAATATCCACAGCCTGTGGACGATCAGGGGAGGGCGGATGGCCGGAGGATCCCGCGAACCCGGCCGATCGGTGACCTCCCGTGTGCTGGCCGTCCTCGGCGCCTTCGACGCCGACCACGGCGCGCTCACCCTCACCGACATCGCGCGGCGCAGCGGCGTGGCCCTGACCACCGTCCACCGGCTCGCCCGCGAGCTGGAGGCCGCCCGGATGCTCGGCCGCGACGACCGCGGGCGCTACCACATCGGGCACCGGCTCTGGGAGCTCGGCCAGCTCGCGCCGCGCCGCCTGCTGGAGGTGGCCCACCCCTGGATCCAGGACCTGTACGCCGAGACCGGCGAGAACGTCCATCTGGCGGTGCGTGACGGAATGGAGGTGCTCTACGTCCACAAGGTGTACGGGCGCCGCGCCGTGCCGATCGTCTCCCGCACGGGCGGGCGCCTGCCCATGCACCCCACCGGCGTCGGCAAGGTGCTCCTCGCCTACGAGGCCGAGTGGTTCGTCACGTCCTATCTCGCCCGCACGCTCGAAAGGCCCACCCCGCGCACCGTCACCGAGCCGGGACGGCTCGCGCGCGAGCTGGCCTCCGTGCGCGCCCAGGGGTACGCCTTCACCTACGAGGAGATGACGCCCGGCTCCTGCTCGGTCGCGGCCCCGATCCACCGGGACCGCGGTGGTGGTGAGGGTGGTGGCGGCGACGGTGTGCCCATCGCCGCCCTCGGCGTCGTCGTCTCCTCCCGCAGGGCCCGGGAGCTGCCCCGGCTGGTCGAGCCGCTGCTGGCCACGGCGTGCGAGATCGCCCGCGCGTACGCGGCGTCTCCGCCGGCGAGCTGAGCCGGGCGGCGACCCGGCCCGCCTCGCGGAGAGCGTCCTGCGTCAGCCGATGGAGAAGAGCTCCCGCAGGTAGCGCAGTTGCTCGTCGCGCTGCCGGCTGCCCCCGCCCTCGTGGCCGTTCCACGGGTACACCGAGATGTCCTTGCGCCCCGCCCAGTGGTTGTAGGCGCCGAAGACCGTGGACGGCGGGCAGATGAGGTCCATCAGCGCCACCGAGTACAGGGCCGGCACCCGGCCGCGGGCGGCGAAGTTCAGCCCGTCGAAGTACGACAGCGTGCGGAACACCCGCTCCTCGCTGTCGCGCAGGGACGACATGAACTGCACGAGCTCCTGGTACGGGAAACTGTCGGTGATCTCCACCGCCCTGCGGAAGTGCGTCAGGAACGGCACGTCGATCAGCGCGGCCTTGACCTTCGGCTGCAACGCCGCGGTGGCCTGCGCGATGCCGCCGCCCTGGCTGATGCCGGCCACCGCGATGCGCTCGGGGTCCACGGCGGGATGGGAGGCGGCCACGTCCACCGCGCGCACGGCGTCGGTGAAGACGCGGCGGTAGTAGTACTGCTCGGGGTCGAGCACGCCCCTGGTCATCATGCCGGGCGCCTGGGGGTGGTCGCCGCCGTGCGGGTCGCCGGTCGAACCGGGGTGGTAGATGTTGGCGCCGCCCTGGCCGCGCGTGTCCACCACCAGCACCGCGAGGCCGGCGGCCGGCCACACCGTGTGGTCGACGGGCAGCCCGCGCCCGCCGGAGTAGCCGATGTACTGGACGACGCACGGCACCCGGCCGGCGCCCTCCGGCACCAGCATCCACGCCTTGATCGGGTCACCGCCCCAACCGGCGAAGGTGGTGTCCTGCACCCGCACCCCGGTGAGCGGGGCGTCGAAGTCGGCGAAGTCGGGCGCGAGGTCGTGGCCGGCGGCCTCGTCGAGGGTCTTCTTCCAGAACGCGTCGAAGTCCGCGGGCTCGTCGCGCTCCGGACGGTACTCGCGCAGTTCCGACAACGGCAGGTCGAACAGGGCCATATACCTCTCCCAGGGTGAATGAGGTCACCGACCGCTCGATGGCGCCCCGGTGACGTGCGCGCGCCGCGGTTCGCATGCTATCGGCGGGGTGATGTGCCGGTCGATGTCCGGAGATATGCGTATTCGGGCGATTCGATGAGCGGACGGAAACCTGCCAGGAGCTGACAGCCATGCGCGGCAGAGTTACCCCATCACCACCGCATCACCATCACGAGCAGGGAGGTCGCTGTGCCACGAGCGAACGGCGCGTTCGACATCGAAGGCTGGGAGCCCGAGACCTACGACGAGCGCGAGGGCGCGACGCTGTCGCGCGTCCACATCACCAAGACCTTCCGCGGCGACCTGGAGGGCGGCAGCACCACCGACATCCTCACCGCCATGACCCAGGTCGAGGGCTCGGCCGCCTACGTGGGCCTCGAACGCTTCACCGGCACCCTCCACGGCCGCAAGGGCACCTTCGTCCTGCACCACAGCGCCACAGGATCCGCCGGCGAACAGTCGCTGAGCTGGACCGTCGTCCCCGACTCCGGCACCGGCGAACTCCTCGGCATCCGCGGCGGAGGCCAGATCGCCAACGACGACGGCGCCCACACCTACACCCTCGACTACGACCTGGCCTGACCCGGTCGAAAACGGGCCTGGACACCGGGCGCGCACCGGAGCATCCTGACCTTGTACGGAGTAGCCCCTGATCAAGCCGTTGGTCGGCTCTTACCTGAAGGGCCGATACTCGTAACGGATGCCGCGAAGCGGGTTCCGTATCAGAAGATTGTGGACAACCGCTTCTCCGTCGAACAAGGGAGGAAGCCGATCCCTTGCTAGGCTGCAAGCATCTGTTAGGAACCCGGCGTCGTCCCATCCCTGGCTGATGGGACCGTTGAGAAGTGGGGTCACACCGTGAAGAAGCTGCTCGTTCTCGCGCTCGTCGCCCTTGGGGGGCTGCTGGTCTGGCGCAAGGTTCAGGCCGATCGCGCCGAGCTCGACCTGTGGACTGAGGCCACCGGCAGCGAGAACTGACCACCCGGGCAGCCGAGCGGGTGCGTGATGGCTCTGGATCAAGGCGGAGGTGACGGCATGACCGACGCCTCACCCATCAAGCTCGCCTGCCTCGATCTGGCCGGCACCACGATCGGTGACATCGCCATGGTGGAGCGGGCGTTCGCCGAGGCGATCGCGACGCAGGGCATAGTCCCCGGGACCGGGGCATATGCGCGCGCCATGGTGCACGTGCATCGGTCCCGGGGATGCCCCAAGATCGAGGTCTTCCGCGGCATCTTCCCCACCAACGAGGCCCAGGCCCAGGCGGCCAACCTCACCTTCGAGCGCTCCTACGAGGACGCCATCGACCGCGCCGGCCTGTTCCCCGTCCCCGGCACCGTCGAGGCCCTGGAGAAGCTCCGCGCCGCCGACGTGAAGATCTGCGTCATCACCGGTTTCAGCCGCCGCACCCTCGGCCGCGTCCTCGGAGTCGTCGGCTGGATGGACAAGATCGACCTCGCCCTCTGCCCCGAGGACGCCGGCCGCGGCCGCCCCTGGCCCGACATGGTCCTCACGGCCCTGCTGCGCCTGCGCGTCGACGACGTCCGCCAGGTCGCCGTCGTGGGCGACTCCGAGAGCGACATGCTCTGCGGCAGCCGAGCGGGCGCCTCCGTCGTGGCCGGGGTCCTGTCCGGCGTCCACAGCCGCGAACGCCTCCTCCGCGGCGGCGCCACCACGATCATCGACTCCATCGCCGACTTCCCCGCCCTCGTCCTCGACGGCGACCCCGCCAACGCACCAGTAGCCACCTCCTCCCGGTAAGCTGTCCACCGACAAGGGGCCTTAGCTCAGTTGGCAGAGCGCCTGCTTTGCAAGCAGGATGTCAGGAGTTCGAATCTCCTAGGCTCCACCAGCCAAAACGCCGCTCCCCGCACCAGGGAAAGCGGCGTTCGTGCCATTAACGTGCCATTAGCGGGCAGGCCGAGCTGGGGTCTGAGCACGGCGTAGTCGACGAATGCCGACTGGTCCGTCCTCGCCACCGTGATCCACTTCTTCCAGCCCTTCAGGCCGGGCCAGGAGTCCGGCCACGAGCGGTCCTTTCCGCTGGGCGTTTGCAGCGCCTGTATCCCGGTCAGCATGAAGGGCCGCTTCAGCGACTTGACCAGCGGGTTGAAGCTGCCGTCCAGGTTGACGCCGGCCCACACCCGAAACGCCGCCTCACGTGATCGCACGTCTCCTGTGGGCGTCGGCCGCTTGAGCAGGGCAGAGAGCCGTCTACGTCGTGACTGGCGCTCGCTTGCAAGCAAGAAGTCAGGGGTTCGAGACGCCTCGCCCGCGCGGGGAGGCGGTTGCGTGGTTCAGCGCATGAAGGGTTTGAAGATGGAAACCACCTTCGTGGCAGCACGGTCGGCGTCCCCGTCCGCGATCGCCTCGACCAGCTCGTGGTGGTGGCGGTGTGCCGCGTCGTCGTCCTCGCCCTTCTCGTCGCGCATGTGGGCAGCGAAGATGTCGAGCATGCTGGAGTACAGCTTGACGTAGAGAGGGTTGTGCGTCGCCGCCACGATCGCGTGGTGCAGGGCGAGGTCCGCGCTCGCTCGCAGGTCGAGATCATCGGTCGACCAGCTCGCTTCTCGACGGTCGCGCAGCTCGCGCAGCAGCTGGACGTCGGCATCTGACCGGTTCAACGCGGCCAGTGACGCTGCAGCGCTGTCAAGGGCAAGGCGTAGTTCCAGGTAGTGGCGACGGGTGCCACCGGCGAGCTGACGTTCGAGAGTGCCTGTCAGCTCAGAGTTGGAGATGACGAAGGTGCCGCGGCCCTGCTCGCGGCGCAGTAGACCTGCGTGCACCAGCGACTGCAGGGCCTCGCGCACCGTGTTCCGGCCGATCCCGAACTCCGACACCAGTGCGGCCTCGGTAGGTATCCGCCCACCGACCGGCCAGCGTCCAGAGACCACCTCCTCGCGGAAGCGCTCGGCAGCCTGGTCGATGAGTCCCACTCGACGCATGGGCTGTCGCGTGCCAGAATCTTCGGAACTCATCCCATAATCCCATCATCTGCTGACCTTGCACCGGAGTATAACGTGACATCGCTCTCCTCATCGCTCGTTCCCTTGCACCGTGGGCGCCTGATCTTGTGGGCCTGGCTCGCCATCGCATTGACAGCGGTCAACCTGCGAACGGCCGTGACCGGGTTCACCCCGCTCCTGGAGATCATCGGATCCGATCTCGGCTTCGGGGTGACGCTGTCCGGCCTGCTCGGCACTGTGCCGGCGGCGTCCTTCGGCATCTTCGGGTTTCTCGCCCCAGCGGTGACGAGGAAGTTCGGACTCGAGCGCACGGCCACCGTGGCGCTGGGCCTGACGGCTCTGTCGCTCCTGATGCGCGCCTTGTCTCCAACGCCCTCGTTGCTGGTGCTTTCGACCGTGCTGGCCCTGGCCGGAATCGGAGCCGCGAACGTCGTCATAGTCCCGTTGGTGAAGGTCTGGTTCGCCGATCGACTGGCCCTGGGGACCTCGCTTTACCTGATCCTCCTGCAGACGGGTCAGTTCATCGCCCCGCTCCTCGCGGTCCCGGTAGCGGAAGCGGCGACGTGGCGGCTCTCGGTAGGTATCTGGGCGGGACCGGCTGCTGTGGCCGGCGTGGTCTGGCTCGTCCTGGCAGTCAGGCTGCCCGCCGATCACCACGCGCCCGCGGCCGTGACGGCGAACGATGCCGGCCCGAGGATCAGCCGGTCATCGACCGTCTGGGGCCTGGTGATCCTCTTCGCGATGCTGTCGCTGTCCAACTACGGGATCATCACCTGGGTCCCGGCAGTGCTCACCGACGCGGGAGGCGACGCGGCACTGGGTGGGTCCATGGTCGCGCTCTACTCGGCATGGGGCATGCTCGCGGCCTTGGTGGTTCCGCACCTGGCCACGCGCATGATGAATCCGTTCATCGTGGTCGTCGGGTGCGCGATCTTCCTGGTAGCGGGATACCTGGGCCTGCTCCTGTCCCCGCTCGACGGCACGCTGATGTGGATGTGCGCGCTGGGAATCGGGGTGAGCACCTTCCCGCTCTGCATGACCCTCATCAACCGTCGCACCAAGAGCCCGCAGACGGCCTCGGCCGTGTCGGGCTTCGTCCAAGGCATCGGCTACGGACTGGCGTGCTTCGGCCCGATCGGGTTGGGCCTTCTGCGCGAAGCGACCGGATCATGGTCGATCCCGCTCCTGGTGCTGGCTGTCACTGCCATCCCAGGGGTGATCGCCGGCTGGTTCGCTTGCCGTCCTCGCTTCGTGGAGGACTCTGCGCCACAGCCGACGAAGCGCGACGCTGACCAGCAGCGCCCCTGACCGCCAGGCCGGCCCACGACACGTGCCCGTCGCCGCCCCTATGCCGGCGACGGGTAAGCGTGTTCTGCGCGGCCCGGACCGGCCGGACTCACTCGTCGCCGACCGTCTATGACGGTCCTGAGCCGGAGTACTCTGCCGCTGATCTGACACGTGATGGCGTTGCCCGCGGTTCCCGAGCTGGAGCAGTCAGGACGGCGGTCCTCAGTTGGCCGTACTCGCGGGCGGCGGTGTCGTCGAAGGGCAGGGGATCGAACGGGTCACGTCGTGAGGGTTGGGTGGAACGTCTGGAGTGTCTCGTTCGTCGCCTGAAGTGTGACGAGCTCACCAGAACTCGACGAGCGGCTGCGTGTCGCGGCCACCCGAAAGCACCGGGCCGACCACCTGCGGCGGCTGCGGAAAGCCACCGAAGAGCAGATCCGGGAAGCGCAGCACACCCTGGCGGGCCTGGAGCTGAAGTTGTCCCAGGAGGAGAACGACGTCACCCGCTTGGAAAGCGGAGTGTCCGCCCTCCTGGCTCGCCTGCTGGGCGTCCGCGAGGAGCATCTGGCTCGTGAGCGCGCCGAGGTGGCCGTCGCCAGGCAGCGCGTCGATGGCCATCGGGCCCGACTGGCCCAGCTTGAGGCGGATGCGCGTGTGGCAGAGGCGGAGCTGGCCGGGCTCGCGACGGCTCGACATGAATACGCCGAGTTGCTGGCCGAGAAGGAACGGCAGCTCATCGGCAGTGGTGATGCCCGCGCCAGAGAGTTGGCCGACCTCGGCGCCGCCCTGGACCGCGTGACGGCGCAAGAGCGTGAGCACGAGCAGGCCCACCGCGCCGGACAGACCGCTCATGACGCCATCGGTGAGGTGCTGCACCATCTGAAGTCGGCCAGGCGCGCGTCCACCTGGGATGTTCTCGGCGGCGGTCTGATCGCCGATGCCTTCGAGCACAACCGGCTGCGCACCGCCGACCAGGTGGCCTGGCGAGCCCAGCGGGCGCTGGACGTCTTCTCCCGTGAACTGGCGGACGTCGGCATCTCCGCACAGGCTCGCATGCCCAAGGTGGACACGCGGTGGTTCGCTGACGTCTTCTTCGACAACATCATCACCGATGTGATCAAGCACCATCGGATTGAGAACACCCGCGCTGAGGTCATGAAGACGGCCGGATGGGTCCGGAACATGAACGCGCGTGTGCAGGCCCGCCACAGCGCCCTGTCCGCTGAGCGTGCGCGGCTGCTGGCCAGGCGAGAGAAGCTACTGCGCGATAGATGACCGGGCCGGCCGGATGTGGCGGCCCGGTGCGGGAAACAGGCGTCCTACCCCGTTTCATCGGCCCGCCCACTGCGGCCCGTTTGCTTGGTGAGCCGGTCACGGGCGGTACGGGCAAAGGTTCCGGGGAGACCGGGGATCAGAGCAAGGTGTCCTTGAGCGCGATTTGGCCGTTGTTGATGACGAACTTCTGGTTGGTGTTGGCGCTGCCGCACTGCCACAGGTACACCTGGGTGCCGTTGCCGCGGTTGTTGGTGGCGTCCAGGCATAGAGGGTTGCCGGAGGACAGGGTGGATTTGAGGATGATCGCGCCTCTCTGGACGACCCAGAGCTGGTTGGGGTTACCCAGGCACTGCCACTGGTAGACCCGGGTGCCGTTGGTGCGGCCGTTGGAGGAGTCGAGACACATCACATGGCCCGTGCCGATGGTGTCCTCCACCTTGATGAGGCCGTTGTCGATGACGAACCTCTGGTTGGTGTTGTTGCCGTCGCACTGCCACTGGTACATCAGGGTGCCGTTGCCCCGGTTGTTGCTGACGTCGACGCACATGGGAGGCCAGGCCAGGGTGGTGTGACCGGCGGGCCGGCGAGTGGAGGCGGTGGCGGGCAGAGTGGTCACCCCTCCCACGCTGGTGGAGATGACGACGACGGCGAGCAGACGGCGAGCGAGCATGATGGGCCCCCATGAGAGTCGGTCAGGACTCGAGCACCATGTCATAACCGAAAGTCGTTGATCAATTACTGTCCGTGCGAGTATTTCGCGTGTCGAGGGCCGGACAGGACCGGAGCCGGGTGTCCGGTCGTTCGCCGGGTCCTGTCGGCTCATGTGATCGGCGCGATCCGGGCGGCGGACAACGGGTGTCGCGGGGTTAGGCTCGGGCCATGCCCTTGACCGTGGAGGATGTCGACCGGTTCGAGGCCGCCAGGCCGCGGCTGGAGGCCATCGCATACCGTCTTCTCGGTTCCGCCGGGGAGGCCGAGGACGCCGTGCAGGAGACGTTCCTGCGCTGGCAGGCAGCCGATGTCCACCGCGTCGAGGTTCCCGAGGCCTGGCTGACGAAGGTGCTCACCAACTTGTGCCTCAACCAGCTCACCTCGGCGCGGGCGCGCCGCGAGACCTACGTGGGTCAGTGGCTTCCCGAGCCGCTGCTCGCCGGAGACCCGATGCTCGGCCCGGCCGACACCGCCGAGCAGCGCGAATCGGTCTCGTACGCGGTCCTCACCCTCATGGAGCGCCTGTCTCCCAACGAGCGGGCGGTGTACGTGCTGCGTGAGGCGTTCGACTACTCGCACCGCGAGATCGCCGCGATCCTCGACCTCTCCGAGGCCGCCAGCCAGCAGATCTTCCACCGTGCCAAGAAGCACGTCGCAGACGGCAAGGTCCGCGGCGAGGTCGACGAGGCCGCCGCCCGGCGGATCGTCGAGGAGTTCCTGGCGGCCGCCTGCAGCGGCCGGACCGAGCCGCTCGTGCGCCTGCTCACCGCGGACGCCATCGCGATCGGCGACGGTGGCGGGAAGATCCCGGCGCGCGTCAAGGCGTTCGAGGGTGCCGTCGCGGTCGCGAAGTTCCTGCGAGGCCTGTTCCGCCCGGGCGAGGCCAAGCGCTCCATCGCCGGCGGCACGGCCGGGCTGTACACCTCGATCGTCAACGGCGATCCCTCGGTCGTGGCCGTCGTGGACGGCCGGGTGGTCGGCGTCATGTGCCTGGAGGTGACCGCGGGCGGCATCGTCGCGGTCCGCAACCAGGTCAACCCGGACAAGCTCGAACGCGCCACCGAGCGGTGGGCCGCGGCCGACCACGGGGAGCCGCTGTTCACCGCCTTCTGAGCCAATGTGAGGTGCTTCACATTGCGTTCCTGTCAGGAAACGGCGAGCCATCCGGTTCAAGGGGCAAAACCGCGCAAGACAGGAGCATGGAGATGCAGCACCGCATCATCGTCCTCGGAGCCGGATACACCGGAGCGATCGCCGCCGGCCGCCTCGCCAAGCGGCTCCGCCGCGAGGATGTCACCATCACCCTCGTCAACGCCGAGCCCGACTTCGTCGAACGCGTCCGCATGCACCAACTGGCGACCGGCCAGGTTCTCAAGCCCCGGCCGTTCAGTGAGATGCTCGCGGGCACCGGCGTCGAACTGAGGCTCGCGAAGGTCACCGGCGTCGACGTCGGCCGCAGGACCGTCACCGTCGCCGGCGCGAACGGCGCGAACGGCGCGAACGGCGCGAACGGCGCCGCGGAACTCTCCTACGACACGCTCGTCTACGCCCTCGGCAGCGGCTGGAACGCCCAGGGCGTCCCCGGGACCGCCGAGCACGCCTACGAGATCGCCGGCCGCCCCGGAGCACTGCGGCTGCGCGAGCGCCTGGCCCGCCTCGACGCCGGACAGACCGTGGTCGTCGTCGGCGGCGGCCTCACCGGCGTGGAGGCCGCGACCGAGATCGCCGAGTCCCGCCCGGACCTCGACGTCGCCCTCGCCGCCCGAGGCGGCCTCGGTGACTGGCTCTCCCCGAAGGGCCGTGCGCACCTGCGGAAGGTCTTCGCCAAGCTCGGGATCACCGTGCATGAGCACGCCGCCGTCACCGGCGTCGAGGCAGACCGGATCGTCACCGAGGGTGGCACGGTCATCCCGGCCGCGGTCACCGTGTGGACCGCCGGCTTCGCGGTCCACCCGATCGCTGAGGCGACCGACCTTGAGGTCGCCGGCACCGGCCAGATCGTGGTCGACGGGACCATGCGCTCGGTTTCGCACCCGGATGTGTACGCGATCGGAGACGCGGCCATGGCGATGGGGGCTGGGAACAAGCCGCTGCGGATGTCGTGCGCCTCGGGAACTCCGGCCGCGTGGCAGGCCGCCGACGCGATCGCGGCGCGCCTGACCGGCGGCAAGCTCCCGAACGCGTCGATCCGCTACTTCAACCAGTGCATCTCCCTGGGCCGCAAGGAGGGGTTGATCCAGTACGTCACCGCCGACGACCGCGCCGTGAGCGCGGTGCTGACCGGACGGTTCGCCGCCGTGTACAAGGAACTGATCTGCAAGGGCGCGGCCTGGGGCGTCGCCAACCCGACCCTCGGACTGCCGACCCGGCGCCGCCCTGTCACGCGGAAGCAGGTCGCGGACAGCTCGACCGTCCAGGCGACGGCGTAGACCACGGAGCGAGGCGGGCGCCCTCGTTCGGAGGGAGCCCGCTCGTAAGGGGGCGGGAAGGCGGGGACGCTCCCGGTCCCCGTGCGCGCCGCCCGGAATCCCGCACTCGCCACCGCGGGAGACGACCCGGCCGGCGCGCGATCACTGGGCCGGAGCCCCCGCTTCGTGTACAGGCGCTGCTCCTTGCTCTGGCTCATCGCGGCGCCCGATGGTTCGGTCGTTCGCCGTGGAGCCTCACTCGGGGGTCTCGGCGAATGCCAGCATCTCCTCGGGGGACCACGCCAGGGCGCCGCTGCGCAGGTCGTCGGACACTGAGCGGAGCCACTGCAGTTCGGCCGCGATGACGACGCGCATGTACTCGGCTTCGAGCATGGCGATGCGAGGGATGCCGTATCCGGTTTCGGCGCCGAGGTCGGTGTCCAGCGCGGCCAGCGTCTCGTCGAGCGTTCGCACGCGCCGATCGAGGGCGTCGCGTATCTCCTGGGGGGCGAGCATCAGCAGGTGGGACAGCGCCGCGGGGAACTCGGGGAACTCCGCTTTGGGCGTGGCCAGCATGTCGAGCAGCCATTCGCGGGCCACGGCGCGTCCCGCGTCGGTGATCCCGTAGACCGTCCTCTCGGGATACGCCTGGTCGCGCCCGGTCTCTCGCACCTCGATCAGGCCGGCCGCGGTGAGGCGGTCGATGGTCCGGTAGAGGCTCGTTCGCTGGCCGACGTTGACGACCTTGTCCTTGCCCCACTGCTTGATCAGCCGCTGGATGCCGTACGGGTGCAGCGGCTTGTACTGCAACAGAGCCATGACGGTCAGAGCGAGCGGTGAGCGGGTCATGCCTCGATATTAGCGCCAGTGCCACTAGTTGACGAGATACTAGTTTCTCTGACACTATTCGAATGTCGATCAAACGGCGCACCAAAGGACATGGCGATGACCACTCATGAACTGCCTCGGACCGCTGACCTCACCACCGATTTCGTCATCTCGGACGACGGCACCCGCATCGCCTACCACTCGATCGGCCATGGCCCCGGCATCGTGCTGCTGCACGGCTCCATGGAGACGGCCGGCAGCCACCTGGCCATGGCCGAAGCGCTGGCCGACGCCTTCACCGTCCACCTGCCCGACCGGCGCGGCCGCGGCCAGAGCGGGCCGTACGGGGACGACTACAGCGTGCGGAAGGAGGTCGAAGACCTTGACGCGGTGCTGCGGAAGACGAGTGCCCACTGTGTCTTCGGTGTCAGCGCGAGCGGGGTGGCGGTGCTCGAGGCGGCGCGTACCCTGCCGGCGATCCACAAGGTCGCCGTCTACGAGCCGGCCCTGCTTCTGGAGGACGTCCCCCGGCTGACCGGGTGGATCGGCCGCTTCGACCGGGAGATGGCCGAGGGCAAGGTGGCGGCCGCGCTGGTGACGAGCATGCTCGGGCTCCGGCTCGGGCCGCCGATCATGAACGTCATGCCGCGAGGTCTGCTGACCTGGATGACCGGCCTGCTGATGAAGAGCGAGGACAAGCACGCCAAGCCGGGTGACGCGACCATGCGTACCCTCGCCCCGACTCTGCATTACGAGGGCGTGCTGCTGACCGAGATGGCCGACACCCTGGACCGGTTCGCCGACGTACGCGCCGACGTGCTCCTCCTCGGCGGAAGCAAGGGGCTGCCCTTTCTCAAGCCCGCGCTGTCCGGGCTGGAGAAGATCGTGCCCAACGTCGAGCGGATCGAGTTCCCCGGCCTCGACCACGACGCGTCCGGAGATGTCGGCAAGCGGAACCCGGCCGGCCGCCCGGATGTCGTGGCCGCCGAACTCAGGCGGTTCTTCACCGCCTGACCGGGGCACACGGTCGTCGTCGCCATGGCGGGACCCTCGACCGTGGTGCCGGACGCGCCGGTTGTGGTCCCACGCCGCACGGGAACCCCTCGGTACCGTCTGTCGTGAAGGTCGGCGACCTGTCGTGAAGGTCGGCGACATCCTTTCTGGAAATGAGGGACTGACGGGGTGAACGGCGCGATCGGTCCCGAAGCCGATTTCCAGGCTCGACTTCGGGAGCACTGGGAGGCCTCCGAACGTGGGGACGCCGCCGCTGAGCACGCGATCTACGCCGCGGACGCGATCCTGGACTACCCACAGTCGGGTGAGCGCTTCACGGGGCGGTCAAGGATCCAGGCGCAACGCGGCGGGCACCCGGCCGAACGCCACTTCGCCGTCCGCCGGATCTTGGGGGGCGACGACCTCTGGGTGAGCGAGTGCGTGATCACCTATGACGGTGTGCCCACATACTCGCTCAGCGTCATGGAGATCACCGATGGTCTCGTCACACACGAGACTCAGTACTTCGCAGACCCCTTCCCCGCGCCGGCCGAGCGCGCCGCGCTGGCCGAGCCGATTCCGGCCCGCGACCAACAAGCCGATTGAGCCCCTGCCGATCGAAGCCGCAGGTCTATTCGGGATGCGATGACGGATCCAGCTCGGGAGAAGTGAGGTCCCTCTACCCCGGTGCCGGATGCAAGCTCCTGGCTCCATGTCTCACGGCGAATGGTCCGGCGGTTCGATGGGTGTAAGGGGCGGGATGTCCGGGTCGGTGGCGGTGCGGCCGTACAGGAGGGAGGTCCAGGCGTTGATGAGGACGTCGACGAGCACCTCCTCGTCGTCGAAGGGAGGGACTCCGGCCGCGGCGAGGTAGTAGAGCCGCTCCCCGAGCCAGGTGAGCGAGGCGGCGACGGTGCGGATGTCCTGGCCGGCGAGTCGCCGGCGGGCGTGCGGGTCGGATTCGACGCGTGCCGCGGCGGCGTCGGTGAACAGGTCCATCTGTTCGAGCCACAGGGCTCGCAGGTCCTCGTCCGAGGCCCAGTTCTCCACGATCGCCATGAGGACGCCCGCGTTGGCGCGCCACAGGCGGGCGCCGTCCGTCACCCCCGCCCGGAGGGCGGTCACCGGATCTTCCTGCCCGTCGATCCAGGGTTGTGCCGCCTGTTGCCCCTGCGCCACGGCTTGGCGCACCAGCTCGGCGAGCACGGCCTGTTTGCTCGGGAAGTAGAAGTAGAAGCTCGCCCGGGAGACCTCGGCGGCGGTCAGGATGTCGGCCACGCTTAGGGCGTCGAAGCGGTGTCGCCGCAGAAGCTCGCGCGTCGCGGACAGGATGCGCTCTCGCAGCTCAGCGGAAGCGGGCGCCGTGCCGGATCGGCGGGCGGAGGGCGCCGTGCGCTTGGAGGGCATGCCGCCAGTATACGACAGCATGTACGGACAGTAAGTCTGTACGTATTGTCCATACGATGTGTATGGTCAGGATCATGACGCGAATCGCGATCCACTTGGTGGTCGGCGACCCCGACCACGCCGCCCGTTGGTACGCCGAAGCCCTGGGCGCCCAGGAGACAGGCCGCATCACCCTTCCCGACGGCCGCACGCTGACCGTGGAGCTCCTGCTCGGCGGCACCGTGCTGGCGGTGGCCGGCGAGATGCCCGCGCTGGGCATGCGCTCACCGGCGAGCCTCGGCGGCACTTCCGCCGCCCTGCACGTGCCGGTACCGGACGCCGACGCGGCCTGGGAACGGGCGCTGAGGGCGGGGGCCACGGTCTTCGAGCCGGTGCACGACGCCTTCTGGGGCGACCGCACCGGTCAGCTGTTGGACCCGTTCGGGCACCGCTGGGCGTTGGACGAGCACATGCGAGACGTGCCGCACGACGAGATCGTCTCGCGGGCCGCGGAGCTGTTCAGCGGATCGGCGACCGCATGAGGTACCGCACGTTGGGCGCGAGCGGGCTGCGCGTCTCCGAGCTGATCCTGGGCGCGATGACCTTCGGCGAGCAGGGCGGGGTCGGCGCGCCGCTGCCGGAGTGCCGGCTGATGCTCGATCTGTACGCCGAGGCCGGCGGCAACATGATCGACACCGCCGTCAACTACCGCGACGGGGCCAGCGAGGAGTTCCTCGGCGAGCTGCTGAAGGGCCGGCGGGAGTCGTTCGTGCTGGGCACGAAGTACACCGTGTCGCGGGCACGCACCGATCCGAACGCCGCCGGGAACCATCGCAAGAACCTGCGGGCGTCGCTGGAGACCAGCCTGCGCCGGCTGCGCACCGACTATCTGGACCTGTACTGGGTGCACATGTGGGACCGGCACACGCCGATCGAGGAGACCATGCGCGCGCTGGACGATGCGGTCCAGGCGGGCAAGGTGCTGTACGTGGGGATCTCCGACGCCCCCGCCTGGGTCGTGTCCCGTGCCAACACGCTGGCGCAATGGCACGGCTGGAGCCCGTTCATCGGCCTGCAGGTGCCCTACAGCCTGCTGCAGCGCGACATCGAACGTGAGCTGCTGCCGATGGCCGAGTCCCTCAACCTGGGTGTCACCGCGTGGAGCCCGCTGGCCGGCGGGGTGCTGTCCGGCAAGTACACCCGCCCGGACGGCCCCGCGGCCGGCGGCAGGCTGGCCGCCGAGTCGCTCTCGGACCGGGACCACGCCGTCGCCCGGGTCGTCCAGGAGGTGGCCGACGACCTGGGCGCCACGCCCTCACAGGTGGCGATCGCCTGGACGATGAGCCGCTCCCGCGCCGTCCACCCGATCATCGGGGCGCGCCGCGCCGACCAGCTCCGCGACAATCTCGCCGCGATCGACCTCGTCCTGCCGCCCGAGAGCGTCGCCCGCCTGGAAGCGGCGTCCGGGTTCACGCTCGGATTCCCGGGGGACTTCATCGCCCAGACCTCGCCATGGGTCTTCGGCTCGGCGCTCGTCGACCCGCATCCGGCCACGGCCACGCGGTGACGGCCACGCGGTGACGACTACGTACCTGAACGACTCCACACCTGCCTCAACGGCCCACCCGCGGTCTGGTGCTCGACCGAGCACCAGACCGCGGGTGAGCCCTGCGGCTCCGGCGCTAACCGGACCCATCCGGTGGTGAGGACGTATCCCGTGATGTCATCGGATCCGAGACGCTCCCCGGGATCCGGCCGTCCTCAGGGTGCTCGTGGTCATGGGGAGGCAGGGCGGTGACTGGAAGGTCACGCCGTCCAGGAAGTTGCCGGCCGTCGGGGTGCCGCCCGCGGCGGACACCGACTCGAAGGCGAATCGTGTGGTGGTCTGTCCCGGAGGCACCACGTACACCCCGGTGTAGTAGCGCCAGGCGGTGTTGTCGTCGGAGATGTCCGGCGAGGAGGCCCCGGACGGGATCTGGGCCATGGTCGCGCCCGGCGCGCCGATGAGCACCCGCATCACGTCGGTGCCGAGACGGCCTCGGTGGTACACCCCCCAGGTCATCGGCGTTCCCGGGACGGTCGGCAGGTCCTGGTAGAGCGTGGAGACCTGGTTGGCGTTGAGTTCGGCGAACTGCTGCCCGTCGGCCGCCGGGAACCCGGCCGCGCTTCCCCGCCAGAACTCCAGCTTGTTGTCGGTGGCGGTGGTGTGCCAGCCGGCGGCCGGGTTGGTGGAGGCGTCGGGGATGGACCAGTCGACCGTGGCCACGGCCGGCGCCTCGAAGCTGCCGTTGACCAGGTTGACCGGTTTGTAGGCACAGGTGACGACGACGGTGACCGTCGCGGTGCTGGTCCCGCAGGGGGTGACGATGGTGTAGGTGAAGGTGTCGGTGCCGCTGAGGCCTGCGGCGGGCGTGTAGACCACGTTGCCGCCGGAAATGGTCGCGGTCCCGTTGGCCGGCTTGGTGACGCTGGTGATCGTCGGTGAGGTGGCGGTGTCGTTGGCCAGGACGGCGACGCTGACGGCCGTGTCCTGCTTGGTAGTGATGGTGTCGTCGGTGGCCTTGGTGGGCGATATGGACTGCCCGCCGACGATCTGGATCGGAGGCGCGGGGGTGTTGTTCCCGAGCTGGCCCGGAGCGGCGATGACGCTGCTGATCCCGGTCGGCCGGATGGTCATGCCGCGCCCGATGGTCCCCTGCTTCACCTGGAAGGTGATGACCTTCGGGGGCGGGTCGGTCTTGGTGCCCGGCGAGGTGATCGTCAGGGTGGTGCCGTTGATGGCGCCGGTCCCCGACTGGCCGACGACATCGGCGTTCGCCAGCAGCGACGACAGGTCCCACATGGTGGTGTAGGTCCTCACCAGCAGCGGCCACTGGCTCGTGCGGTGCGTCAGAGAGAGGGTGAAGGTGCTGCCCGGTGCGATCTGCCCGCCCCACAGGGACGGCGAGGTGTCGACCGAGACCGACCCGGCGCCCAGCCTCATGCCGAGCGCGTTCTTCCAGTAGTAGCCGACGGGGTAGGTCGCCTGTCCCTGCCGGACACACGGCGTGGTGGCGACGCGCGGGACCGGCTGCCGTACGCCGGCGGCGGCATGCGCGGCGGTACCGGCCGCCGCCTGCGTCCCCGAGGCGGCCAGCAGCGCCAGCAGCACGCCGGCCAGTGCGGTGCGCGCGGACCTGGGATGTTGTGACTTCAACGCCGAACTCCACTCCGTCGTGAGGTACTCCTAGATCGACTTCACGGCGGACGTTACTCTATGTGATCAAGAAGTCGCGCGAGGTGTCAGAGGCGTGCGATCTCCGTGTCGCACCCGGGCCGCGCCGTCGATCCGCACCTGTGTCCGGCCCCGGCCTGCCCGGTGCCGGGGAACCTCGCCCTCCTCGCGTACCCGCACGACCAGGACGACAGGCGGGACGGGTGGTTCGGCCATCCGATGCCGACATGACGAGAGCGGGCGCTCCCTGGGGAGCGCCCGCTCACTTGTCTTCCGCCTCCGGTCACCCTGACCGGGTATCCGCAGGGTCCTTCCGGGCGGCGGTATCGGGTCGTTTAGAAGAAGTCGCGGTACTGGCCCCAGTCGTAGTGGCCGCGGTAGCCCTCGCCGACGCGGATGCGGAAGTCGTCGAAGCTTCCCTTGCGGAATTTGCCGGTGAAGTGGGAGGCGCCGTAGCGGCTGCCGCGGTAGATG
>NZ_JBHTCG010000036.1:0-87953 GCF_042665155.1 Sphaerisporangium rhizosphaerae | reverse complement strand
CGCGGCGGAACGGCCGCCGGGCGGGCGGGGCGCCGGCCGCCCGGGGAGCGGCGAGCGCGCGGGCCAGGTCGGCGGAGCGGCGGCGGTGGTAGGTCTCCTCGGTCAGCTCGTCGATCACGGAGGGCTTGAGCCGGGCGAACATCTGGTCGGTCACGTCGTGCTCCTTGTGCGGGCGTGCTGAGGGGTGCGGCATCAGGCCTCTTCCAGGAACCGGCCATGGGGGGCGCGCGGGTGCGGACGCGCGGGCGGCTCGGCGCGCAGTGCCTTGCGCAGGCGCTTGCGCGCGCGGTGGAGCCGGACGTTGTAGGTGCGGGTCGAGCAGCCCATGACGGCCGCGGCCTGGTCGGGCGGCAGCCCGTGCCAGGTGGCGAGCGCCAGCGCCTCCACGTCCTGCTCGGACAGCGAGGCCAGCACGGCGAGCGCGGCCTCCCTGTCCACGACGTGCTCGGCGACGTCCCAGCTCTGGTGGTCCTGCGCGGTCGTGAGGGCCGCGACGCGCTCGACCAGCGCCCGGCGCCGGTGGCCGGAGTCGCGCTGCTTGGCCAGAAGGTTGCGTGCGACGCCGAGCAGCCAGGGCAGCGACGGCTCGGGCAGCTCGTCCAGCCGTCTCCAGGCGATCAGGAAGGTCTCGCTGGAGACGTCCTCAGCGACGGCGTGCTCGGCGCGCAGCAGGGCGTAGCCCAGGACGCTCCGGTAGTGCCGGTCGTAGAGGGCGGTGAATCGTTCTTCGGGATCGTCCACGACCAGTAGTCCCTCCAGACGGCCCCCGATTACCGTCCCCGCGCGAGAACCTGGGCGACGCGGCCGCGTGGAGGGACCTCAGTCGACGGCGGAGGCGCCGCGGGCGGCGACGGAGGCCTGGATGCTGCAGGTGAGGAAGCGGTGGATCACCTGGCGCTCCGCGTCGCCGAACTCCTCCAGCGAGGCCGACAGGTGCTGGGCGAGCGGGGTGAAGAACTCCTTGGCCAGGGCGATGGCCTGGGCCTGCAGGGCCAGCTCGACCTTGCGGCGGTCGGTCTCGCTGCGTGTGCGCTGGACGTGGCCGGCCTGCTCCAGCCGGTTCAGCAGCGCGGTGGTCGCGGGGGCGCTGAGGTTGAGCGCGGCGCCGAGGGCGCCGGGGGTGAGGGGCCGTCCGTCGCGGGCCGCGTCCATGATGACCACGACGGCGTTCAGGTCGGTGCGGTGCAGGCCGTGGTCCACGGCGAACCGCTCGACGAACCGGTCCAGCTCCACGTTGAGCCGCCGCATCATGGTGATCAGCTCAAGAGGGCTCGCGGCGTCGCCGCCGGGCTGGTCTGCCCTCACGGTGGCCTCCTTGTCGTCGCGTGCGCGGGCGGTTGCCGGGGAGCTCCTCGCGACCTAATCTTTCCATCGTAGAAATATTCCACCACTTAAACGACTGCGATGGGACGACCGCGATGAGACGACCAGAGCATATGGGCTGGACGGCGCTGTGGGGTGCCCGTGGCAAGTGGGCGACGCTGGCGGTGGCCCTGCTGCTGTCGGGACTGGCGCTCGCGTTCGGCGGCGCGGCCGAGGTCGACACCGACCCCGCCGCCGCCCTGCCCAAGGGAGCCGAGTCGGCGACCGTGGTCCGCCTGCGGCAGGAGCTGCCGAGCGGCCAGGTGCTGCCCGCCCTCGTCGTCTACAGCCGTGATGGCGCGCTGACCGGCCAGGACCGGGCCGCCGTCGGCTCCGACGCCCGCGAGCTGGCGGCGTTGGCCGTCGGCGGGCGGACGCCGCCGCCCGTCTACTCCGGCAAGGGCGACGTCGCACTGCTCACCGTGCCGCTGGCCGGGGACCTGTCGAACGCCCGGCTGGCCGAGGTGGTCGGCAAGATCCGGGCCGTGGGCCGGGACGGGCTGCCCGCGGGGGCGCGCGTCGAGGTGACCGGAGGGGCGGGCTTCCAGGTCGACCTGGCCGCGGTCTTCCAGGGCGCCGACACCACCCTGCTCGCCGTCACGGCGGCGGTGGTCGCGCTGCTGCTCCTGCTGACCTACCGCAGCCCCTGGCTGTGGCTGGTGCCGCTGAGCGTGATCGGCGTGGCCGACCAGGTCGCGGCCAAGGTCGTCACCGTCCTGACCCGCACCACCGGGCTGACCGTGGACGACTCCACCATCGGCATCACCTCGGTGCTGGTGTTCGGCGCGGGCACCAACTACGCCCTGCTGCTCATCGCCCGCTACCGCGAGCAGCTCCGCCTGCACGGTGACCGGCACACGGCCATGACCGGCGCCGTCCGCTCGGCCGCCCCCGCCATCCTGGCCAGCTCCGCCACCGTGACCCTCGCCCTCGGCACGCTGGCCTTCGCGCTCTCGCCGTTCAACAGGAGCATCGGCGCGGCCGGGGCGATCGGCATCGTCACCGCCGTGGCCTACGCCCTGCTGGTGCTGCCCGCCGCCATGGTGTGCTTCGGCCGCGGGCTGTTCTGGCCGTTCGCGCCGAAGGCCGGGCAGGACGACCCGGCACGCACCGGGCCGTGGGCGCGCGTCGGCGGCGCGGTCGCCCGGCGCCCGGCCCTGATGGCCGCCGTCAGCCTGGGCCTGCTCGCCGTGCTCGCGGCCGGCACGTTCGGCGTGCGCAGCGGCCTGGCGCAGACCGAGCGCTTCCGCGACCGGGTGGAGGCCATCGCCGGCCAGGAGACCCTGACCCGCGGCTTCCCCGCGGGCAGCGCGCAGCCCGTGGTGATCATCTCCCGGACGGCCGCCGCCGAGCAGGTGCGGGCCGCGGCCGCCGGCATCCCGGGGAGTCCCCGCGTCACGATCGTGGAGAGAACGCCTCAGTACACGCGGGCTGAGGCGGTGCTCGCCGCCGAGCCGGGCACCGAGCGGAGCTTCGCGGCGATCAGAGCCATGCGCGCGGCCGTCCACGCCGTGCCCGGAGCACAGGCGGTGGTCGGCGGCCCCGAGGCCTCCGACCTCGACGACCGCGACGCCGCCGCCCGTGACCAGCGGCTGGTCATACCGCTGGTGCTGGCCGTGGTGCTGCTGGTGCTGCTGGCCCTGCTGCGGTCGGTGGTGGCGGCGGTGACCCTGGTGCTGACGGTCGTCGCCAGCTTCGCCGCGGCCTTCGGCGCGGGATGGTTCGCCTTCACCCACTTCTTCGGCTTCCCCGCCCTCGACCTCAGCGTGCCGCTGCTGAGCTTCCTGTTCCTCGTGGCGCTCGGCGTCGACTACAACATCTTCCTGACCACGCGGGCCAGAGAGGAGACGCCGGAGCTCGGCACCAGGGGCGGCATCGTCGCGGCGCTCGCGGTGACCGGCGGCGTGATCACCAGCGCCGGGATCCTGCTCGCCTCGGTGTTCGCCGTGCTGGGCGTGCTCCCGTTGATCACCCTCACCCAGATCGGCGTCATCGTCGGCTTCGGCGTCCTGCTGGACACGCTGCTGGTGCGCAGCGTGCTCGTCCCGGCCCTGGTGACCCTGCTGGGTGAGCGGTTCTGGTGGCCCGGCACGCCGGGGCGGACGGCGCCCGAGGCCGGCCGCGAGGGCCACGTCCACGAGGCGTCCGTCCGGTAACGGTCCAACAGCCGCCCCCCCGGCGAGATCCGCGGCCCCTGACGGTTCGTGGGCCGGTCGGCGGGCCTGGCCGCCCCAATACAGGGCACCACCTCCTCCGCGACGTGGACGAGGTGGTGCCCTGTCTTGCGTAGGCTGAACAGGAGCCCCGCGTCGCGGTGCGCGGGCGGCGCGAGCCGCACGAGCCGTGACGGGCGCATCGGCCACGATGATTCTTTCCACCAGGTGTGCGAACCACTTGGCTCTAGTCATCGCGCCGCACTACGCTTTGCCGCAGATCATTCCGCCCTGTGTCCGCGGAGCTTCCTCATATGGAGGTGGCACCGCCATTGGCACCGGCGTTGACCATGTCAAGCGCGCTGAGGCTCCGCATGCCGTCGGCCGCGCTCGTCGATCATTCCCGTCCGTCAGACGGTGTGTTCGGCGTACCTGATTCCCGCTCCGGACCGCCACGCCGTCCGGGTATTTCGGGTTGTCGCTCTTCGGCGTCCGCGAAAGCTGGACTGTTGTGCCCGATTTCGGGCAGAAGCAATGCGAAAACGCATGCCTCTCCATGACCGCGCCGGCGCAGGGGCGAAGGTAACAAGAGGATGGGAAATGACACGTATAGATCCGGAGGCTCTGGTCGCAAGCCTCAGAGGGGTGCAGAAGGCCTCGGAGGCGACCGGGGTCGTGCACCACTTGGAACGCATCGTGCGCGTGGTGGACCGGCTGTTCGGCTACGCCGGAGCGGGTCTGATGTTCGCCGACGAGGGCAAGGCGCTGCGTTACCTGGTGACCACGGACGAGGCCGGCAAAAGCCTGGAGCATGCCCAGGCCGCCGTGGGCCACGGGCCGTGCGTGTCGGCGTTCTTCACCAACGCCGCGGTGACCACCTATGACGTCCAGAAGGACGAGCGATGGCCCGACCTCGCCGAGTTGTTGCATCCCAGCGTGCGCGCGGTCGCGGGCGTGCCTGTGCGGCTCGGGGACGGCCCGGTGGGCACGCTCAACGTGTACCAGGCCGAACCGCACGACTGGGAGGAGTCCGACACCCAGGCGTTGCTCGCCTACGCCCACGTCATAGAGGAGGTGCTGGCCGCCGCGGTCAAGGCCGAGGAGAAGAGCGCGCTGGCCGATCAGCTGCAATACGCGCTGGACTACCGCATCGTCATCGAACGGGCGATCGGCTACCTCATGGGCAAGCACGACCTGACGGCGGCCCAGGCGTTCACCGGCCTGCGCAAGCGCGCCCGCGACAGCCGCCGCCGCGTCGCCGACCTGGCCGCCGAGATCCTGGGCGAGCAGACGCCTCCGGGAGGCTGAGCGTCCGGCCGGCCCCGGCCGGACGCCGGCCGGGCCGAACCCGGATACCCTGGGCGGTGATGTATCGACTGCTCTTCGCGCTGGTGCTCCGCAGGCTCGACGCCGAGAAGGCGCACCACCTGACCATCCGCGCGCTCCGGGTCCTCTCGCTCGCCCCCGTCGTGAAGCGCCGGCTCCACCGAAGGCTGGCGCCGCGCGACAAGGCGCTGCGCGTCCAGGCGTTCGGCGTGCACTTCCCCAGCCCCTTCGGGCTCGCGGCCGGGTTCGACAAGGACGCCGCGTGCGTCGAGGGGCTGGCCGCCTTCGGCTTCGGCCACGTCGAGGTCGGCACGATCACCGCCCACGCCCAGCCGGGCAACCCGCGCCCGCGGCTGTTCCGGCTGGTCGCAGACCGGGCCGTCGTCAACCGCATGGGGTTCAACAACCGGGGCGCCGAGCACGCCGCGCGCCGGCTGGGCCGCCCGCGGAGCCTGCCGGTCGTGGTGGGGGTGAACATCGGCAAGACCAAGGTCATCCCCCCGGAGCTCGCCGTGCGCGACTACGTCGCGAGCGCCCGCAGGCTCGCCCCGCTCGCCGACTACCTGGTGGTGAACGTCAGCTCGCCCAACACCCCCGGCCTTCGCGACCTGCAGGCCGTCGAGGTGCTGCGCCCGCTGCTGACGCAGGTGCGGCGGGCCGCGGGGCGCACGCCGCTCCTGGTCAAGATCGCCCCCGACCTGGCCGACGACGACATCGACGCCGTCGCCGACCTCGCCGTCGAGCTGGGGCTCGCGGGCATCATCGCCACCAACACCACCATCGGCCGCGAAGGGCTGTCCGACGCCGAGGCGGCCGGCGCGGCGCAGGCGGGCGGCCTGTCCGGGCGTCCACTCAAGGCGCGCTCGCTGGAGGTGCTGCGCAGGCTGTACGCCCGCGTCGGCGACCGGCTGGCGCTGGTGTCGGTGGGCGGCGTGGAGAGCGTCGACGACGTGTGGGAGCGGCTGCTGGCCGGCGCCACCCTCGTCCAGGGCTACACCGCGATGATCTACGAGGGGCCGTTGTGGGCCTGGCGGATCAACCGGGGGCTCGCCCGCCGGATGCGCCGCCACGGCTACTCCGCCGTCGGTGAGCTGGTCGGCCGCGTCGGCCGCGAGCGGGCCGCCTGACGCCCTGCCGGTGAGGGGCGGTGGTCAGCCCAGGCTGGGGCGGGTGGAGTCGGCCTCGTGGGTCATCTCCTCGAGGCGCCGCATGACCTCCGCCACCGGCACCGCCCCGGGACGGTGCCGCCGGTCGCCCGTGCCGCCGCGCTGCCACGGCCTCGGACCCTCCACGGGCCGGTACTCCACGCCGTAGGCATCCAGCCGGGAAAGGTGCGCGGGCAGCGCCGCCGCGAAGCCGGCGGCCTGGCCCGACCAGGTGATCTGGGCCAGCGCGCAGCCGCGCGGCCAGGCCCGGTAGTCCAGCGTGCGGCCGTCGGGGATGCGCTCGGTCCACAGCTGGAACTGCGCGCCCAGCACCCGGCCGGCCTCCTGCGGCGTCCACGACGGCGGCACCGGCTCGAACGCCGCGACGTCGGCCACGGTGACCGTGTCGCCGATGGCCACGGGCTCCTCCGGCGAGGCCGCCTCCGCGTAGTCGAAGTACAGCGGGAACACCGGGGTCGCCACGATGTCGTGACCGGCCGCCGCGGCGCGCCGCCCGACGCCCATGCCGCGCCAGGGCATGACGATCGTGTCCGCCCGCAGCTCGCCGCTGACGAACGCCTCGTCCCACACCACCGCGCGGCAGCCGAGCCCGGCCAGCACGTCGGCCAGCTCGCGCAGGAAACGGGCGTGCAGCTCGGCGGGGGTGTCCAGCCCCAGGGACTCGCGGTACGCCGTGATCTCGGCGGAGGACGCCCAGTCGTCCAGAACGCACTCGTCGCCGCCGATGTGGAAGTACGGCACCTCGCCGAGGGCCTGGACGATCTCGGCGAAGACCGCCGCCAGGAACTCCACGGTGCCGGGCAGCGGCGACAGGATCGCCGGGGAGATGCCCCAGCGGTCGAGCACCTCGTGGGAGGCGGCGGGGTCGGCGCCGAGGTGCGGGTAGGCCGCCAGGATGGCCGAGGCGTGGCCGGGCACGTCGATCTCGGGGACGACGGTGACGCCCCTGGCCCGCGCGTAGGCGCCGATCTCGGCCAGGTCGGCCAGGGTGTGGTACCCGCCGTGCGGGGTGCCGTCGAACCGCTGCTCGCCGTGGAAGTGCGCCGTGGTCGTGCGCGCGCGGTGCGAGCCGATCTCGTGCAGCAGAGGGTAGGCCCGGCTCTCGACGCGCCAGCCCTGGTCGTCCGCCAGGTGCAGGTGCAGGCGGTTCAGTTTGTGGACGGCCAGCAGGTCGATCATGCGGAGCACTTCGCGCTTGGGCAGGAAGTGCCGGGACACGTCCAGATGCGCGCCCCGCCACGAGAACCGCGGCGCGTCCTCGATGTGCACGCAGGGCGCCGTCCACGCCGTGCCCGGCACGGCCGCCGACCGGAACGCCGCCGCGGGGAGCAGTTGGCGCAGCGTCTGCCCGGCGTACAGCGCGCCCGCGGCGTCCCCGGCGACGATGCGCACGGCCTCAGGCGTCACTGTGACGGCGTACGCCTCGGCGGCGAGGTGTTCGTCCCGCTCTACGGTGATAGCGGCCCCAGACGCCGTCTCAGCGCCTCCGGCCGCCCCGGCGAGGTCGAGCACGGCCAGCGCCCGCCGTACGGCGCCGGTCAGCTCCGCCGGGCCTGACACCAGGCCGCCGGGCGTGAACGCGAACGAGCCGGGAGCGGGGCGCACCAGACGAGGGCCAGGAATCAGATCGACCACTCTCAGATCATGCCATTCCGCTCATGATCGGGCCGAGGTGGGCGGGCGCCGCTCGCCGCGGCGCCGGAAGGACCTCAGCCGAGGTAGCGCTCGAGGCCGTCGACCAAGGAGGCGGCGACGCGCTGGCGGAAGCGCGGGTCTCTGAACTTGGCGGCGTCGCCCGCGTTGCGCATGTTGCCGGTCTCGATGAAGACCTTCGGCACGGTGGACAGGTTGAGCCCGCCGAGGTCGCTGCGGAAGTCGAGCGCGCTCTTGCCGATGTAGGTGGAGTACGGCATGCCGGTGCCCTCGTGGTAGGCCGCCCGGAGCGCGAGGCCGAGCTTCCTGGACCGGGCCACGACCGGGTCGACCGGCCCGTTGATCTTCTTCGGCATGATGACGTGGAAGCCGTGGCCGGACGCGGGGGCGCCGTCGGCGTGCACCGAGATGGCGGCGTTCGCGTGGGCCTTGTTGCCGATGGCCGCGCGCTGGGTGATGCACGGCCCGACGCCGGAGTTGCCGTCGCGGGTCAGCCGGACGGTGGCGCCCTTGGCCTTCAGCAGCTTGACCATGCGACTCGCGACGTCCCAGGTGAAGGCGGCCTCGGAGTAGCCGTCGTTGGTGGCGGTGCCCGTGGTGTCGCAGGGCTTCCACTGGGTGAGGACGTTGACCTTCTTGTTGATGACCTCGGGGTGGCGGTAGTTGCCGCCGTTGTGCCCGGGGTCGATGACGATGACCTTGCCCGCGAGGGGACGGGCGGGCGTCGCGGTGTCGGTCGCGGCCCGCGCCGAGGACGCGCCCGGCTCGGCCGACACGCTCTTCAACCGCGCGGTCGCGGGCGCTCCGGAGCTCTGCGCGCCGGAGCTTCGCGCGTCGGCCCCGGTGGCCGCGGCGCCGGTGGCGCCGCACGCCGTGACGCCCAGCCCGCACAGGGCCAGGAGCGATATGGCCATTGCTCGACCGGTCACGTTGATCCCCTTCGCCGACGACCGTCCGCCTCCAACTTACGCGCAACGCCGCGATGGACCGGCCGGTATGCGGCAACCGGCGCGACCGCCCGGGGATCGCCGGAGGATCACCAGGCGGGCTCGCCCAGGTTCTGCCTCTGCAGCAGCGCGGCCAGCTCTCTCGCGTCCTCGGCGTCCAGGCCGAGCACGACGCGCGGCCGGCCCCACGGGTGGTCGATGGAATGGGCGACGTAGCTGGCGACCGACTCGGTGGCGCCCTCCTGGTCCTTGCCGCGGGCGGCCCGCCAGTGGGCCCACGCACGTTCGAGTTCGGCCGCCGCCCGCTGGGCGCAGGAGACCAGTTCAGGATCACGCATGTCTACCCCCGCTCGGACGCCGGCCGCCCGCTGCCCCCGTGACAGCCGCGGGCCGATGGACCGGTCCGGCGCGCCGGGGCCGGCGCCATGCTACGAGTCAACACGGGGACGGTGCCGATCCCTCGGATGTTGACCTAGCCTTGGGGATCACTTGGAGCCGGGCCGGTGCTGTGCCGCACCACCAGGCGCGGCGTCACCTGGCGCAGCCGGGCGGTCTTGCCCGGGTCGGTGATGCGGTCGCTCAGCAGCGCGGCGGCCGACCTGCCCATCGCCCGTCTCGGCTGGTCGAGCGAGGTGAGCGAGATGTGGTGCACCGCGGCCAGGTGGGTGTTGTCGTACCCGACCACCGACAGGTCCTCCGGGACGCGCAGGCCGAGCTCGCTCGCCGCGACCAGCACCCCGAGGGCGACGATGTCGTTGGCCGCGAAGATCGCCGTGGGCCGGGGGGTACGTTCCAGAAGAGCGCGAGCCGCGCGACGGCCGCCCTCCTCGGTGAAGTCGCCGTGCTCGACCATGATGTGCGGCGCGAGCCCGTGCCTGCGCATCGCGACCAGGTAGCCCTCGCAGCGGAAGCGGGCCGAGGAGGAAGGGGTGCCCTCGATGTGCGCGATGCGCCGGTGGCCCAGCTCGACCAGGTGGTCGACGGCGAGCCGCGCGCCGAGCTGGTCGTCGTCCACGACGATGTCCACGCCGTCGAGGTCCACGTCGCGCTCGCCGACGACGACCGTCGGGGTGTAGGCGGCGGCCTCGGCCAGGGTCTCGCTGGACGGCGCGACGCCGAGCAGCACCAGGCCGTCCACCCGCAGCTCGAGGAACGCCTCGACGGCCTCCTCCTCGAAGGCCGGGTCCCAGCGGCCGCTGCCGATCAGCAGCCGGAGCCCGTCGCCGTGCAGGCTCTCCTGCAACCCGTCGAGGAACTCCGCGTAGAACGGGTTGTGCAGGTCGGCGACGAGCGCGCCGACCAGGTGGGTGCGTCCTTCGACGAGGCTGCGCGCGACCGCGTTGGGCCGGTAGCCGAGCTCCCGCGCCGCTTGCAGCACCGCCTCGCGCCGGTGCTCGCTGACATGAGGCGAGCCCCGCAGCACCAGGGAGACCAGCGACTTCGAGACGCCCGCGCGTTCTGCAACGTTCCGGATCGTCGGCCGGGGACGGGGCCCTTGGGCGTCGCCCAGCCCTCCTTCGGCCGTGCCGAGATCGGGACGGTACCGATCGGTCGCCTGCATGGACGGTCCTGACATGGTTCTCCCCACGCTGAGTGGATGTGCACCTGTCAGACCAAACGATCGAGTCGCGTTGAGGGTACGGGTGTGTTGCGCGGCTCGGCAGATGGTCATTTGGGCCGCGTTATCCGGCACCGCCTTCGATAGTGTGCGCATTGTGGGTGCGACATCAAGGGCCCCAGGTGAGCGAGACAGCGCCGATCCTGGTGACGGACGCCCGGTCCGGCGACGGCTGAGCGTGGACCGTCGCCGCGAGGAGCTCATGGCCGCCGCGCTGGAGCTGTTCAGCAAGCGTGACGCCGAAGATGTCTCGATCGACGACGTGGCCAGCGCCGCCGGAGCCTCCCGGGCGCTGGTCTACCACTACTTCGGGGGCAAGCAGGAGCTGTACGTCGCCGCGTTGCGCAGTGCGGCGCTGGAGCTGGAGGAGCGGCTGCGGCCCGTGCACGGCGGCACCGCCTTCGAGGAACTGGCCGCGGGGCTCACCCGCTACTTCGACTTCGTGGAGGACCACGCGGCCGGGTTCGCGGCGTTGCTGCGCGGCGGGCCGGCCAACCGTGCGGGCGAGGTGGGCGAGATCGTCGAGGGGGTCCGCCGGCGCCTGTTCAAGATGATCACCAACCAGTTACGGGTGAGCGAGCCGAGCCCGGCGTTGCGCGCGACGCTGCGGGCGTGGATCGCCTCGGTGGAGACGGCGGGGCTCGACTGGCTGGAGAACCGCGACATCGAGCGGCCCGAGCTGGAGCGCCTGCTCGTCGAGCAGATGGTGGCGCTGCTGGAGGTCGCCGCCCGTCACGACGGCCGGACCGGCGTGTCGCTCGCGGACCTCCCGGGTGAGGACGGGGGCCGGGAGGCGGAAGAGTAGAGGAACGGGCCGGCGTTCGCCGGCGGGCCCGCCGGCCGCGGAGGCCCGGGCGGGAAGCCCTGTCGGCATTGTCCGGGCGCGGGGTGCGGGGCCGTTCGAGGGCGGAGCGCGTGCGGGGAACGGTGATAGGGCTTCCGTGCGGTGGAGGCCCTAAATCCGTTTCCCACCGGGACGCACCCGCATGACCGGGTGAGGTGGCGCCGGGCGGGCGGCGCCGCTCACACCGGATCCATGGCCGCGATCGTGGTCGCCCGGACGCGCAGTCGGGGGTATCTCATCCCCCGGTGGCCCGGGCCGCCTGGCGCGATCATGGGTTCTGTGGACGCGCTCACTCACATGTATGACGCGAGCGCGCCGGTTCTCCCCCCTAGGACCTTGGCGGCTTCCGCCTCACTCCGACCGCTGCTGCGGGATGCCCGCGAGCAGCGCACGGACCTCGGTCTCCCGGTAGCGCCGGTGACCGCCAAGGGTGCGGATGGACGTCAACTTGCCCGCCTTCGCCCACCGAGTAACGGTCTTGGGGTCGACGCGGAACATGGTGGCGACCTCCGCCGGGGTGAGCAGTGGCTCGGCCTCGGGTGTACGAGCTGACATTTGTGCGGCCTCTCCTCCGTGGACCGGCGACAGCGATCCTGCGACTTGTGTTGGCGCTTGTCACGGATGTCCCTCAATGATCCATTAGTACGGATTTTTCTGGACCATATGTGGTATCACCCGATGTGACCATACAGCCACGTAGAGCGATTGGCGAGCCCTGTAAGCACAACGCCTTGTCCACGGGTTGATGTCACGCTCGGTGATTCTAGCGACACGTTTCGTGGTATCGCAGTGAAAACGGCAAACTACTCAGTTCGCAGAAGCGAGCTGGTGACTCCCGTTACCTACTTTTGCAGGTCACGTGCATGATTTGCGGTTCAGTTCGCCGATTCGAGGGCTTGTATTGACTTCCAGCGCACGATCACGCGCTGATACATGGCGAAGGCCAGTTCTTCTTGACCCGTGTCCAGTCCGGTGAGCGCGGCCGCCAGCTCGGCGGCGGACTGGTCGGACTGCAGCGTGGCGTCGTCCATGAGGTGCACCAGGCCGCCGTAGTCGAGCTCCACCAGCGAGTGCGGATGGAACTCCTCCAGCCAGCGCCCGACCTCCTCCACCTCGGTGAGCGTGCTCACCTCGCCCACGTGCCGCCGGATGACCACCAGCGCCCGCGCGACCCTGCGCCGGGCCTGGGCCATGGAGGTGACGTAGAGCAGGTTGCGCGCCGGGGCGGTCGTGGTCGGCGCCGCCGGCTCGGTGGCCGGCTCCTCCTGGCGGCCGAGGACGAGCCAGCGCTCGGCCGAGTCGAACGGCACGAACCACGGGGCGGGGATGTGCCAGGTGCTGGTGCGGATGTGCGTCCTCAGCGAGGAGGAGCCGCCCTGCTGCTTGTAGCGGTCGAAGTCGTCGGCCGTCTGCTCGGCGATGGCGCGGGGGACGAAGCGGTCGGCCAGCTTGACCGGGGTGGCGCCGCGGAAGCGGGCGAAGGCCAGCCAGGAGCGCAGCCTGCTCTGCCACGGGCAGACGTACAGCGTCTCCTCGATGCGGCGAAGGTAGGCGTTCAGGCTCTCGCCGCCGGGCGCCGGCAGCGCCGAGACGCCCAGCAGCCGCCGGACGGCCTCCGCGTGCTCGGCCTCAAGGGCGAACGCGCGGCGCGGCCGGTCCTTGGAGTCGGCGTAGGCCGCCCAGAAGGCGCGCTCGCGTTCGGTGAACGCGGACAACGGCTCGTAGACGCGGAGATAGGCGGCGTAGGGCAGCACATCTCGAATGGTGCCACGTAGCGGCGAGCGGACGCGAGTGAGAACCCCGCCGCGGCGGGAGTGGCGTGCGCTCCGCGGCTCTGACGTGTCGCGATGTGGACGATCATGGTGAGCCTCGAGGCGGGCTGGATAGGGTGGTTTCCTCAGATCCGCCGCGATGAGGCGGCGGACGGAAATGACCGGGAGTCACCAAAGTGACCGACGTCTTCGGGCTGTCCCACAAGGACCCGAGCCCAGCCAGCGGACAGGCGCCGCGACACGAGCAGGTCGTCTTCTGCTCCGACGACCGCAGCGGCCTGCACGCCATCATCGCCATCTACAGCACCGCGCTGGGCCCCGGGCTCGGGGGCACGCGGTTCTACCCCTACGAGAGCGAGCAGGCGGCCCTCGCCGACGTGCTCAACCTCTCGCGGGCGATGGCGTACAAGAACGCCCTGGCGGGGCTCGACCTCGGCGGGGCCAAGGCCGTGATCATCGGCGATCCGGCCAGGGACAAGAGCGAGCAGTTGCTGCGGGCCTACGGGCGCTTCATCCAGTCGCTCGGCGGGCGCTACTACACCGCCTGCGACGTGGGCACCTACAGCGAGGACATGGACATCGTCGCCAGGGAGTCCGGCTTCGTCACCGGGCGCACCGTCGCCCACGGCGGCGCGGGCGACTCCTCGATCCTGACGGCGTACGGCGTCTTCCAGGGCATGCGCGCCGCCGCCCAGTACGTCTACGGAGCCTCCACCCTGCGCGGCAGGCGCGTGGGCGTCGAGGGGGTCGGCAAGGTCGGCCACCGGCTGGTGGAGCACCTGCTGGAGGACGGCGCCGAGGTCGTGGTCTGCGACGTCAGCGAGCACGCCGTCGAGCGGGTCCGCGCCCGTCACCCCCAGGTCGAGGTGGTGGCCGACGCCGCCGCGATGAGGCTCGCCGACATCGACGTGTACTCCCCGTGCGCGCTCGGCGCGGCCCTGGACGACGACACCGTCGCCGGGCTGCGCGCCAAGATCGTGTGCGGCGGGGCCAACAACCAGCTCGCGCATCCCGGCGTGGAGAAGCAGCTCGCGGAGCGGGGAGTCCTTTACGCTCCGGACTACGTCGTGAACTCCGGCGGCGTGATCCAGGTGGCCGACGAGATCGAGGGGTTCAACATGGACCGCGCCCGGGTAAAGGCGACGCAGATCTTCGATACGACGTTGAAGATCTTTTCGATCGCTGAGGAGGAAGGGGTACCCCCGGCGGCCGCGGCCGATAGGCTGGCCGAGCGCAGAATGTCGGAAGTCGGTCGGCTTAGGGGTATTTGGCTGGGCCGCTGACCGCGGACGCCCATACGGCGTACCGAGCAGCGCGCAAAACAGGTACGGTTGTAGTCGAACGAGAGCTGGGGCCGGAAGTCAGGCGGCGTCAGCGCGTGGAGCGTTAGCGACGAGGGGTCGGGCACGACCCCGCATGAGGGGGTCGAGCCGATGGGGCGCGGCCGAGCCAAGGCCAAGCAGGTGAAGGTTGCACGCCAGCTCAAGTACAACAGCGGCGGCACCGATCTTGACCGTCTTCGCGAGGAGCTCGGAGTCAATCACGACTCCAACCGACACGATGATGACGTCGTCGATGATGAGCTGGCCGATCGGTACGCCGATTACGCCGGTGACGTCGACGACGATGACGAGGACGACAGGTCCCGTCGCCGTTAGGCGATTTTCGGGTTGACGCCGGCAGGGCACCCGGCGAGCAGTGGCTCGCCGAGTGCCTCATTCGCGCACCGAAATGAGCTCCTTGCCGCCGCAAGCGGCAAGGAGCTCTTCGTCGTGTTCGAGCCTTTCGCCGCCACGTGACGTCAGGCCCATGATCGCCTTGGTGACCTCGCGTCACGCGATGCGGTCCGGCGGCCGCCGGCGGTGGCCCGGCGGCCGCGGAGCCCTGGCCCCTCAGGCGGTGAAGCGGGCCGAGCCGGTGCCCTGGACGATCTCGCCGAGCACCCAGGCGTCCTGGCCGGCGTCGCGCAGGGTGGTCAGCGCGAGGTCGGCCGCGTCGGCGGGAACGATCGCGCACATGCCGACGCCCAGGTTGAAGGTGCGGTCCATCTCCTCGCGGGGCACCCCGCCGTACCCGGCGATCACCTCGAAGATCGGCTGTGGCGTCCACGACGAGCGGTCGAGCACGGCGTCGACCCCGGCGGGCAGCGAGCGGGCCAGGTTCGCCGCCAGCCCGCCCCCGGTGATGTGGGCGAAGGCGTGGACCTCCACGGCCCGGGTGAGCGCGAGGCAGTTCAGCGAGTAGATGCGGGTGGGCTCCAGCAGCTCCTCGCCCAGCGTGCGGCCGAGCTCCGGCGGCGAGGAGGCGAGATCCAGGCCGGAGGTGCGCAGGACGTGCCGCACCAACGAGTAGCCGTTGGAGTGGACGCCCGAGGAGGCCAGGCCCAGCACCACGTCGCCGGCCCGCACGCGGTCGGGGCCGAGGAGCCGGTCGGCGTCCACGACGCCGGTGCCGGCGCCGGCCAGGTCGTACTCGTCCGGGCCCATCGCGCCGGGGTGTTCGGCGGTCTCGCCGCCCACCAGGGCGCACCCCGCCAGCCGGCAGCCCTCGGCCACCCCGCCGACGATGTCGGCGATGCGCTCGGGGACCACCTTGCCGCAGGCGATGTAGTCGGTCATGAACAGCGGCTCGGCGCCGCAGACCACCAGGTCGTCCACGACCATGCCGACCAGGTCGACGCCGATCGTGTCGTGCTTGCCGAGCGCCTGGGCGATCATCACCTTGGTGCCCACGCCGTCGGTCGAGGTCGCCAGCAGCGGACGCTTGAACCGCAGCAGCGCCGAGACGTCGAACAGCCCGGCGAAGCCGCTGGCGTCGTCCACGACCTCCGGCCGCCGCGACCGGGCGACCCGGGACTTCATCAGCTCGACGGCGCGGTCGCCCGCCTCGATGTCGACGCCCGCCGCGGCGTAGCTGGTCACCGGACCTCCTCACCGGTCGGCAGGACCGGGGACACGCGGAACACTGGGAACACAGGGGGCACTTCGGGCATGGTGGCGCGTCGCGCGCTCACGCCTTGGCCTCGAGAACGAACTTGCCGACGTTGTCGCGGTCGATCGGGATCGGATAGTTGCCGTCGAAGCAGGCCCGGCACAGCCGCTCGGTCGGCAGCGTCGTGGCCTCGGTGAGGCCCTCCAGGGAGATGTACCCCAGCGAGTCGGCGCCCAGGGACGCGCGGATCTCCTCCACGGACTTGTGGCCGGCGATCAGCTCGGCCTTGGTGGCGAAGTCGATGCCGTAGAAGCACGGCCAGGACACCGGCGGCGAGGAGATGCGCACGTGGACCTCGGTGGCGCCGGCCTCGCGCAGCATCTTGACGATCGCCCGCTGGGTGTTGCCGCGCACGATCGAGTCGTCCACGACCACCAGGCGCTTGCCGGCGATGACCTCGCGCAGCGGGTTCAGCTTGAGCCGGATGCCGAGCTGGCGGATGGTCTGCGACGGCTGGATGAAGGTGCGGCCGACGTAGGAGTTCTTGACCAGGCCCTGGCCGTAGGGGATGCCGCTCTCTTCGGCGTACCCGATGGCGGCCGGGGTGCCCGACTCGGGGGTCGGGATGACCAGGTCGGCCTCGACCGGGTGCTCCCTGGCGAGCCGGCGGCCCACCTCGACCCGGGTGGCCTGCACGCCGCGCCCGGCGATGGTCGTGTCGGGACGGGCCAGGTAGACGTACTCGAACAGGCAGCCCTTGGGCTCGGCCAGCGCGAACCGGCGCGAGCGCACGCCCTGTTCGTCGATGGTGAGCAGCTCGCCCGGCTCGATCTCGCGGACCAGGCTCGCGCCCACGATGTCGAGCGCGGCGGTCTCGGAGGCCACCACCCAGCCGCGTTCGAGGCGGCCGAGCACCATCGGGCGGATCCCCTGCGGGTCGCGGGCGGCGTACAGGGTCTTCTCGTCCATGAAGACCAGGGAGTAGGCGCCCTTGACCTGCGGGAGCAGCTCGGCCGCGGCGTCCTCGATGGACTTTGAGCGGTCGTGCGCGAGCAGCGTGGTCAGCACCTCGGTGTCGGTGGTGGCCCTGATCGCCCCGGTCGGCAGCCGCAGGGCCAGATCGGGAGTGTTGATCAGGTTGCCGTTGTGGGCGAGCGCGAGACCGCCGCCTTCGGTAGAGCTGAGCGTCGGCTGGGCGTTCTCCCACACGCTGGAACCGGTCGTGGAGTAGCGGCAGTGCCCGATCGCCAGGTGTCCGCGCAGGGTGCCGAGGACCGACTCGTCGAAGACCTGGGCCACCAGGCCCATGTCCTTGTAGACGAGGATCCTGCTGCCCTCGCTCACCGCGATGCCCGCGGACTCCTGCCCGCGGTGCTGCAACGCGTACAAGCCGTAGTAGGTGAGTTTGGAGACGTCCTCCCCGGGGGCCCATACGCCGAAGACACCACAGGCGTCTTGCGGCGCGCGGTCACGGGGGTCAAGGTCATGGCCGAGCCGGCCGTCGCCTTTTAGCACGTGCTTCAGTCTAAGTTGGCCCTGTCCGCTGCCGGTAATCCGGGTCCGCGCAAGGCGCGGCGTCCCTGAGAACGGGGCCTTCGCGTGGCGCTTTGGGGAAAGATCTCCGGCCTTTTGCCGTGTCGGCCGGGCCGGGCGCACCGCGCCGGGGGAGAGTGGTGGCACCCGGCATGCCCATACAGGTCGAAAGAGCGCACTGTGACGACACCTGGCGACCCGAACACCTCCCAGCCCTGGGGGGAACCTCAGGGCGGCACGCCGTCCGGAGGCGCACAGCCTCCGTACGGCGGTGAGCACGGCGGGGCGTACCCGGGTGGACCGCCCACCGGCGGTCAGCCTCCTTACGGCGGTCAGCCTCCGTACGGCGGGCCGCCTCCGGGGACGCCGCCCGGAGGGACGCCGCCGTACGGGACGCCGCCCTACCAGGGTCCCTACGGAGAGCGCCCGCCCGGAGGCGGCGGGCTCGGCACGGCGGCGCTCGTGCTCGGCATCATCAGCCTGTTCCTGCTGCTCATCTGCGGCCTGGGTGTGCTCACGGCGATCGCCGGCCTGATCGTCGGGATCGTCGCGGTGGCGAAGAACAGCAACCGGGGCCGCGCGATCGCCGGGATCGTCCTGAGCGCGCTCACGATCGTGCTGGCGATCATCGGCTTTGTGTGGTTCCTCGGCAACTTCAGCGAGTGCTTCAACCTGCCCACGCAGGTGGAGGTGCAGCAGTGCGTGGAGCGCAAGCTGGGCGTGAACGTGGAGAACCCGTCCCAGTGACCCCCGGGAGAGCCCCGGTGACCCGCGTGAGCCCTGGGCGGGCCTCGGTGGGAGCAGCAGGGCTCAGGGCAGGGGCAGGTGGTCCGACAGGTCGGCCCGGGCGCCGCTGGCGCTGATCCTGCCCGCGTCCATGGCCTCGTGCCAGGCGACGCGGCCGGTGGCCAGTTCGAGCCAGGTGAGCGGGTCGGTCTCGACGACGTTGGGCGGGGTGCCGCGGGTGTGCCGGGGGCCCGCCACGCACTGCACCGCCGCGTACGGCGGCACGCGCACCTCGACCGTCCGGCCCGGGGCCCGCTCGGCCAGGCGCTCCAGCAGGTGCCGGACGGCCAGGCGCGCGACGTCGCGCTCGGGCCGCAGGCCCTGGTCGTAGACCCGCAGCACCACCTGCACGGCGGCGTCGGGCGCGCCCTGCGCCGGCCCGTCGTAGGGATGCTCCCCGAGCTCGGCGAGCTGCGCGTCGAGCGCGGCCCGCACCTTCTCCACGTCTACCTTGCGAGCGGCCACGCCTTCCATCATGGCGGCTCCGGGCGCCGGATCGTCCCGCACGGGCGGCCTGCCCGTGCGGGACGGGCGTGCGTCCTCAAGGCGGCCGTCACAGGGCGACGGCGGCCGCCGCCTCGCCGGGCGCGTCGAGGCGGAAGGCCGCCGTCCGGCCGGCCGCGGTCACCTCGTACTCGCCGAGGAAGCCGTTGAACCGCACCCGGCCCTGGTCGTCGGTGGCCATCGTGGTGGGCGGGAGCCACCACTCGCCCTTGACCAGCGAGTGCAGCGCGTCGTAGGAGGGCTTGCGGGTGCCGTCGAGCCGGACGAAGCCGCCCGGCGCGCCCAGCCAGCCGCCGTCCGACATGCCCCAGTACGTCATCGCCTCGACCGACGGGTGGGACAGGAGGGTCTTGTAGTGGCGCACGATCTCGTCGGCCTGGCGGGCCTCGCCCTCGGGCGTGGAGGGCCACTCGGGGATCTGGTAGTCGTTCAGGTCCTCGATGTCGGCGGGCATGATGTGGCCCGACACCAGCGTCGTCTCGGTGAAGTGGATCGGCAGGCCGTAGCGGGCGAAGCGGTCGATGGTGGCGAGGGTCCTCTCCTCGCCCCAGTAGCCCTGGTGCATGTGGCTCTGCAGGCCCAGCGCGTCGATCTTGATGCCGGCCTCCAGCACGCCCTCGATCAGGCACTCGTAGGCGGCGGACATGTCGAAGTCGTTGAGCAGCAGCGTGGCGTTCGGGTTGGCCTCGCGCGCCGCGTCGAAGACCATGCGCACCATGGGGATGCGGCCGATCTCGCGGCAGACGCGGGTGATGCCGTTGTCGTACTTGTCGAAGATCGGCATGATGACGACCTCGTTGATGACGTCCCACATGTCGACCAGGCCGGCGAACCCGCCCACCTCCCGCCGGATGCGCGCCGCCTGTTCGCGGGCGATCTCGGCGTTCGGCAGGTCCATCAGCCAGTCGGCCGTCACGGTGTGCCAGGCCAGCGGGTGGCCCTTGACCGGGACGCCGCGGTCGGCGAACCACCGCGCCGTCTTGCGCAGCCGCTCGGTGTCGGGACGGCCCCGGACGGTCTCGAAGCGTCCCCAGTAGAACGGGAGCGTGGCGAAGTTGAACACGTCGAACCACAGCTCGGCCAGGTGCTCGGCCTGGGCGGCGGAGGCCTCGCCCAGCGACCCGGTGACGCCGCCGGGGCCGGCCTGCTCCTCGGCGGACAGCTCGCCGTTGGCGAGCGGGATGAAGTCGAACCCGATGCATCCGAACAGGAACTTGTGGCCGCGCTGTGCCACGACCACCTCCCGGCCGGCCAGCGGGGACCCGTCCACGGTGACCGTGAGGGTGGCGTCGGCGGTGCGGTGCTCGGTGATCGAGGGGTCGGCGGGGTGGGCCGGTCCGGCGTGCGAGGGCATGGGGACGTCCTCCAGGGGGTCGGGAGGGATGGTGACCGGGCGGGGCGGCAGGGTCCCGCGGCCGTCGCCGCGGGCGCGGTCCTGGCCCGCCCGGGTCCCACTCTAGAAGCACCTCGTCGGCGGCCGCCGCCGCCATGGTCACCCGGATCAGCTCATCTCGTCCTGCGGGGCCGAGGGGGTGGGGGTGGGCGTGGGCACGCCGTTCGGCAGAGCGCTGCCCTTCTTCCACTGGGTCCAGGTGAGCTGCCAGTAGCTCCAGCCGTTGCGCCAGTCGAGCTTGCGCTTGGTGCCGGTGACGGTGACGACGTCGCCGCGCTGGGCGATGCCGTAGAACCACCTGGCGCCCGCGGGGGTGGCCCGCACGCAGCCGTGGCTCTGGTTGGACCTGCCGAGGAACTGGTAGGCGCCCGCGCTCTGGTGGACGTACTCGCCGCTGCTGGAGATGCGCACCGCCCAGGGGATCTCCAGCTTGTAGTACAGCGGGTCCTTGGGGTCGGTGACGCCCATCCAGGCGGACGTCATCGTCTCCACGGGCTTCTTGCCCATGGTCAGGTGGACGCCGCTGGTGGTGAGGTAGACGTCCACGCCGTTCCTGACCAGCCCGCCGCGCCCGGCGCTGATCGGGATGGTCTTGACCGTTTTGCCGTCGCGGCGCACCTTCATCACGTGCTTCTTGGTGTCGACCACCGAGACGTTGGCGGTGCCGATGGCGAAGCGGCGGCTGACGTCCTTGACGCCCTGGTTCCCGGCGATCTGCGAGAGGCGGGCGCTGAAGAGCACCTTCTGGTGCGGCTTCCAGTACGTCCGGGTGCGGTACACCACCTGGCGGTCGGAGACCCAGCGCCAGGCGCCCTCGACGGGCTTCTCGGCCTGGACCTGCAGCACCGTCTCGACGGCCGCCTTGTTCTTCACGTTCCTGTCGAAGGTCACGATGATCGGGGAGCCGACGCCGATCTTCTCGGTCTTCTCGCCCATCGGGGTGATGTCGGTGATGCGCAGGGGCTGCGCCTGCAGCCGCCGCAGGGAAGCGCCGGCGGCCCTGGCCTGGCCTGCGCCGCCCGTCGCGGCGGGGGACGGGTCGTCCGTCGCCCGGGGATGGACGCTGGTCTCGGTCGTCCCCCTGCCCGGCGCGGGTTGTGCGGTGCGCACGTCCGCCGAGCAGGCCGCCGCGGTGACCAGGGCGGCGATGGCCAGCAACGCGGGGGCCGTCCGCTTCAGGGGGTTCACTCTCTACTCCTCATATACGCGCTTCGCTCCGGATGTCATCCATTGCGTCTCTTATGTGAGACACCCGGAAAGCGCGTTATGTGCGCCAACGACCAATCACGATCACGTAACGATGGGCGGCGTCGGTGTTTGGCCGCCGGTTCCGGCGCCCCGTCCGGCCTCGCGAAACGCCGGGCGGAGCAGGCCGGATCGTCCTCGCGACCGGGGCGCCCGGACCGTCAGGCCACCGGCTCGGGGACGGGCTCGGGAGCCGGTCCGGCGGGCTCGCGGGCGGCGCCGGCGGAGGCCGGAACGGCGTCCGTCCGCCGCCTCCGCAGCGACACCAGGCTGACCGGCACCCCGACCGCCACGATCGCCGCCGCGACGATGAGCGAGAGCCGGTACCCGTCCAGGAACGCCGTCAGCGGTGCGGCGCCGGCGGCGGCGCTCGCGCTGGCCCGCGCGCTCAGGACCGCCCCGAGCACCGTGACCCCGAGCAGGCCGAACACCTCGCGGGAGACGTTCAGCACGCCGGAGGCCAGGCCGGCGCGCTCGGCGGGCAGCGCGCCGAGGATGGCGCTGGTGAGCGGGACGAGCATCCCCGCCCCGAGCCCGTAAAGCATCAGCCAGGGGAACAGGCTCATGTAGGTCCCGTGCTCGCCGATGGTCGACATCGCGGCGATCGCCACGGCCATCGCGCCGAGCCCGGCGGCGACGGTGACGGACGTCCCGAGGCGCGCGGCGATGCGCGGGGCGACGGTGGCGAGGGCCGCCATGAGCAGGGCCATGGGGACGAAGGCCGCCCCCGCCTCGGTGGGGGAGAAGCCCAGGACGTTCTGCAGCCACAGTGCGGTGAAGAAGTAGATGCCGAAGACGCCGAACGCCCACAGGCCCATGGCCAGCGTGCCGCCGCTGAAGACCCGGTCGCGGAACAGCGACAGGTCCATCATGGGCTCGCGCGAGCGGGACTCCAGCAGCACGAACGTCGCGGCGGCCACCGCGGCGAGCGCGAAGGCGCCCAGGATGGGGGCGGAGGTCCATCCCTCGCCGTTCCCCTCGATCAGCGCGTACGTCAGCGCGAACAGCGCGGCCGACGACGTCGCGAGGCCCGGCAGGTCCAGCCGGCGCCGCGCCGGCGTGCCGGCCCGGCCGATGGACCAGGCGGCGAGGGCCATGGTGACGACCCCGATGGGCACATTGATCAGGAAGATCCAGCCCCAGTGCCAGTTCTCGCTGACGAACCCGCCGGTCACCGGGCCGAGCGCGAGGGCCAGGCCGCCGATCGCGCTCCACACGCCCACCGCGATCCCGCGTTCGCGGGCGTCGGGGAAGGTGAGCGAGAGCAGCGCCAGCGCCGACGGGGCCAGCAGCGCCGCTCCGACGCCCTGGGCGGCCCTGCTCAGGATGAGCGCGGTCCCGTCCCCGGACAGGCCGGCCGCCGCCGAGGCCAGCGTGAACAGCGCCACACCGGCGAGGAACACCCGCCGCCGGCCGAAGACGTCCGCGAGCCGGCCCCCGGCCATGAGCAGCCCGGCGAAGACCAGGATGTATCCGCTGACGATCCACTCCAGCCCGGAGATGGTCAGCCCCAGCTCCCTCTGGATGGTGGGGAGCGCCACGTTCACCACGTTGTTGTCCAGATAAGTCATGAAAGTGGCCAGCGAGACCGCCACCAGTGCCCACCAACGACGTTGCACAGCTTCTCCTCTACGACGTACTTGTACGGCGTACATGTACGTCGTACAGCAGACCTTGTACGTCGTATAGTTGTCAAGTGGCCCAGGAGAAACTGACCCGCGAGACGGTCGTCGAGCAGGCATTGGCGCTCGCCGACCATGAGGGCGTGGACGCGGTGACGATCCGCCGGCTCGCGAGCCTGCTGGCGGTCACCCCGATGGCCCTCTACTGGCACTTCAAGAACAAGGAAGAGCTGATGGCGGCGCTCGCCGAGCACGTCCTGTCCGGCGTGACCGCCGACGTCTCCCCCGGCGACCCGTGGCAGAGACGCCTGCGCGTGATCGTCGAGGCCGTCGTGCGGGCGATGCGCGACAATCCGTGCGTGCCCGACCTGCTCGGCGCGGTCAGGGACAAGCAGGAGCTCGAAAGCTTCAACCGCGCGACCGAAGCGACGCTGGACGTGCTCGCGGAGGCGGGGTTCACCCCGCGCGAGGCGTTCGCCGTCTCCTCCTACCTGCTCAACGGCGTGACGGCCCTGGTGAAGGGGTGCCCGCTGTGGACCGGGGAGCCCAGAGAGGCCGAGGAGCGCCGGCTGCGCCGGCTCAAGCTGGAGTCGATGCCCGGCGACCGCTACCCGCGCATGATCCAGTACGGCGGCACGCTGAGCGAGCCGCCGGACATCGACGGCTACTACGGCTTCGGCGTCGACCTGCTCCTGCGCGGCGTCGAGGCCATGGCCGCGCGGCGCCCCGGCCCGGCCTAGGACAGTGCCGGGCGCCGGGGGCGGGCGCAGGCGGCGGTGACGACGCCGGCGAGCGCGACGCACGCGAGCACCAGGTAGGTCCGCTGGAAGCCGGACATCAGCTGCGCCACCGCCACCGGCGACAGGCTTGAGAGGGTGCCGGCGTAGACCAGGCCGCGCAGCTCGGGCGACAGCGCGCTGCTCAGCACGGTCAGCGTCGTCGCCACGCTGAGCACGATGCCGACGTTCATGATCATCAAGCGGAAGCCGTTCACCACGCCGAGGCTCCCCGGCGGCAGGGCCCTCATGACCTGGGTCGTGTTGCCGGTGAGGAAGGTCCCGTTGCCGCCTCCGGCGAGGAACAGGCCGATGGCGATGATCCAGTACGGGCTCGCGCCGCCGGTCGAGAACATCAGGCACACCAGCCCGGCGAAGTTGAGCACGCAGCCGCCGACCGAGAGCAGGTAGGGCGAGACCCGGCGGCCGAGGGCGCCCGCGATGGGCGAGGCGACCGCCATGCCGACCGGCACGGGCAGCACCGCGAGCGCCGCGGTGAAGGCGTCGAGGCCGCGGGCGGCCTGGAAGTACAGCGCGACCAGCAGCACCAGGGCCGAGCGCGACAGGGCGGTGCAGAACGAGGCCAGGTTGGCGAAGGTCAGCATGCGCTCGCCGAACAGCCGCAGATCCAGCACCGGATGCGACGCGCGCCGCTCGACCAGGACCAGCAGCGGCGCCAGCACCAGGAAGACCAGCCCGCCGACCAGCACGACGGGGCTGGACAGGCCGCGCGACCCGGCCTCCGACAGGGCGATCAGGGCGGCCGACAGGGCCGCGAAGACGATGAGGTTGCCGGCCGCGTCCACCGGCGTGCGGGCGCCGGCGGGCACCCTGCGCAGCGTCGCCCACCCCCAGACCAGCGCGATCACCCCGGGCGGGACGTTCGCCCAGAACACCCACTGCCAGCCGGCGGTGTCGGCGATCAGCCCGCCCAGGGTGGGCCCGGCGAGCTGGGCGACCGACAGCGTCCCGATGTAGACGCCCATGCCCTGGCTGAGCCGGTCGGGCGGGAAGGCGTCGGTGATGATCACCGTGCCGTTGGCGAGGATCATCGCCGCGCCGAGCGCCTGGAGCCCCCGCATGGCGATCAGGAAGCCGACGTTCGGCGACAGCCCGGCCAGCAACGAGCACAGGGTGAACAGCGCGAACCCGACCAGGTAGACCTCGCGCCGCCCGAGCAGGTCGGCCACCCGGCCGAAGAAGACCAGCGTCGCGGTGCTGACCAGCAGGTACGACAGCAGGATCCAGGAGGAGGCGAACGCCCCGGCCTCGAAGTGCCGCACCACCGCGGGCAGGGCCACGTTCAGGGTGCTGGCGTTGACGCCGATGAGGGCCAGCCCGAGGCTGGTCACCGAGCAGACCCGCCACGCGTAACGGAGCCTGCGCGCGTACTCGGGAGTGCCGGGAAGCAGGTCCGCGGTCCGATCAAGCGGGTGGGCGACCATGCCCCCCAGTCTGACGTACGCCGTACGTCCGGATTAACCCATTAATCCCCCTCAACGGGCGCGTTTGCGGAGGCCTTCGAGGTCGTAGATGACCACGCGGCGCCGGCCCGTCTCGATCAGGCCGCGGTCGCGCAGCGAGCGCAGCGCCTTGCTGACGGCCTCGCGGGAGGCGCCGGTCCAGCCGGCCAGCTCGTCCTGCGACAGCGGCAGGGCGACCCGCACGCCGCCGTTGGCGGGCTCGCCGAACCGCTCGGCCAGCTCCACGAGCCGGGTGGCCACCCGGCCGGTGGTGTCGAACGCGCCGTACTCGACCCGCTTGCGGTCGGAGTCGCGAAGCCGGCCCACGACCATCTGCAGCAGCAGCACCGCCACCCGGCCGTGGTCGTTCAGGAAGCCGGAGAAGTCGCGGACGACGACGCCTTCGACGGCCTCCAGCGCGGTCACCGTGCCCGAGCGCGGCTCACCGCTGATCACCGACATGTCTCCCAGCAGCGCTCCAGGGCCGCGGATGGCCAGCACGACCTCGGTGCCCCCCGCGGTGTAGGAGGACACCTTGACCCGCCCGGAGGTCAGCACGAGCGCCCAGTCGGAGGTGTCACCCTCGCTCATGACGGTCGTGCCGCGGTCCCACCGCTTCTTGCGGCCGGCGGCGCACAGGTCGTCGGCCTCCTCCTTGGTGAGCAGGGACAGGAACTCTCCAGGCTCGGTCGGCGTGGACGTCATCGTTCCTCCAGGGTGAGGGGCAACGCTCGAATCATGCCGCGCCCCTCCGGTGCGGTCACGGTCGTTTTCCCGGTGCGGGGCCCGCGGTTCGCGTACTTCTACCGTCTCGCGGCACACGGTGGTCAGTCGAGCGAGGACAGGACGAACGCCTCGACGCTCTGCTCCTTGCCCTTGAGGCTCAGCTCGCCCAACGACCGTACCTCGGCGCCCGCGCCGATCTGCTCACGGGTCGTGGCCCCGATGACCACCGTCCCCGGCTCGGCCATCCCCTCCAGTCGCGCCGCCACGTTCACCGCGTCGCCCATCGCGTTGAACCCGCGCAACTCGGGGCTGCCGATGTTGCCCACCAGCGCCAGGCCGGTGTTGATGCCGATGCGGAACCGCGGATAGCCGGGGTTGCCCGCGGCGATCTCCTCGGCGGCGGCCTGCATCTCAAGAGCCGCGCGGGCGGCGTGCGCGGCGTGGTCGGCCTGCGCCGCCGGGGCGTTGAACAGCGCGAGCAGCGCGTCGCCGACGAACTGCACGATCGTCCCGCCGTGCCGCAGGACGCAGGGCACCGCGGCGGCGTGGTAGCGGTTCAGCATCTCCACGATCTCGCCGGGCGCCACCCGCTCGGAGAAGGAGGTGAAGCCCTTCAGGTCGGCGAACAGCGCGGTCAGCTCCACCAGCGAGCCGCCGAGCGCCGCCTGGTCGGGGTCGGCGAGCAGGGACGCCGCCACGTCCGGCGACATGTACTGCCGGAACAGCGTCTCCAGTTCGCGGTACAGGCGGGCGTTCTCCAGCGCGATCGAGAGCTGGCTGGCCAGGGTGGCGGCGAGCGCCTCGTCCTGGCGCGTGGTGCCCACGGGGACCTCCAGCGCGCCGGCCACCACGCCCTTGACGGTGAGCGGGTGGATGACCCGGCCGTCGCCGCTGATCGTCTCGGTGGCCTTGAACTCGTCCACGCCGTACGCGCGCTCGCCCAGCGTGATCGCGCCGTGCGACACCAGGCCGATGCGCACGTCCCCGTAGGCCTGGCGGACGCGGCCCAGCGCCTCGGCGAGCAAGGTGTCCTCGCCCAGGCCGACGCGCGCCTGCCGTCCCACGTCGACCAGCGCGCCGAGGCGCAGCGACAGTTCGCGCTCGGCCGCGAGCGCCTGTCCGGCGCGGTCGAGCACGGCCGCCTGGCCCTCGTTCAGCCGGAACTTGCCCGCCAGGCGCAGCGCGACGGGCGTCCGGGACGCCGTGCCGCTTTCGCCCATGCGCCGCAGGTGGCCGACGAGCTCCTCCAGCGCCTGGTCGTACTGCCCCTGGATGCGGCGGATCGTCGCCGCGAGCGTCACCGAGTCGAACAGGCCCTGGCTGGAGCCCTCGCGGCGGAACTGGATGTAGGAGCTGTAGGCGACGAACGCGAAGGCGCCGACCAGCAGCAGGTGCCACTCCCACCACGACAGCAGCCAGTTGGGCCGGAAGAACCCGGCCACCATCGCCTCGCTGAGCAGCGCGTACGCGGTCATCAGGCTCACGAGCATCGCCGAGGGCCTGCGGCGGTGGATGCGAAACATCTGCACCGCCGACAGGGCGAACAGCGCGGCGCCGATCCAGGAGAACGCGCCGATGGTGGCCCCGCCGGGCGGCGGCGGCGCGCTGAGCGGGGTCAGGCCCTCGATCAGCGAGGCCGCGCCCCACACCACCAGGACCACCACCAGGGCGGCCCGCAGCAGGTCGCCGCTCCTCAGCACGGCGGCGGCGGCGCGTTCGCCGAGCGGCAGGGAGGAGGCGAACGCCAGCACCGACGCCACCATCAGCCCGACCGGCTGCCCGATGTCGAAGCCGTAGCTGCCGGTCTCCAAGATGATCCGCGGCGTCGACAGACCGTGGAGCAGGAAGAAGCCGGCGCTGCTCAGGAAGACCAGCGACACCAGCAGCAGCCGGGCGTCCTTGTGCCGGGTGGCGGCCTGGCTGATCATCGCGCCGAGCACGACGTTGACGCCGGCCACCAGCACGATCAGCCAGAAGTGGCTCGGCGGATGCTCCCAGCGCGCGTTGAGCCGGGCGGGGAAGGCGAGCAGCAGCCACAGGCCGAGCAGCGGCACGGCCAGGTGCATGGCCCACACGATGCCGCGCACCGGGTGTGTGGCGGGCGGCAGATAGGGCGAGAACGCAAGCCCGTCCTCCCCGTCGGCGGCCTCGCTCCCGGCGATGGCCGTGCGGTCCTCCGCACCGGCAGGCCCGTCGTCCGCGCGGGCGCCCTCGTGTTCGGCACCGGCCACCTGGACGTCCCCCCAGGCGCCTTCGGCCCCCGCATCAGCGGTCCCGGCCTTCATGCCGGCGGTCCCGCTCTCCGGGACGGCGGTCCCGCTCTCCGCGCCGGGGGTCGCGCTCTCCGCGCCGGGGGTCGCGCTTTCCGTGACAGGGGCGCTTTCCGGGACGGGGGCCGCGTCCTTCTCGGCGGTGCTCGTGCCGGAGGCGCCGGCGGGCGTCCGGGACGGCCGGCTCACCGTGGAGGTGCGAGGCATCGGGGTCTTCGCCGGGACGACCCTCTCGAACTGCACCGTCTTCGCCGCGTCACCCGTGCCCGGGTCGTCCGGGCCCGTCCCGGCCGCCGGAGCCGCAGCGCCGCCGGTCTCGCCGGCGCCCTCGCCGGAGGACTTCCCCGCGGTCTTTCCCGCGGCGAGCCGCCCGTCGGGCCGCACCTCCGCCTGCCCCTCGGCCTGCCCTTCCGGCCGCCCCTCCGCGTGCCCTTCGGCCTGCTCCGAGGCCGCACCCCCGGTCGGCGTCACGTCGTGGCGGGGCACGGTGTCCGCCTCCGCCTCGGAGTCGGTGGTCGCGCGTGTGTGATCATTCGACGGCACGGTTGCCTCCGCATCAGCCAGTCGAGTCCCCCCGAACGTGCCGATTATCCCGTCAGTCCACGTTGTGGGCGAACGAAGGGTTCAGCCGGAGGTATATCGAGACGGAACTGAGCTGCGGCTTTGGGGGTATGACCGAAACTTCGGTTACTTTGGCGATGCCTGGTGCCATTAGTCCCGTTAATGGGTGACCGGTTCAGCTCACCAAGGCGGTGGATCTTCTGTGGGGGATCCACCGCCTTGCCGTGACCGTCTCGTCAGGAGGAGAAAACGGCCGGGAGCGTCGCCTCGTGGACCGCGCGCAGCTCCTCCACCGGGATCGACAGGACGCCCTCGACGGTGAGCGCCGAGCCGCCGGTCGTGCCCAGGCAGTACGCGGGCACCTCGCGCCGGGCGCACAGGTCGGCGAGCTCGTCGTAGGACTCGGGCCGCACGGCGAGCAGGACCCGTGCCGTGGACTCGCTGAACAGATCGGTGAAGGCGTCGCCGCCGGGGAGCTGCACGGCGGCTCCCACACCGCGGGCCATGCACGCCTCGGCCAGGGCGATGGCCAGGCCGCCGTCCGACACGTCGTGCGAGCCGTCGACCAGCCCGCGTCCCGCGGCCTCGACCAGGACGCCGGCCAGGGCGCGCTCGGCCTCCAGGTGGACCGCCGGGGGCAGCCCGCCCAGGTGACCGTGCGCGACGTGCGCCCACTCGGAGCCGCCGAACTCGTCCCGGGTGTCGCCGAGCAGCACGATCTTCAGGTCGGGGGCGGTGAACCCGTGACGGACGCGGGCGCGGACGTCGTCCAGCACGCCGAGCACCCCCACGACCGGGGTCGGGTGGATCGGCGTGGAACCGGTCTGGTTGTAGAACGAGACGTTGCCGCCGGTCACCGGCACACCCAGGGTCTTGCAGGCGTCGGCGAGGCCGCGCACGGCCTCGGCGAACTGCCACATCACCTCGGGGTCCTCCGGCGAGCCGAAGTTCAGGCAGTTGGTGACCGCGAGCGGGCGCGCACCGGTGACCGCCACGTTGCGGTACGCCTCGGCCAGCGCGAGCTGGGCGCCGGCGTAGGGGTCGAGCTTGGCGTAGCGGCCGTTGCCGTCGGTGGCCAGGGCGATGCCGCGGTCGGTCTCCTCGGCGCCGGGCATGACCTCGCCGATGCGCAGCACGCCCGCGTCGGCCGGCATGGCCAGCACGGTGTTGCCCCGCACGTAGCGGTCGTACTGGGAGGTCACCCACTCTTTGGAGGCGAGGTTGGAGGAGCCGAGCAGCGTCAGCAGGGTCGCACGCAGGTCGCCGGGACGCTCCAGCCGCGCCGGGTCGTCGGCGTTGAGCGCCGCCTGGCCCGCCGGCTCGTGGAACGGGCGCTCGTACACCGGGCCGTCGTCGGCGGCGGTGCCCGGCGGGATGTCGACGATGACCTCGTCCTTCCAGGTCATCACCAGCCTGCCGGTGTCGGTCACCTCGCCGATCACCGTGGCGGGGACGTCCCACCTGGCGCAGATCGCCATGAACGCGTCGATGTCCTCGGGGGTCACCACGGCCATCATGCGCTCTTGCGACTCGCTCATCAGGATCTCCTCGGGGAGGAGCGAGGGGTCGCGCAGCGGCACCAGGCCGAGGTCCACCGACATGCCGCCGGTGCCCTTGGCGGCCAGCTCGGTCGTGGCGCAGGACACCCCGGCGGCGCCGAGGTCCTGGATGCCGACGACGACGTCGGCCTCGAACAGCTCCAGGCAGCACTCGATGAGGAGCTTCTCCATGAACGGGTCGCCGACCTGGACGGCGGGCCGCTTGGCGTGCGACTCGTCCTCGAAAGTGGCCGAGGCGAGCACCGACGCGCCGCCGATGCCGTCGGGGCCGGTGCGCGCGCCGAACAGCACGACCTGGTTGCCCGGCCCGGGCGCCGTGGCCAGCTTGATCTGGTCCTTGCGCAGCAGGCCGACGCACAGGGCGTTGACCAGCGGGTTGCCGATGTAGCACGGGTCGAAGGCCAGCTCGCCGCCGATGTTGGGCAGGCCGAGGCAGTTGCCGTAGGAGCCGACGCCCTCGACGACGCCCGGCAGCACCCGCCGGGTGTCGGGGGCGTCCAGGGCGCCGAAGCGCAGGGCGTCCATGACCGCGACCGGCCGCGCGCCCATCGACATGATGTCGCGGACGATGCCGCCGACGCCGGTGGCCGCGCCCTGGTGCGGCTCGACGTACGACGGGTGGTTGTGCGACTCGATCTTGAAGGTGGCCGCCCAGCCGTCGCCGATGTCCACCACGCCGGCGTTCTCGCCCATGCCGACCAGCAGCGCCTCGGACTCGGGGGCCTTGGTGCCGAACTGGCGCAGGTGCACCTTGGAGGACTTGTAGGAGCAGTGCTCGCTCCACATGACCGAGTAGATGGCCAGCTCGGAGGAGGTCGGCCGGCGTCCGAGGATGGCGCGCACGCGCTCGTACTCCTCGGCCTTCATGCCGAGCTCGGCGTAGGGCTGCGGCTCGTCGGGGGTCTCGTTGGCCCGCTTGACAGAGTCGATCATGTGTTCTCCTCGCGCGTCACCCGCGCACGCCGTGGTCGTCGCCTCACAGGTTCACGAACTTCTTCAGGATCGAGGTGAAGAAGCCGCGTCCGTCGACGCTGGGAGCGCCGGTCAAGTCCTCGACGGCGTGCTCCGGGTGGGGCATGAGGCCGACGATGTTGCCCGCCTCGTTGCTGATGCCGGCGATGTCGTTCATCGAGCCGTTGGGGTTGCCGCCGAGATAGCGGAACACGACCTGGCCGCCGGCCTCCAGGGCGCCGATCGTCGCGGCGTCGGCGACGTAGCGGCCCTCGCCGTGCTTGACCGGCAGCAGGATCTCCTGACCGGAGGCGTAGTCGCCGGTCCAGGCCGTGGCGGCGTTCTCCACGCGGACGCGCTGGTCGCGGCAGATGTAGTGCAGGCCCTCGTTGCGGGTGAGCGCGCCGGGCAGCAGGTGCGCCTCGCACAGGATCTGGAAGCCGTTGCAGGTGCCGAGGACCGGCAGCCCCGCCCGCGCCGCGGGGATCAGCTCCTCCATCAACGGCGCGAAGCGGGAGATGGCCCCGCAGCGCAGGTAGTCACCGTAGGAGAACCCGCCGGGCAGGAAGACGGCGTCCACGCCCTTGAGGTCCCGGTCGGCGTGCCACAACGGCACCGCCTCCCCGCCCGCGTGCCTGACGGCGCGCGCGGCGTCCTGGTCGTCCAGAGTTCCGGGAAAAGTGACCACGCCCACACGGGCAGCACCCATGGTCTCGTACCCCTCCACATGAGAGCGCCGCTCCGACGTCTCGGATCATCGACGGCGGTCTGCGGCGGTACACCTCAGATTACCCGCTGGGCCTGAGCGACCCGTCCGACCCCTCGGCGAGCCGCCGACACCACGCGCCCCGCTCCTGGACAGGCCTTCCGCGAGTTCACTCTCCTCCCCTAGCCGCCGGTCTCCACGGCCGCGACGATCAGGTCGTGGGCGGGGCGGGGCTCGGTCGGCAAGAGCGCGGTGAGGTCGGTGTGGCGGGCTTCCAGGAGGCCGGCCTTGGCGTTGGAGAACAGTGAGATCGTGTGGGTGATCTGGTACGGCTCCAGCCCGCTGCCGGCCAGGGCCTCCCGCGTCTCTGAGAGGGTGAGGCTCCGGTAGTCGATCTTCCGGTCGAGCGCCTCTGTCAGCGCCTCCGCGATCTCCCGTCCGCCGATAGCGGCCACGCCCTCGAGCTCGTAGGTCTTGCCCGCGTGGCGGCTGCGGCGGCCTGACGCCAGATCTCGTTCGGTCTCCGCCGCGACGCGGACCGCCACGTCGGCGAGATCCCGCCTGGCGACCACGGAGATGCGGCCGGAGCCGAACGCGGCCGCGAAGACGCCGGTCGTGGCCGCGGACGCGGACGCGGCCGTGGCGAGCCCGAGGACGATCTCGGTATACAGGCCGTTGCGCAGAACGGTGACATCGAAGGGGGCCGTCGCCAGGCGGGTCTCGGTCCAGCGGTGGGGGAGCGCGATGGTCATCAGGTCCCCCGATCCGGCCAGGCTGGTGTAGACGACGTGCCGTACGCCCGCCGCGGCGGCCGCCTCCGATACCGCGCCATGACGGGCGATCACCACGTCGTCCTCGCCGTATCCGGCCGAGACGAACACCAGCGTGTCCACGTCCCGGAAACTCTCCGCCAGGCTCGCCGGATCGTCGAAGTCGACCCGGCGGGTGGTCGAGCCGTCACCCGTGCGCGTGGCCGCGACCACCTCCAGCCCTCCCCGTTCCGAAAGTCCCTTAAAGATCAGGCCGCCCAGTGCGCCCGAAACGCCCGTGACGAGAATCATCTCTACGCTCCCGGTGTTGATGCCGAAGGAAACGGCACCAAGCATCCGCGCGTCCCTGCGGAGTAGGAAGAAGGCACTTTGATGTCAGCTACGAACACCGCGGTCACTTCCCAGCTCAGCGGCTCCGCCTCCACCGGCCCGTGCGGGGATGACGACTGCGGGATCCGGGACGTCCTCGACAGGCTCGGCGACCGCTGGACCGTACTGGTGCTCGTGGAGCTGTACAAGGGCGTCCGGCGCTTCAACCAGCTCCAGCGGGCCATCCCGGGGATCTCGCAGCGGATGCTGACCGTCACCACCAAGCGTCTGTGCCGCGACGGCTTCGTCGAACGGACCGCCTACCCCACCATCCCGCCGCAGGTCGAGTACCGTCTCACCGACATGGGACGTAGCCTCGCCGACACGGCGTCCGCTCTCGCGGACTGGTCCCGTACCTACAAAGACGCCATCGCCGTCGCCCGCGACCGCTGGGATGCCGAGCACATGCAGTGATCACGCCGCGCCACCCGCGTCTGCGAGGGGCTGGGCAGCGTGCGGCCCGGAGCACCGGCCGAACGTGAGAAGGCTCGCCAGGGCCGAGGCCAGACGGCTACCAGCGCCCGCTCGTGCTCGGCGAGCCACTCCTTGTCCCGGTCGAGTTCCTTGCGGAGGCGGACGGTGGTGCCGTTGCCGGGGGTGACGTCGAAGGAGATCTCGTCGACGACCGACTGCATGAGGACGACCTGGCCGCCGCACTCCAGGGTGGTGTCTTGAATCAATGATTCACTGTGACCGGCTCCAACGGGCCACTTCCTGGCCGCATCAACGTGCGGAAATGAGAGACGATCTGAGTAACCGCGCCAGGGTCGCGGAGTATGACCCCGATCTCGATGTTCGTGAGCATGGCGCGTCGCGTCAGGTTCGCGCTGCCGAGCAGCGCGATCTTGTTGTCGGCCGCCAGCAGTTTGGCATGGAGCGAGGCGCCTGCAGGCCGGCGAGCAGGGGGCCAGCCCCAGAAGGTGGCCTTCCCACGTAATAATCGAAACGCGGTCGCACCGGTCGTTCCCCGGAGCGTTCCCCCCTCTTCGATTCCGCTTTCCATGACGAGATCGACCCGCACGCCTCGCTTCGCCGCCGCGGCGAGTTCCCGGGCGATCTCGTCGATCCCGTACACGGCGAAGCTCACCACCAGGAGCGATTCGCGTGCGGCCCGCACGATCTCCGTCACGGCCGAGACCGTCAGGCGTACCGGCACGGCATCGCTGGTGGGGCCACTCACGACGATCGACGGGCGGGCGGCCGACTCGGCGAGATGAACGCGCGCGGCGGCCTCCAGCCCCAGGGCCACCCCCGCTCCTGGCATCTCCGCCGCATGGCGCCGCCATGCCTTCACGAGACGGACCGCATAGGACGCGGCCGAAGGGCGTGCCTCGATGAGGCTCGCCAGCACCTCCTCCCCTGGTACGTGCGCGGTCCGGAGCAGCTCGACCCAGTTCAGCACATGGGGAAAGGGCACCTCCCCGGCCAGTTCGGCCATCTCCTGCGCGAATTCCTCGCTCATCGGCCGAAGAACCCGGCGCCGCCGCCGAGGATGGTGTCCACCAGCAGCGCCCGGTCGAGGTAGTGGTTGCCGCGTTCACAGGAGGTCTCGGAGGCGAAGAGGCAGGCGTGACAGGCCGCGCCGTACAGGCGTCCGTGCACCAGGGGATCGTGCCCGGCGCACAGCGGGTCGGAACTACAGAGCCGGGCCCTGTCCAGCGCCTGGTCGATCAGGATGCCGAGCCGGTCCGGATGCCCGAGGGACACCAGCCCGCCAAGGGTCCCCTCGCTGTCGGGGGCGGCGGTGTACAGCAGCACTCCGGCCATCGCCCGGTTCGCGTCGGCGTAGACCCGCTCGCCGATGCCCGAGGCGCCATAGCCGCACTCCAGCGCGAACTCCCGGATCAGCACGTGGGCGAAGGTGTGCAGCAGCACATAACGCACCCCGGGGAAGTGGCCGGGCGGCAGGCTTCGCTGCCCTCGCCACTTCTCGTGCGCCGGGATGAGAAAGGCGGCTCGCTCCCTGACCTCCGGTTGCCCCTCCCACTCGCGCAGCCGATCCTCGGAGAACCTCAGGAATATGCCCTCGCCACGGGTCTCGGCGCACGGAACCCATGTGGGTTGCGCCAGGGTCATCGGGGCCACCCGCGAGTCGGGCGTGTTGACCACGTCCCACTCCGGCGCGTCTATGCGCGTGAAGCCGTACAGGGCGGCCACCTCACGCAGACGCGGCACCAGCGTGACCCCGGCGAGCCATTCGCGGGTCTCCCCCGGTACGGATACCCGGCGGGTGGTGAAGTCGCGCAGATCGGTGTCGGTCGCCGCGGTGAACGCCGTCCACTCGGGGCCGAGCAGGTCCAGCGCGTCCTCGGCCCCGGCCCCCTCCTCCTCGGCCGTGGCGTGTTTCTTGATCGCCTTCCATACAGCGTCGGCGCCGTACTGCTCCAGTTCGGGCCAGCTGGACTGCGTCTTCATCAACTGCCTGGCCATGTCGGGCTCCAGCCTCGCCAGCAGCCCGAGCTGGCCCCAGTACTCGGTCACCAGTTGGTCGAGACCGGTGTCGGCTCTGGGCAGGCTGAAGACGCGCAACTGCATGGCGAACCAGGTGTTGGTCGCCCCCAGCGCCAGCGTGCGGGTCGGCTCGCCGCATCCAGGGGCCTGGCCGAGATGCGGGTGGCGACCGCGGCAACCTGGGAGGTTCTGCTCCGCCTTCTCGCCGTACGCCTCGGACATGGCCCGGGCCGCCACCCCGCAGGAGCATTCGACGTAGACGTTGGCCGCCTCACCCGTCGTCCCGCGCTCCCGCAGACGGTAGGTGTGTGCTTCCTCCGCGGGCGGCACGAGCCCTCTGTGGACGTAGAAGGCCCAGGGGAAGTCGTCCAGATGGCCCTGCGAGCAGGCCAGGACGAACCGCGCGGGCACCGCGACCGGGCGGCTGCCGCCCTGCCCCTTGCAGCCGTGGACGTAGCGGATCTTGTCCGGTTGGTACGGGTTCTGGATCAGCTCGAACACACCGGAGGTGGCGGGCGCCAAGCGATTGCACTGCACCCGCGAACACCGCAGCCACTGGGGGAACAGCGTCACCGGGACTCCGACGCGTGCCCATTCGTCGAACACGTCACTGGTCTCCGGGATGTACGGCGGCGTCCGGAGCTGCTCGACCTGGTCGCCGAGCTTGTCCCGGACCGCGGCGAGCAGCCGGTCCTCGACCACCTCGGTGGCCCGGGCCCGTTCCCAGAAGTCGAGGCCGAGCACGGTCACCGACAGATTGGGCAGGTCGAGCACCGCTCCCACGCCGTAGGTGTGCAGGAGCTGGCTCGGCCGCAACTCGCCCACGCGCAGCGGCCGGGTCCCGGGGGTGATCACCCGTCCTCCTCCTCTGTGCCGGCCCTCGGAGGTACGGCCTGCTCCGTCGCGACCGCCTCGAACTGAGGGATCTCCTCCACGCCGGGATCGGCCAGGAGCAGCAGGCGTATGCCCGGCTCGACGTCCCGCAGTGAGGTCGGGCAGGTCGTGATCCCCCAGCCGCCCTCTTCGGGCTTGCGGAGCAGCCCCGCCACATCGTCGACCCGGTAGGGCTTGGCGTAGGCGAGCCGGGTGCCGGGCTCGCGCCGCCGGCGGTCCCAATGGTCGAGCCTGGCGAGCAGATGGTCCTCGACCTGGCGGGACACCTCGTTGCGACCGGAAACCTCGCCGGCCCGGCGCTTGAGGAACATCACGACGTGGTCGGCCAGTTTGCTATGCCGGTTGAAGGCCTGAGCCGTCAGGTTGGCGTTGTAGGTCGTCTCCAGGTTGCGGATCAGGGCCATGAGAACCCCCGTCAGGCCCCGGTCGATCGCCCTGGGGGCGAATGGAGTCACCGACAGCGCCTCCACGTGCCGGTACACGGTGGTGTGGAACTGACCGAACGTCTCGTAATGCGACAGATCGCGGGGACGTGCCCAGTTGTAGACGGTGAACACCAGGCCCGGCGACGCGCGGCCGACCCGGCTGGTCGCCTGGATGTACTCGGCGGTGGACTTCGGCTGGTTCGCCACGACCATGACGCCGAGCCGCGACACGTCCACCCCGACGGCGATCATGTTCGTGGCCAGCAGCACGTCGATCGGCCGTCGCTCACCCCGGACGCGCTCCCCCGTGAAGGTGACGCCGAGACCGTCGAGGATCTCCGGGATCTCCCCGGAGGACAGCCGCGAGGTCAGCTCACGCAGCATCGGGTCGTGGCGACGGGCGAGCCCGCGTTCGTCGGCCCGGGAGAGCCGGGTGGAGATGTCGTCCTCCACCAGGCGGCGCATGCCGCCCAGGTCTCGCAGGCTGTTGAAGTAGCCCACCAGCGTCATGTAAGGGTCGGTGACCTCGTTCCTGCCGTACTTCTCATGGAGCTTCTGCGCCCCGCCGAGCACCGCGACATAGACCCGGATCAGCGTCGACTTGATCCGCACCCCGTGCGCGCAGATGCCGACGTACCGGCGCCCCGGCCGCAGCGACCGGTCTCGTTGCCGGGAGAAGAAGCTGTCAGCGGCGTTCAGACCCTGTGGGGGGAACACCTCTGTCCTGCGGTGGAACAGTGAGCCGATCTGCCGTGAAGCCCGGCGCACGGTCGCGGTCGACGCGATGACCTTCGGCCGGACCTGCTCACCGGGCTTGCCCTCCCAGGAGGCGAGCAGGTCCACGGCCGTCTCGTACAGGCCGGTGAGCGACCCCAGCGGACCGGAGATCAGGTGGAGCTCGTCCTGGACGATGAGGTCCGGGGGGCGCAGCGGTGCGGCCGGCGCGATCTTGGCCGGGCGCGCCGCCCCCTTGGCCACGTGCCCGGAGCGGCTGTCGCAGACCGATGAGGCGAGGTCGTCGGTGAGGTATCCGTGCCGTTCGCATCTCAGGGTGGCCCGGCCGAACAGGGTGGCCGTCTCGCCCTTCCAGGCGAGCTGCGCGAACTTGTCCACGGTGCCGATCACCAAGGAGGGGAGCAGACGGTAGATCTCCTCGTCGACCACCAGGACCGGCAGGCCTTCGTTCTGGCTCGCCCACCCGCTGAACGGGCAGAACACGTCCGGGCAGTGGACCAGAGTCCGGGCGTGGACGGTGTCGACGACGATGTCGCGCCCCGGCTGGATCTTGGTGCCGCACCAGGGACACGAGGTGAGCTGATGCGGGGACCCCACAGCCTTGCGCGGCCCTCCTCGGCCTCCGCGCAGCTCGGCCACCGCGTCGGCGGCCTTCTCCGTCGTGTTGGGCGTGACCCGCCCGCCCACCCACAGGCCGATGCGGAACGGGGTGTGCCCCCACACCGCCTCGTCGGCGCGGCGCAGCGTCTCACAGGCGCAGATAAGCGCCGTCGCCCGCTGGAACTGCTGGATGGTGAGCAGCCGGAGCGTGTAACGCATCAGAACGGCGACGCCATCGCCGGCGTCCAGTCCGCCGAGCGAGGGCTGGAGCCGCCGCACGGCGAGCGTGAACGCGGTCAAGCCCAGATAGGCCTCGGTCTTACCGCCTCCGGTGGGGAACCACAGCAGGTCGGCGATGGCCTTCTCGGGATCGTCGGACCGCTCGGGGTGCAGGGGATCGGCCAGCGCTGGCAGGTTCAGCAGCAGGAACGCGAGCTGGAAGGGCCGCCAGCTTCGGTTGCCCGGCGTGTCGGCCTGCTCGACCGCCTGCTCCAGCGAGAGCCGGTCGTCCGCACGCCGGCTCTCCGCGGCCAGGGTGTGGACACGCTGCAAGCGCATCGCCTCGTTGGCGAAGGCGAACGCCCGGCGCGCTAGCGCGTTCTCGCCCAGGAGCCGCAGGCCGCGTTCGATACGCCCGGCCGCCCGGCGCGCCGCCTTCAACGCCTCCCGCGCCTCCCTGCGGTAGCCGTCCAGACGGCGTTCCGGATCGTCGACCGAACGCTCGGCCCGGTCGATCCACGCACGGTAGCCCGCGACGAGCGGGGTGAGCCCTGCGATCAGCTCCCGCACGTCGTCCCCCGGGCGGCCGGCCAGTTCGGCGAGGGTGCTCATGTCCAGCACGAGGTCGGTCAGCTCTGGCAGGTCGGGGTCCTTCTCGGCATCGGGCACGTCGGTGTAGGGGATCTCGTGCTCCGGCACGGCCGCGGTGCGGATCTCGACCGCCCGCATCGGATCTTCCCGCGCCGGCACGGTCTCCACGGCGACGCCGTGCCCGACCGCGAACTCCGGCACCAAGCGGTACGCCATGGCCAGCCGTCGCTGCTCGGCCCGGTCGGCGGCGTCTCCGCCGGACTCCCGCTCCGGCCTGGGGAGGAACACCGGTGCACCGTCCGCCCCGGTGGCCGACAGCCGAACCTGGAAGATCCACCGCTCGGCCCGGCGCGTCCGGGGCCACGCCTGGGTGTTGACCAGGAAGAGGGAGACCAGCCACCCGCCGTTGTGCCGGCGTGCGCTGCCCTCGACCACGATCTCGGGCTGGTCGTCGTTCAGCGTGTGACGTCGCAGCTTGCCTTCGTGCAGCGCCACTCCGGCGGTGCCCGACATCGGCACCCGCCGCCAGGCCATGCGTCCGGTCGCCTCGCTGTGGGTGCGCTCGTACCGCGCCCAGCGCCCGGTCACCACGAGCCGGTCGGCGTCTCCGGCTGCGAAACAGGTGAAGCCGAGCGCCGAGGGAGCCATGCTCGGCACATTGGGCGCCGAAGGCTCGGGGTCGCCCTCGCCCGAGTCGATCGGCTCGGAACCGCCGAGATCATCAAGCTCCTCGGGCGCGACGGGCGTGCCGGCCGGCGCCAGCCGGCCGAGGAGATAACGATCGGCCGGATCCTCGTCGAACTCCTCCGGCTCGTCGTCGTACGGACCGTGCAGATCATCGAGGACGAGCCTCTGCAACTCATCCCTGATCGCCGCCGCGTCCGGCACCGCGAGGACCGAATTCCCCGCTGTTGACTGTGTCACAGCCACGACTTTAGGCCTCCAGCCCGGCATTCCACCTGGGAACGACACCAGGATCGGCGCCCCGCCCGGCTCGGCGTGAAGTCCACGTGGTCACGTGGCCGGGTGGTGATCCGCGAGGACGAACCAGAGGACGTGGCGTGGGTGGTCCTCGGTGAAGCCCCAGCGGGTGGACAGGGCCTGGATCAGGCGGACCCCCCGGCCGGAGGAGTTCAGGGCGTCGTCGTGGTGGGCGGGGAGGCTCGGGATGGTCGTACCGCCCTCGTCGGCGACCTCGACACGCACATCGCCGTTCTCCTCGATCGTCACGGCGACGCGGATGGCCGTGGAGCCGGTGTGTACGAGAGAGTTGGTCGCGGCCTCGGAGAGCAGCAGGACCGCGTCGTCGCGGCGGAGATGACCGTCCAGGATCTTGCCCAGCCAGCGCCGGGCCTCGGCCACGGACATGCCGGTGGCCGGGAACGTAGCGGTCTCGATTCGTGGCACAGGGATGCTCATCGCGTCGGGCGTCCCTCGCTCAGGCTGCCGATGCGACCACGGCGTGCGGGCGGGCGTGGAGCATCCACTCCCGCTCGGCCCGGCGCATCTGGGTGAGAAGGTCCTGAGCGGTGCGAGCCTCGACGGTCAGCGGCTCGGGGGTCGGGTACAGAGCCAGCGCGTAGAAGCGGCGGCTCCACGGCCCGTACATGATCGTCCAGGCCGGTTCCATCCGGTGCAGCAGGACGGCGGCGGCCCGGTCGGCCAGGTCGGGTTCACCGCGATCGGCGCGTTCGACCTCGACGTACGGCTGCCCGAGGGCGTGCCGGCCGATCCGCGTGCCGCCACCGCGCCCGAACAGGCGCCGCAGACCTCTACGCTTCACCACGGTCAGGACCTGCTTTCCTGATCAGGGACCCGCATGGCGCTGCGATCGCCTGTGGGTCCCGCCACTTCACGGCTACTGGCTGTAGCGGTGTCATCGTGGACGGTGATTGCGGGAAGTGGAAGGGTAACGGCGTGGTCAGCTGTGGTCAGGCTCAGGCCACGCTCGGCCGGTGCTCATGGTTATGCACGGTGAGTAATTCGTCGATAACTTACGGCCATGTCTACTGCGCTGCACGAGGCATTGCACAGAAGCTTCCAGCGACGTACCGAACGGTGATCGATGAGCTCCTGGAACCGGAGATCCCCAAGCTGTGCTCCGGCTCCTCGACCGTACGGCCGGCAATCGATGGCACTGGCGCTTGGTGCTTCTTCGGGGTGGTTACTGGACGCCGAGGTCGTCGATGGTGGTGGCGGTGACGGCTTTGGTCAGCCATTGCTGGAGCTGGTCCAGGTCGGTGCAGGCCAGGATCGTCGCGGCGTGGTGGTCGGGAACGGCGATGCCCCGGGTCGCGAGCACGGTGAGGATCGCGCCGGCCTCGCCCTCGGCCAGGCCGCGGCCGTAATGCTGCTTGGCGAAGGGGGTGGAGACGGGCCAGTCGGTCTTTGCCATGTTTGCCTCCATGATGCTTCGAAACAGGTCCGGACCGCATTCGTATGCCCACTCAGTGTAGTGAACGCCCGGCTTCGCCGGGAAGAACTCCGTGGCCGACGCGAACGCCTGAGCCACCTTCGGGTCGTCGCCGTGCCCGAACACGGCCAGCACGCCACTCGCCGGGTCGGCGGCGATCTGCTCGGGGTCGGTGAGCCGTGGCAGGTCTCTGCGGCCGTAGATCACGGCGTGAGGACGTGGCTCAACCCACCACGGCGGACCGTGACCGGATCATGCCAGGCGCGAGCGTCCAGGGCACGGGTGAGCACCAGGACCTGGACGTCCTTGCGGGTCTCCAAGGCCACCGCGGCCGCCTTGACGGCGAACTGCTCCAGCTTGGCGGCCGACAGTTCGCGCTCGATCTCCACGATGACCGTGCAGGCGCGGTCGTGCTTGGGCCCGACCAGGACCGTGTTGTCGGGATACAGGTCATTGGATATTCGGTCGTTGACCGTGTACGGCCCCGCCTCGAGGGGGAGACCGTCGGGCACCTTGACTCCGGCTGTTCGCAGTAGCGCCAGGGCGGTGTCGGGATCCACAGTGATCAGGTTCTTCAGGGCATCGTGCCATGGTGAAGGCATGGCCGGAACGTTACCAGTCGATCACTCTTCGTGTGCGGAGCGAGTGGTCGGCGGACCAGCCGGCGCCGATGCCCTGGCCGTCGATCGTTTCGCCACCCAAGCGCCCCCGCTGTTGCCGGTGTCGTCGGCGACTTCCGCCAATTCCAGGTGGGTGCGGAAGGTGACGGTGTCATCATTGACGGTGATCGAAGGTGGTGGAAGGGCAACGGCGTGGTCAGGTGCGGTCGCGCCGGAGATAACGATCGCGAGGGTGTCATGGCCGCAGACCAGATCGATCCGCACGCCTCCCTTTGGCATCTGTTCGGTGCGGTGATGCGGCACTGTCGCGAGAGCAGGCCGAACCTCGGGCTGCGGCGGGCGGCCGAGCAGATGTACACCGACTTCTCCAACCTCGCCAAGTGGGAGCGCGGCGAACGCGTGCCTCCGTCGGACATGATCGCGCGTCTTGACCAGGTGTACGGCGCGCACGGCATTCTCACGGCGCTGTACGCGACGCTGGAACGTCTCGGCGCCGCCGAGTCGGAGCAGCGGAATGAGGGTAGATATCGCGGAAACTCCGCATATTGCAACGGAGATGACGACATGGAACGCCGTGCCGCCCTCCAGTTCCTTGCCGGCCTGGGCACCCTCGGCACTCTGGGACTCTCCAGCGAGCCGCTGCGCCAGTTGCTCGACATCTCGCTCGGGCGGGAGCACCGCAGCCTCGAAGACTGGGACCTGGCCTGCGCCGACCACCTGCACGCGCTGCGCACCCGCTCTCCGGCCCAGGTCGCCACCGACCTGATCATCGACCTGTACGCCCTCCGCCGCCAACTGGGCACCGCCCCCCCGGCAGACCAGACCGAACTACAACGCAGCATGGCCGTGCTCTCGTCCATCCACGCCATTGTCCTGACCTATTTGGACGATCACGGCGGGGCCATGCGCTGGTGGTACACCGCACGGCAGGCCGCCGACATCTCCGGGGACCTGGCTCTCCGCCTGCTGGTCAGGTGTGAGGAGGCCGGGCACGGTTTGTACGGCCAGCGGTCCCCCCAGGCAGTACTCGAGTTGGTGCGTCGTGGCCAGCAACTCACTCGCGAGCCGGATGCCGACCTGATGACCACCGAGGCCAAGGCCCTGTCCATGCTCGGCAGGCACGCCCAGGCTCTCGACACATTGCACACTCTGCACAAGATCGCTGACAAGGGTGTCGCCCCGGATTGCTACGGCTTCTGGACGCCGAATCGCATCTATTTTACTGAAAGCTGGGTGTACGCCGCTGCGGGCCAGGAGTCGGCGGCGGAAACGGCACGCAGCAACGTTCTCAAGCACAATCGGAGTTACATCCACCCGGTCAACGCTGACCTCCATCGGGCGCTGTGCACAGTCGTCCAAGGTGGAGTCGATGAAGGGATGCACCAGGCAGCAGTGACGATCGACGCACTCAAGCCCAGCCAACGCATCCGTCATATCACTGAGACCGGGCACCTCGTGCTCCGCGCTGTGCCGCGTGACCAGCGAGACCGGCCCTCCGTGGCTGAGTTTCGCAAGGTCCTGGCCCTCGAAGCCGTCCGAGGTGACTGAAGAGAGGCGGTCTACCGGCGCGTCGCTGCCCAGGAGAGCGGATAGGGCTTCATGTCCTGGAATGTCGCGCCGTGACCGACTTCCGCGTCTCTCCCCTGAATTCCGTCGTGCCCGCGTTCGAGGATGCGGACATTTAAGGAGTAATGGTCGCGTGCTTCGCGGGTTCTGCAACTTATGTATGAGTGGTTGCAGGATGTCCGATCTGCGTGAGATTCTGACTCCTTGTGGCGACGGGGCAGACAGCGGATTTGGAGGCCGCGTTATCGCGGGTGATTCGGCTGGCCGATGAGCACGCCACGGCGTTGGATTCCCCGATGCGGTGCATGGCCGCCTCCGCTTGGGTGGGCGGGGGAGCGCCGGCTTTCTCCAAGGCGCTGAACGAGCAGCGTACGGTTATGCAACGGGCCTTCCAGGAGGCGGCCACGCAGATCGCGGCCCGCCTCCGCCAACTGGGCGGTCAGGCACCTCGGGTTCCATCGATCTCCACCTCGGTGAGCGTGATGACGGCGGCACGGACCGGCTTCTCCGGCATGGACATCGCGGCCATGGAGGGCCTGGTGGCCTCGCTGCAGAAGGCCGGGCAGGAATTACCGGAAGCGGGTCACCGGCTGTCGGCGGAGCTTTCGGCGTTATGCGTGCCCGCCTCCTCAGGCAAGCAGATCGCCGGTGCCGGGGAGTGGGCGCAAGGGCAGGTCGGTGACCTGCGGCGACGCCTGTCGGTGATCCAGCAGGAGCACGATTCGGGGCTGACCACCAAGGCGATGGCGGGGTTCGGGCTGTTCGGCGGGTACGCACCCGACCCCGGCGGGGTGGACAAGCTGACGGCCGCGGCCGGCAACGGCGACGCGGCGGCGCTCAAGGCCCTGGTGGCCCTCCAGAACACCGGCAAGGACGCGACCCTGGCCAACCGGCTCAATGCCTGGTGGCACCAACTGGGCAAGCCGGCCCAGGAGCGCCTGATGAACCAATCCCCCCAGTTGATCGGCACCCTGAACGGCCTCCCCACCACCGCCCGCGACCAGGCGAACCGTAACTACCTAAGAGGAGAGAAGATCTGGCTCGGTTCCGAGCTGGCACGACTGCGCGCGTTGCCCTCGTCGGATGAGGTCAGGAAGGCGATCGGAGAAGCCGAAGCGAAGATGCGCCAGCTCGCCTCCGTCGAACGGAGCTTGGCGCAAGGAGGGCGGAACGGTCTTCCTCCGGCCTATCTCATGCAAGTGGAATTGGGTGGTCTGGGTAAGACCGTGATCTCCTTCGGAGATCCGGACAAGGCTGACAGGATCGTCGCCTATGTGCCCGATACCGGTACCACTTTGGAGAAGTTCGACGGCGACGTCCAGCGCGCATCCGATATGTGGGCACAAGCGAATTTCCTCGCGCCTGGCACGAAGGTCGCCTCGATTGCCTGGCTGGGATACGCGGCTCCGCAGTGGGGGAACGCGGGGCCTGCGCACACGCCTGGCACGCTCGACGATGCTCTTGCCGGGGCTCCGGCGCTGGCGAGCTTCGCCGACGGCTTGCATGCCGCTCACCGGGCCGCCTCCGACGCCCGGTTCACTGTACTCGGGCACAGCTACGGGTCCACGGTGACCGGGGTCGCCGCCCAAATGCGCCCGAAGTCCTTCGCAGATCAACTGATCTTTGTGGGCAGCCCCGGTGTCGTTGCCATGCACGCCAAGGCCCTGGGAGTTGATTCGGTCTGGGTGGGTGAAGCCCCCAACGACCCGGTGGGCGACATCGGCTCTTTTGGACCTCTGCAGCCGGTAACGCCCGACGCGCAGGGGGTAGTGAAAGAATTGGCGAAGGATATCTGGAAAGGTTTCGTGAAGGGCGAAGGGCCGTTCGGCGCCGACCCGAGTCGCAGCGAGTTCGGCGCGAAGCGCTTTTATGTACCCGACTCCGGAGACTCAATCGCCAGTTTCGCAGGCCACTCCAGCTACTGGGGCGACAATGAAAGAGGCTGGGATCGAAGGTCGATTTCGTTGCGGAACATCGGATACTTGATCAACGGTCAGTATGATGAGTTGGTTCCTTTCCCTGAATCTCCTGACAACCCGGCACCTCCACGTCCCACAGCGCCGCCATCACTGGCGGCAGAGCCGAAATCAGCAGAGGAACCGACCTTCCATCAAATACCCTCTCCCCGGCCGGCTGGAGGATAGATGCCTCGCTTCCTCGCTGGGTTGGTTGTCGTTGCGGCATTGATCGCTGCGTGCGGTCATGAAGGAGGCAACGTGGAAAAACCGACTATGACTGAAGCTCAGGCTCTGGCTCGCGTCGAGCAGCTCATCAACGAAACCGTTTCAGCGCTGAGGCCGAAACCACGTCTGGAAGTCGATCCCACCAGCCTTCGAAACGGACCCTGCGGTAATTCGGTCGACAGCGGTTCAAAAGGACGTATCATTGTCGGCCGTAACTATTACCTCCGCGAGATTCCGAAAGACCAGATCAACGCGGTAGCGCTACAGGTCAGGGAATACTGGAAACAGCGGGGCTACGTCATCGAGGGCGTATCGAAGACCGGGAAGACCATAGCCGCCCGATCCACGCCGGACGATTTCCTGCTGGCACTCGATGCCGTCGGCGATGACGGACTCGGCCTGGGGGCGTCCTCAATATGTGTATGGCCGAACGGGACTCCAGAGCCTACGTCGAATCCATGATGCCATATTGCGAGGAGTGACTGGAAAGTCTCAGAAGAGAGTGTCCGGTGGTTGGAAAAGAGCACCGTCGAAGGAATCGGTCGCCGTCATCCCGGCGGGCGCGACCTGGAGGGTGGCAGGCTTCACCAGCTTGCCTTTGGCGGACTTCCTGCCCGCGTGCAGGCCGGCTTTCTCCTCCTGCTTGTATCGGTAAAAGTTCAACGCTAGGAGTTTGTCCAGTACATCAAGACGCGCTTGTGGGCTGATCGTCCAGCGCACCCCCTGCCCGTGATCGTAGAACCCGTGAGCAAGGTCAATCTCCGACCAGGTAGGCAGTGGTGAGCTAGCCTTCTGGGCCTCGTACTCCCTGATCAAAGGCTCATACTCCTCATCGAGCATGTACGCTTCGCGTACCGACTCGTCGATCTCAACATGGAGTTCCCGAATCCTCTTGATCTCCGGACCCTGCACAGAAGGATTGTTTACGAGATTATATAGAGCGGTAAGCCCCAACTGTTGCGCTGTCATTGATGCACTGCGGACAGTGTGTAGCTCCTCACCGCATTTCTCCATGTGCTCCGTTAGCTTGGGCTGTGGAAAAGTCTCAAAGCAGTCGGAGGGCGCATACTGTAAATCGGCCTTCAAGGTGCCCGAATGCCTCCATGCCCACTCCACATGGATTGCTGAATCGATCAGTGCTAGATGTGCGGCCTGATCGGTTGCAAAAACTACGATCTTGTCATTTAATACCTGTCCGGTCGGGACGAAGGACGCCATTGCAGTCTTGCTGACACGGGCTATGGCTAGTACTCGGTTAAGGTCTTTGATCGCCTCACGCAATGCGGGTCGCTTGTCGGCATATTGCCAATAACGTTGTGGGAGCGGCTTACGAAGGGCGAAGTTACCATCTGGTTTTGTTCGCTGCCGCTCGGGCTTTACCTTGCTTTCTATGATGGCGAAGCAGTCGGGGTATCTCTGTGCTTCTTTTTCGGTCATGTCATTGAAGTCGATCACCCAGCGGCTCGCGGAATGGTCCGGCCTGGAGTTCAAGTCTTCGCCATTAAGATAAGGAAAGAGAACCTTGGTGTTGCGGTGATCGTGCTCGACTAGAGAGCGGGCTTCTGTTGGCGATAGAATGAATCCCATTCCTAGGACTATGCATCCCTGAAACGATTGATTGGCGTTGAAATATAGATGTCGGGGATTCCCGGATAGGCGTGAGCGCTGGTCTAGTGACGGTGTAATCCCGGAGACTTCCACGCCGTCAAGAATTCGAGGCTCTTTTTTGCCGGGTTGACCAGACCACAACAGGGAGACTTCTAATGACGCTGTTCCCGCCCATGGCTGGGACTTTACGGCTCGATAGACCGACCACCCTTTTTCCTGGAGCTGGTCTAGTCCAACTTCTCGCGTGTCTCCCTGTGCGATTGTATTGGTAGCGATGATGCCGACCCTGCCTTTAGGGGCAACAGTGTGATTGCGTAGTAAGAAATATGAGCAGAGGTCGGCATGGCCAGCCTTGTCGTTGGCGATGCGCTGTTTGAGGTATTCGCGTAAGTCAGAGCCTAGGGCGCCGCTGATGCGTTTGCCGCCGATGAAGGGTGGGTTACCCATCACTGCGTCGAAGCCGCCGCGCCGCATGACTTCCGGGAACTCCAGGGGCCAGTGCAGGGGGCGGATGGGCTCGGGGCGGGAGGGGCCCTTGAGCCAGGAGTCGATGGTCGTGCGGGCCGCTGTCTCCTTGGTGGTGTCGCCGTGCAGGGCGGCAATGACCTCGTCGGCGATGGAGGTGAGGCGGGTGTCGAAGGCGTCCTCGCTCTTTCCCGCGGTGGACAGGGCCGCGCCGGCGACCGCGTCGGCGGCGAGGCGGAGGCGGGCGGTGAGGCCGTCGGCGCGGGCGAGCAGGGTGGCCTTCTCTTCAGCTTCGCGAGGGTCGTTGACCGTGGTGGCCTCGATGCGTTCGCGGAGTTCGGTCGCCTCGGTGAGGATGGAGGAGGCCAGCTCGTCGATCTCTCCGGCGAGCCGGTTGTTCAGGGTCCGGCCGCGCTCGGGGTCGAGGTGGAAGGCCACCACCTGGGACTCGGAGATCAGGCCGACCAGCGAGTCCCCGCAGCGCAGGGCGTGGTCCAGGAAGCCGAACGGCTTGTCCTTGGCCAGGGTGACCAGCCACATCGAGAGCTTGGCCAGCTCGACGGCCATGTCATCGCGGTCGACCCCGTAGACGCAGCGGGCGGCGACCAGGCGCAGGGCGTAGAGGTGGAGCGTGTCGCGGTCGTATTCGGCCCCGAGCGCCGCCTCGACCTCACGCGGCAGCCCGTCGCGTTCCCACGCGTCCAGGACACGGTCGGCGAGGTAGCGGCAGGCGGAGACCAGGAACGCACCGGAGCCCATCGCGGGGTCCACGACCTTGAGCTTGAGCAGTTCCTCCCACGGCTTGGCCTGCCATACCCCGTGCTCGGCGCCATCGGCGGGGCCGGGGGAGTAGACCAGGGGCGCGAGGGTGTGTTCGACGACCTCCTCTGCGAGCGGCCGGGGGGTGTAGTGGGTCCCGGTGGCGCGGCGGTCGCCGACCTGGGTGAAGAGCACCGAGCCTCTCGGGAACACGGTAGGGATGCCGCGCAGGTCCCGGCGGAGCAGGCCGAGGAACGGGCGGACGCGCGCCGCCAGTTCGGCGTTGTTGTCGCAGGCCGAGCCAAGGTCGCCGATCTCGCTCGTCGTGGGCCGGTACGCGAGAGCCTTGCGCAGTTGGGTCTGGCTCGCACCGCAGACCTTCTTCAGCCACTCGGCGAACGACTCCTCGTCCTTGGCGTGCTCGGCTTCGAGGAGGCTCAGGGGGATCTCCGGTTCCTGTGCGCCGATCAGTCCGACGTGCGGCTCGTCGACCTTCTTGCAGGAGTACTCCAGCAGGCCCTCGTACACGTGCCCGATCTGCTCGACGCCGACGCCCTTGTAGGAGAGCCGCTCCGGTGTCCTGCCGCGCTGCTTCGGCTTGAGCAGCAGGAGCGCGTCCAGGATCCGGTGGATCACCAGGTCGGTCACCTTCAGCGCCGGCAGCCATGGGTAGGTGGCGGGGTCGAACAGCGAGCCGCCGTAGGCGGGGATGCGAAGGTCGGGGTGGTCGCAGCCGCGGTGGACGGCGGTGAAGAGGGCCAGCAGGCGCGGCCAGGCGGCCGGGCTGCGGTCGGCGATCTCGTCGCCGTGCAGCTGGTGCGCCTCGTCGAGCTGGGTGTAGAGGCTGGAGACCGCGTATCCGGCCGCGTAGACCGGATCGAGGACGGGCAGCAGCCGCTGCTCCTCGGCGTACAGCAGGAAGACCAGCCGCATCATGACGGTGAGCGTGGCCCGGTAGACCTGCCGTTCGGGGACCGTGGCGAGCAGCGCGCCGCCGGACTCGCGGTCGAGCCGGGCGAACTCGCCGACGAGCAGCTCGACGGCCTGCCGCACCTGGTCGCCGAGGGTGTCGGTGACCTGCGTCTGCGCGTTCGCCGTACGCTCGAAGAGCCCGGCGAGCGAGGCCGACGGGATGCCGTCCTGCTGAACCGGCGGGGGCAGCAACCGGGAGGCGCCGAGCAGGGAGGCGAAGGCGCGCAGCAGCGCGGGTTCCTCCAGCCACAGGTCGGTGTCGAAGATCGCGGTGCTCGTCGGGCCGCCCGGCTTGGCGTGGACGAGCACCCAGAACCGGCCGTCGGTCAGCAGGGCCAGCGGCACGCCCCGGCGGCGGCACAGCATCGCGGCCTGCTCGATCATGGACGGCTGGTCGCGGGTCGCCCGGGTCAGCGGCTCGTCCCACCGGCGGCGGTAGACCAGCAGCCGTTCGGCCTGCCCGGAGGCGGGGTCGGGCCCGTAGACGACGGCGTCGGGGCGGGCCTGGTCGCCGCCCCAGGAGCGCAGCTCGTCCGGAAGCCGGCCGTCGGCGGCGAGCACCCCGGCGGGCCAGCGCAGCAACTCGGTGAAGATCAGGTCCACCCAGGCGGGACGCAGCAGGTCGGGTGCCGCCTGCACCTCCAGCCAGGCCTGGCGCAGCCGGGCGGTCGTCTCGGCCGGGACGACGTCCAGGCCCTGCTCCATGACGTCGGAGAGCACGCTGACGGTCAGGAACGGGCCGTCCGGCCGTAGCAGCCGCAGCCAGTCGGCGTGCTGGTCGGCCACCGAGACGACCGGGGGCCGTCGGACGCCGCGCCCGGACATGGTCGCCGTGCGCGTGTTCGTCCGGGGGCTCATCGGTCACCTCGGGCGGCGGCGTGGGCGAGCGCGGCGGGGACGAGGAAGGTCACGGACACGGGGAAGGAACGCTCCTTCGGCTCGGCGTAGCGTCGGCGCAGCGCCTCGGTCTCGGCGACACGCTGGGCGGGGATCGCGCGCAACCGCTCCTGCAGCGCTTCGTGGTCCTTGCGGAGCTGTTCGCGCTGTTCCTTCTGCTCGTCCTCGAAGAGGCTGGGCTGCTGCCACCACGTGGTCTCGGCGAGCGCGGCCTCGATCGAGCGCTTGAGCTCGTCGAGCACGGCCTCGATCGCGGTGACCTCCTCCTCGCAGCGTCTGTCGAGCAAGGTGCGGATGCTCCGTTTGCGCTGTTCGGCCCGGTTGGCCAGGCGCCTGCGCAGGGGCTCCGCGAGGGCGGGCCTCCAGAGTTCGGTGAGCCGGTCGCGCATCAGGGGCGGTACGGGCTGCTCGGAGGCCGCCGCCAGCCACTCGTCGATCTCCGACTCCCGGGCGGGGACGAGCCTGCCCGCGTCGATGAGTCCTCCGGCGTACACGATCTCCTCGTGCAGGCGGGTCCCGGCCGAGCCGGTGATGACGACGCGGCCGTGCGCCACGACGGCGGGGACGCGGAGCACGTCGCCCGGCACGACGCGGGCGGTGACCCTCGACAGCTTCGAGCCGCCGCCATCGTGGCCTGGGCCTGGCGTGGTGGTGTGCCCGTTCTCCCGCGCCGTCGCGTGTCCGTTCACATGCCCGTTCATCGGCTGCGGAGCGGGCGCGGCGGCCCGTCCGTTCGTCACCGCCGGCTCGGGTGCGGTCGCCTGCTCGGGAACGGACGTGCGGGCGGTGCCGTCGGCGGCGCTGGCCCACAGTTCGGCGCGCAGCAGCCGCATGCACATCTGGACCAGGCGGTGCCCCAGGTGCAGCAGGACGATGTCGCTGCGGCCCACCACGGCCTCGGAGGCGAAGGTGACCAGGCGTTCCTGGCCGGTGAGCGGGTGTAACAGCCCGTCGTTGCGCGCCTGGGCCCAGGCGCCGGGCAGCTCGGGCAGCCGGAAGCACGGCGCGGAGACGCCGTCCGGGGCCTCGGCGGGGATGAGGTCCTTGTGGTGGGCCAGGCGCAGCGCGGTGCGGACTACGCGTTCCACCGTGGCGGGGGTGAGGTTCAGCTCCGCACGGCTCTCGGAGAGCTTGCCCGCCAGGCGGGACAGCTCGCGGGCCAGGTCACGCTCCACCTTGAGCCGCGCCCGGGACGCCTTCGCCGCGATCTCGGTGTCGGTGGCCCGCCAGTCGACGCGCTTGCCGAGCATCTTCTCCTCGACCCGGGCGGCGATGACGTCACCGGCGCTGCCCAGGTCTTCCCTGATCTGGTCGACCTTCTTCGCGGCGATCCACAGGAAGGCCAGTTCGTCCTCCAGTGACCCTTCCAGCGAGCCGGGGACGGCGTTTTCCCAGCCGCGCGGCACGAAATGCCGGATCTCCACCTTCGAGGCGGGCTGACCGTGCCGGTCGACGCGGCCGTTGCGCTGCTCCAGACGGTTGGGGTTCCAGGGAATCTCCCAGTGGAGCACGCGGTGGCAGTACCGCTGGAGGTTGATGCCCTCGCTCGCGGCATCGGTGGCCAGCAGGACGCGCACCGGGTTCTGCGGGCCTGGGGCCTCGGTGAACTCGGTCTTGATGCGCTCGCGCTCGTCGCGGTCCTGCCCGCCGTACAGCAGCTCGATGCGGTCGGCGGGGTAGCCGGCGGCCAGCATCTGCTCGTGCAGCCAGCGCTGGGTGTCGCGGTATTCGCTGAACACGATGACGCGTTCGTCGGTCCACTCGCCGCCCGGCCGGACCAGCGGGTCGAGCCAGGCGCGGAAGGCGGCGAACTTGGCGTCCGGCCGGTCCTGCGCGTCGCGGGCCCACTTCAGCAGGTCACCGAGCAGGTCGCGTTCCTCCGTGGTGAGCGGGCGCATCAGCTGCCGCGCGACGGTGAGGGCCGCCTGGGCCGCGGCGGCGTACGCCTCGTCGTCCTCGGCGGTCTCGTCCAGGTTCTCGATCAGCGGCCGGAGCAGTTTCATCCCGGCGTCCCCCTCACGCCCGGCGGCGAGCTCGGCCTCCTTGGCGAAGGCTTCCTCCTTGGCCGCCATGGTGGCCAGGTGCGTCTCGACCGTCTCGGCGAACGCCTTGGGGGAGGAGAACAGCCGCTTCTTCAGCAGGCTGACGACGAAGTCGGCCGCCACTCGCCCCGTCCCCGCCGACCGTGACCTGGCGTATCTGGTGAGCTGTTCGTGCGCGGTCGTCTCGGCGCCGGAGTAGTCGACTTCCAGGTAGTCCAGGTACCGCTTGGGGAACAGGGCGGAGCCGTCCCATCGGGGCGGCAGCTCGCTCTTGAGGCGGCGCACCATCGCCCTGGCGAGTTGATCCTCGGTCGGCTTCACGCCCCGGGCGAACCGCTGATCGTCCAGCAGTTCCAGCAGCGCGGTGAAGGACTCGAGGTAGCCGTTGTGCGGGGTGGCCGACAGGAACAGCCGGTGCTCGCAGTGCGGGGCCAGTTCCCTGACCGCGGCCGTCCGAAGCGAGTCGACGGGATAGGCTCCCCGGCCGGCCGGGGAGCAGGTGTGCACCTCGTCCACCACCAGCAGGTCGAACGTCCGCGGGTAGCGCGGGACCGGGGGGAGTAGCTCGCGCAGCAGCCGCATCGGCCGGGCGCGCTTGAGCCAGTCGATGCTGACGATCAGGCGCGGGTAGTGGCTCCATGGGTTGGCGTACAGGCCGCGTGAGCGCCGGAGGTCCTTGAGCAGGGTGCTGTCGACGATGCGGAAGTCCAGGCCGAACTTGTCGCGCATCTCGTCGCGCCACTGCAGGGTCAGGCTGGCCGGGCAGACGATGAGCATGGTCCGGGCGCGGTGCCGGAGCATGAGCTCCTGCATGACGAGCCCGGCCTCGATCGTCTTGCCGAGGCCCACGTCGTCGGCGATGAGCAGATTGGTGCGCGGCATGGACAGCGCCCGCACGACGGGGTCGAGCTGGTAGGGCTCGATCTCGATGCCGGACCGGAAGGGGGCTTGCAGCGCCGTCTTGTCGGCCGAGGCGATGGCGCCCCAGCGGACCGCGTCGAGGAACGCCGCGAGCGACTCGGGGGCGTCGAAACCGTGCTCAGGACCGGGCAGATCCTGCTGCTCGTGCACGACCGCACCGGGCTCCAGCTCCCAGATCACCCGTAACTCCTCGTCACGGGCGTCGTCCTCGACGCTGACCAGCGTCACCAGGTGCTCGGGCGCGCCGGTGGCGATGTGCGGGTCGCTGCTGGCCACGCTGCTGCGGAGCACGTCGGCGACCACCCACGGACGGTTGCGTACCGTGACCAGTTGCCCCTGCGCCGGGATGCCGTCAACCGCCTGAGCCGCTGCATGGGCCGTCACTGTGCGAGGTCTCCTCGTCGTCGGGGGGTACGCGAGTCGTGAATCTCATTTGTGGCCTTCGTGTGGTCGTCGCCGACGCCCGGCGAATAACTCCGCAAAGGCCACGCCAAAGGTCTTAATATTTCTCACGGGATGGTGGAGGTCAACAACGTTCCAATGAGCGGTTAGCGTTTCGTCATCGAAGCCGCCAGGGAGGGAAGGCCGGCGTGCCGCGACTCGGGTTGACCCGTGAGGCCCTGAAGCATTTCAGCAAACTAGACAAATCCACTCAAAAAGCAATCGCTGATGTGGTCGCCTCGTTCACCGCCCGGGACAACTGGATTCTGGTGCGCGTGCCCCAAGCCCGCGACCGGCGGATACGCCTGCTTCACCTGGCGGGCCCGATGGACCGCGGCACGTATGGCGTGGTGCTGTCCTCCGCCGGCGACCTGTACCTGCTTCTGGCGATCCTCCCCCACCGCGAGGCGGTCCGGTTCGCGGTGACCATGCGGGCCAGCGTCAACCTGGTGACCGGTGTGCTGGAGCTGCGGCACGACACCGGCCTGGAGCACTACCGGACGGCGCTGCACCGCGAGGCCGAGGCCACCAGCGCCCGCCTGTTCGAGCATGTCACCGACGCGCAGCTGATCGAACTGGGCATCGACCAGGAGATCCGCGAACTCGTCCGGCTGCTGGTGACCCGTGACCATCTCCTCGCCCTGCAGAACCTGATCCCGCAGATGCAGTTCGAGGCGCTGCTCGCGCTCGCCTCCGGGGCCTCCTACCCCCGGGCGCACGCGGAGGTCAGGTCGTACGCGGCCGAGCAGATCGCCGGCCCGGTCGACCCCGCCGACCTGGCGACCGCCATGCGCCGCACCCCCTCGAACGTCGTCCTCGTGGACGACGCCGACGACTGGCGGGAGATCCTCGCCCACCCCATCGACGCATGGCGCATCTTCCTGCACCCCGACCAGCGGGCCCTCGCCTACCGCGACGGTTTCACCGGCCCCGCACTGGTCACGGGGGGTCCCGGCACCGGAAAGACCGTGACCCTGCTGCACCGTGCGCACCACCTGGCCAAGAGGTACGCCGACGAGCCCGGCACCCCGATTCTCATCGCCACCTTCAGCCGGAACCTCGCCGGCGCCCTGCGCTCGCAGTTGCGACTGCTCATCCGTGACGATGACGTCTACGACCGCGTCCGGGTCTCCACCCTGGACTCCCTCGCCTACGAGATCGTCAAGCGGGTGCGCGGGTACGAGCCCGCGGTCATCGACGACAGGACCCTGCGGAGTCGCTGGGCCGCCGCGGCCAAGGCCGTCCACGCTCCGTTCACGGCACGCTTCCTCCAAGAGGAGTGGTTGCGGGTCATCCTTCCCCAGGAGATCCGGTCCCTCGCGCGGTACCTGGGATGCGACCGCCCCGGTCGTGGACGCCCGCTCTCGGCGGGGCAGCGGCATATCGTGTGGGAGGCCGTCAAACGGGTCACCGCCGAGCTGACCGACCGTGGGGAATGGGTCCATCCTCAGTTGTGCAGGATCGCGGCCGAGGAACTCGCCCATATGGAGCCGGCTCCGTACCGGCATGTCCTCGTGGACGAGGTTCAGGATCTCCACCCCGCGCACTGGCGGCTGCTGCGGACCGCGGTGGCTCCAGGTCCCGACGACCTCTTCCTCGTCGGCGACCCACACCAGCGCATCTACGATTACCGGGTCTCTCCGGGCTCGCTGGGCATCAACGTGCGTGGGCGCAGCCGCAAGCTCAAGATCTCGTACCGGACGACCCAGCAGATCCTCGCGTGGGCGGTCCCCCGGCTCGGCGAGCACGCGACTGCGGGGCTGGACGGGGCCGCCGACGACCTGGCAGGTCTCCATTCGCCGACCAACGGTCGCAGGCCGATGGTGCGGAGCTTCACCGATCAAGAACAGGAACTGACCGGTCTGGTCGAGCAGATCAGGTCCTGGGAGGCCGAAGGCGTCGAACTCGCCGCGATCGGCGTGGCATCCCGATCGCACGAGCTGATCAGAACGGCTCAGCGGGCCCTTCACGCGGCGGCCATCGGCTCTGTGGACCTGGAGTCGGATGTGTCTGCGGACGGCCTCCGGATCGGCACCATGCACGGCATGAAAGGCCGGGAGTTCCGCTGCGTCGCCGTCATCGGTGTCCGGGCAGGGCTGGTTCCGTTGCCCGGCGCGATCACGCCGCATGACGAGGATCCGATGGTGCACGAGCGGGACGTGCAGCGCGAGCGGTGCCTGCTGTTCGTGGCCGGCACGCGCGCCCGTGACTCCTTGTACATCTCCTACTCGGGCACGCCGAGCGTGTTTCTGGAAGAGGGCTGAATGCGTCCGGTGAGGCTTCACGTCCGCAACATCCGCGCCGTCCAGGACCTCAAGATCCATCTCCGGCGGTTCGGCGCGCTGATCGCCGCGAACAACGCGGGGAAGTCCACCGTCCTGGACGCCATCCGGCTGTTCTATGGCGACCTGGACTGGGAGCCGCGCAGGGATCTGCCGTGGAGACACGACGGTGGCGCGTCCTTCGTGGAGGTCGAGTACGAACTGGATGACGAGGAGGCCGAAGAGCTCACCGAGCACGCCGATGGTGCCTGCTTGACCGTGCGCCGGTACTTCGGAGACCGGCCTGGTGCCGCCGGTCTCGTGGCGGAGGATCGCCGCACCGACGTCCATTACGCGATCCGGCGCGGTGAGTCGCCTCTCGCGTGGCGGTCGCCCGCCATCGGCCGGTGCGTCTACGTACCCGCCGCCGCGCGTCTCTCCGACTACACGACGCTGGCCGGCTCCTCGCCACTGCGCGACATCCTGGAAGCGTCCACGTCAGGACTGCGGATCGCGCAGGCGGTGAGCGAAATCGAGGTGAGCCTTGCGAGGCTCAGAGAGGCGCTGCTGGCGGAGGCGAATCCCGTCACGACCATGTCCGATCGGCTGGGCGACCTCCTCGGTGCGTGGAAGCTGAAGCCGGAGATCGCCCTGGCCGAACTCACGCCTGACACGATCCTGCGTCACTACGTCGAACTGCGGCTGACCGCGGACGGCCAGGACATGCCTTTGGACGCCCAGGGCATGGGAGTGCAACGCGCGATCATCGTCGGGTTGATCCAGATCGCCGCGGAACTGCGTGGACGTGCCGGATACACCAAGGCATCCGATCTGCGATGGGTGGTGTTCGAGGAGCCCGAGCTGTACCTGCATCCCGCGCAGATCGCCGGCCTGGCACGCGACCTGCACGAGCTGGCGGCGGGCCCGGCCACCGCGGTCACGATCACCACCCACGACCCCACCATGCTCGCCTCGGCTGCCGACGGCATCGACTCTTTGGTGCGGCTGTACCGGTCCGGTGGCGGCGTGGCCGCCGCCTTCCTGGCGCCCGACGACGTCGACTCGGCGCTGGATCGCGTCGATGAGCGCTCCAGATACGCCCAGGCCGCGCAACGGTGCTTCAGACAGGTGCCGCCCAGCCGATCTCGGGAGCTACGGCGGGCCCGCCTGCTCAGCGAACTGGACGGTCAGCGCGCGGCGGCCTTCTTCGCGGACCGGGTGATCGTCGTCGAAGGGTTCAGCGACGTCGTGTTCTTCAACTGGTTGCGCTCCAAGGGGCTGCTCCAGCGGATCGGGGCCAATGTCGGAGTGCTGGACGCCTTCGGCAAGTACGAACTCCACCGCGCGGCGACGACGCTCTCGTTGTTCCGCATTCCGCACGTGGTCATCTGGGACGGGGATGCCCATGGCAAGACAGGAGACGATCTTGTACGGGCCGCGTGCCGGGACGAGGCCGCATGGGAGGCGCTGCGAGCCGCCGCCAACGACCCCGGCTCGTGCACCCTCGGCGGCATCCGGCTGGCCGGAGCCGTTGAGACCTGGCTCGGCGTGGACGTGGAAAAGAGCAACGCCTGGAAGGCCGGCAACCTACTGGCCGAGCTCAACGAACGGTTCGACCTGAGCGGATCTCTGGTCAGGGAGCGAGCTGAAGCCCTCGTGGCCGCGATCGCGGACCTGTTCGGCGGCCGCGACATGTCTCGGCACACCACTGCGCCGGTATTCGCCGGCTGTCTTCTCGCCCCGCCGTTCCCGGCTACGACCAGGGATTTCGCGGCCGAACTCCGTCAGCTCCCACTGCCCCGCTGCCGCTGCGTTCGCTGACCGCTCCAGACCCATGTTCATGAGGAGGCGCTTCGACCGTTCAACCGCCGGAGATCTGTCATCGATGGCTTTGCGATTTCGGGCGACGACAATACTCATCCTGTTATGATCATTTTACTTTACGTAGCGACGGGGGATGGGGCGAGCTCACGAGCAACTCGCCGTCTCATGGCACGGTGCCGCTGCGTTCCTGCCCGACTCATGAGAGAAAGCGCATACGATGAGCAGCGCCGTCCACCTTTCGATCCGCGTCCCTTGGCATGACTCTGGCTGGTCCGGCAGGGTATGTCGGGATCCGCTGGGGAACGCCTCCTGCATCCTGCTTGGAAATGTGGGCGAGCGCCGACGGGACGACTATGAAGTCGCAAATGCGGGGAAGCCGCTGAGCGAGGTGGACGAGTCCATGATCGCCTGTGTGGGCGAGCGCGGCACTTTCCTCAGCCCTCACCCTTACCGGCTGGTCGGCGAGCACCCTTACCGTCACTCCGCGGCGTTGAAAGGGCGGATCCGACCAACTCCCTTGACGGTTCCCGCTTATGGCGCTCACGCGATCCCGTATTACTGGCTCCTGCGCAAGGGCATCATCGACGTTATGCGCGAGTTCGACGTCGACTATGACGACGAACTCGAGGAGAAGGTCAACGAGGCGCTGGGGTTCACTCCGACGTGGGTCATCCACGGCGACAACCAGCGGGCAGTGATCAAAAGGTTCTTCGACGACGTCAGCCCGGCGGAGTCGCTGGTCTTCTTCTATGTCAAGCACTCGCCCTTCGACGAAGCGCGCGCCGGAGGCCCCCTGCTGGTCGGTGCCGCGCGGATCACAGAGATCCAACCGCCCGGGCCCTGGAAGACGGAAGGGAGAACCGCGTTCCCGAACCATATGTGGGAGACGACCGTTCTGCACTCCCTCCGGCCCGATGGCACCGGCGGCATCCTGCTACCGGTGGCCGAACTGGCCGAGCGGGACGCGAGAGGGGAGGACGTGGCAGAAGCTCTGGCCTGGGCACCGGCAACCGGAGGACGTGAGTTCTCCTACGTCACCGAGCATGTCGCGCACGACACCGCGATCGCCGCGCTGGAACAGCTGTACAGCGCCGCCAGGCGATGCGAGAAGCTCGGCATCGACATACCAGAGTCGTCTCTGAAGTGGCTGGACGATCGTATTGGCGAGCTTTGGCGCATGCGAGGCCCCGCTCCTGGTCTCGGCGCGGTCCTTGGCGCCTTGAAGTTCACGCACAGCAAGGTACTCGCGCGGGCCATCGCGCGGCATACCCCCGAGCATGTTGACCCCTGGGACGTGCTGACCGGAGCCATCGCCCACCCAGGCCACTACCCCGAGGAAATGAGCAAGCAGATATCGGAGCCGCATCGCCGGGCTTGGCGGACGTTTAGCGAGGAGCAACTCGCGGTCCTGCGGCTGCTTTCGCGTTTCCAGCTCACAACTGATCAGGCCTCCGCGCTTTTCCGCTCCGCCACGAAGATCGATCTGGATCACGACGAGTTTCTGTCCGACCCCTATCTGGCGCATATCTGCACCGTCGGTGAGCAGGCGCCGGTGCCCTTCGACGTGATCGACCGTGGTTGTTTTCCGCGGGCCGCCATTCGCACGCGCTTCCCCCTCGCAGAGCCGAGCGCGATGGGCGACGGCGGGGACGCACGGAGGGTGCAAGCACTTCTGGTGGCCGTGCTGGAGGAGGCGGCCGCCGAAGGGGACACCCTGGTCACACTGACGCATGTCATCGAGAGGATCGAGGCGCGGCGGTTGCCCGAGCCCTGCCCGATTTCCGAGGAACTCCTCCGAGCGTATGAGTTCCACCCGGACATGCTCCAGTACGACGTGGACTCCCCGACCTGGCCGCCGGTGACCGGTACGAGACTGGAGGACGGAACACCGGCCTTCAAGCTCACACGGCTGGAGACGACCGCGTACGTGATCAGGCAGTCCGTCGACCACCAGATGGGCCGGCCCCGCATGCCGCTACCGTCCGGATTCGCGGATGAATTGGACCGGGTACTCGGCTCATACGAGGCGGAGAGCGACTCCGACGCCGAGACCGAGCGGCGAGCGCGAAAGGAGAAGAAGGCCGCCCTGGCTGAGCTGTACGCGGCCCCGTTGAGTGTGCTCAACGGCCGGGCAGGGACTGGAAAGACCACGCTCATCAAGGCGCTGGTCACCCACGAGGAGGTCAGAGGCAAGGGGGTGCTGCTGCTGGCGCCGACGGGTAAGGCGCGGGTGCAGTTGCAGAACAAGGTCGGACTCAAAGCGCACACTGTCGCTCAGTTCCTGACCGAGCACAAGCGTTACAACCCTCAGACCAGGGCGTATCTCATTCGTGGTGGAGAAGTTCGCAAGGCGCCGCTGTACGGAACGGTGGTGATCGACGAGTCCTCTATGCTCGCCGAGGATCAACTTGGCGCTCTGTTCGACGCTCTCATGCTTCCCGATCGTCTGATCCTCGTCGGGGATCCGCGGCAACTCCCTCCTATCGGCGCGGGCCGTCCGTTCGTCGATCTGATCCAACGTCTCACCGCCGGCGCCGACATTCCCCGCTTTCCCCGGGTCGCCCCCGGATATGTCGAGCTGACTGAGTTGCGTCGGCAGAAGGGGCAGATTCGCGATGATCTGATGCTCGCGGCATGGTTTTCAGGCGACGAGGTTCCTCAGGGGTTCGAGGAGGTCTGGGAGCGGCTGCGATCCGGCGTGCGGATGGAGCGTCTGGCGTCCATTCCCTGGAACGGCACACGTCCCCTGGAAATCGTGGATCGGGCCCTGGCCGATGGGCTGGAGATCACCGGGCCGGCTGCCTCCACCCGCTTCGAAATTTCCTACGGAGGCCAGGAGGTCGGACGGTGGGTTCAGTTCCCCAAAGGGGAAAAGGGGGCCGCCGTGCGCTGCGAAGATTGGCAGATCCTGTCCCCCACCCGTGGTCACGGGTGGGGGACCGTGGAGATCAACCGGCATCTGAAGCGGACGCACCGGCAGGAGGCACTTCAGGCCGCCCTGAAGCCCGATGGTCTGCGCACCACGCCTCGGCCCATCGGGACCGAACAGATCGTGCTCGGCGACAAGGTGCTGAACAACCAGAACGGCGACCGTGACGGCTACCCCAAGGGGACCGGCCTCGACTATGTGGCCAATGGTGAGATCGGCGTGGTCGTGGGCCAGATCACCAAGCCGGGCGGCAGGCCGAAATGGACGCATCTTGAGTTCTCCTCTCAGATCGGCACGACTTACGGCTATCGGGGAGACGATGAAGACGACCCGACGCTGGAGCTGGCGTGGGCGATCACGATTCACAAGTCGCAGGGCTCGGAGTTCAAGAAGGTCTTCGTCATGCTTCCGGGTTCAGCTCGCAGGCTGTCCAGGGAGATGCTCTATACCGCGCTCACCAGGCAGCAGGATCAAGTGGTCCTTTTGCACGAGCGCTCGATCGACGAGTTGCTGGAGCTCACCGTCTCGACCAGTTCGGAAACCGCCCGCCGGCTGACCGACCTGTTCTTCCCACCGGCCCCGAGACCGGTCTTCTTCCCGGACGGATCGCCGGCGGGCACGCTGGATTCGAGGCTCATCCACCTCACGGGTAACGGCACTCTGGTCCGCAGCAAGAATGAAGTGATCATTGCCGAGATACTCGACGAACTGGTTCCCGGCTACTGGAGGTATGAGGCGCCACTTACGCTGAACGGGAAGACCTACCGTCCCGACTTCACCATCCGTGTTCCGGACGGGCGGACCCTCTACTGGGAACACCTTGGCATGATCGAGAGCCCCACGTACCGGGAGTCCTGGGAGCGCAAAGCGCTCTGGTATGAAGAGGGCGGTGTGCTTCTCCACGAAAAGGGTGGAGGGCCGCAAGGCTCACTCCTCCTCACGACCGACAACCTGCCCGGTGTGGATGTGCCGCACTGGACGGAGTTGGCGAGAAAAGCCATCGGACCGATCAGCGCGACGCCCGTCCTCCCCGCCAAGAAGAAGGTCAAGAAGACGCCTCCGGGAAAGCGGACGTAAGGCGCACTCTGCGGAGCTGCTCGGGGGCGAGTGACCGGTCGCCGGCAGGGCGGAATCGGTCCGGGGAGCCAGAGGCGCCAGGGCCTCAGGTAGCTTCGCCGGCCTTGTGCGCGGGCGGCGTGCTGTGCGGGTGGGCGAGGAGAAACGATCAGGGCGCGTTCAGACGGAGGCGAGGGCCCGGTCGTGGGTGGCCAGCCACTCCTCGTCCCAGTCGAGTTCCTTGCGGAGGCAGACGGTGGTGCCGTTGCCGGGGGTGATGTCGAAGGAGATCTCGTCGACGACCGACTGCATGATGAGGATGCCGCGCCCGTGCTCGGCGTCTCCGGCCGGATACTGCCGGGGGATGGCCCCGAGTCCGAGCCCGTTGTCGACGACGCGCAGCTCGCAGCGCCCCTGGCCGATGGCGGCCATCACCGCGTAGCGCTTGGAGGGCCCGCCGTGACGCACGGCGTTGGCGCAGGCCTCGGAGGTGGCCAGCAACACGTCCGACACGCAGTCTTCGGTGACGCCGATGCAGCGAAGGGTGTCACCCAGTACTCGCCGGACCATCGGGATGCCCATGGCGTCCCTCGGCAAGGCCAACGAGAACTCAATATCCACCGGACTCCTCCACGGCGCCGAAAGTCACGTTGGGGAGGTTCCCCGGAGAATCAGGGCTAACCGCAGAATCACGCTGTTGTTATTTAGTGTTGGTCAGACGCTTGCTTTCTGATCTGACCAAATTTCCGTTTCGCGTACTTTGCGGCCCCTTGGCGCGGCGGGGAGGCTGCTATTCGGCCTCGACCCGCACAGAGTAGTCCTCGATGACGGTGTTCGCGAGGAGGGTTTCGGCCATCTTGCGGACCTCGGCCAGCGCCGCCTCGTCCGCCGGGCCGTCGATCTCGACCTCGAACCTCTTGCCCTGCCGCACTTCGCTGACCCCGGAGAAGCCGAGCCGCGGGAGCGCCCGGGCGATCGCCTGCCCCTGCGGATCGAGGATCTCCGGCTTGAGCATGACGTCGACGATGACGCGTGCCACGTGTCCCTCCAGTTCGTGCCGCCGGCCCCCTGGTCGGGTCCGGCCTGGTCCGGCGCACCAGCCTAACGGTGGCGGCCCCCTCTCACAGCCCCCGCCCCGGCGGCGCGCCAGGGGTACCCCTCCCTGCACACTGGGGTCCGGACGAGTGTGCGCCAGGGTTCACCGGGAACGGGAGAAGTGTGGAAGACGGGGTGGCTGGTCTTGCGCAAGGGCCTGTGGTGTCTGCCACCATGTCCCCAAACGCGGACGTACCGCCACCAGTAGGTATGGACGCGTGTCAACTGGTCGAACGGCGATGGTGATCCCATCAGCACGGCCCTGAGCGCACAGGAGCGGCACGTGACTTTCGACGCCTCTGGTGGTGCTGACGCACCCCCTGAGCTCGTCCAGCTTCTCACCCCGGAAGGTGAGCGCGTCGAGCATCCCGTCTATGACATCGACCTGACGCCCGAGGAGGTGCGCGGCCTCTACCGCGACCTGGTGCTGGTGCGACGCGTCGACATGGAGGCCGTCGCACTCCAGCGGCAGGGCGAACTCGGCATCTGGGCCTCACTGCTCGGCCAGGAAGCCGCCCAGATCGGGTCCGGGCGCGCGCTGACCGACACCGACATGGCCTTCCCGACCTACCGCGAGCACGGCGTGGCCTGGTGCCGCGGGGTCGACCCGGTGAACCTGCTCGGGCTCTTCCGCGGCGTCAACCACGGAGGCTGGGACCCCGCCGAGCACAACTTCCACCTCTACACGATCGTCATCGGCAGCCAGACCCTGCACGCCGTCGGCTACGCGATGGGCGTCCAGCGCGACGGCGCCGACGCCGCCACGATCGTCTACTTCGGCGACGGCGCCACCTCCCAGGGCGACGTCAACGAGTCGTTCATCTGGGCCTCGGTGTTCAACGCCCCCGTCGTCTTCTTCTGCCAGAACAACCAGTGGGCCATCTCCGAGCCGCTGGAGAAGCAGTCGCGCATCCCCCTGTACCGCCGCGCCAGCGGGTTCGGCTTCCCCGGCATCCGCGTGGACGGCAACGACGTCTTCGCCTGCCTCGCCGTCACCCGGCAGGCTCTGAAGAACGCCCGCGAAGGCCAGGGCCCCATGATGATCGAGGCGTTCACCTACCGCATGGGCGCCCACACCACCTCCGACGACCCGACGCGCTACCGCGTGGCGGGGGAGCTCGAGGCGTGGAAGCTGAAGGACCCGATCGAGCGCGTCAAGGCGTACCTGTTCAAGAACCAGCTCGCCGACCAGGACTTCTTCGACTCCATCGACGCCGAGGCCGCCGACCTCGGCCGGGACGTGCGCAAGCGCTGCCTGGAGATGCCCGACCCGCACCCGCTGGAGATCTTCGAGCACGTGTACAGAGAGCCGCACGCACTGCTGGCCGAGGAGCGCGAGCAGTACGCCGCGTACCTGGCGAGCTTCGAGGGAGGCGAGCGATGACCACGCTGACGCTCGCCAAGGCGATCAACGAGGGCCTGCGCACCGCCATGGAGGACGACCCCAAGGTCCTCATCATGGGCGAGGACGTCGGCAAGCTCGGCGGGGTCTTCCGGGTCACCGACGGCCTGCAGAAGGACTTCGGCGAGAGCCGGGTCATCGACACCCCGCTCGCGGAGTCCGGCATCATCGGCACCGCCATCGGCCTCGCGCTGCGCGGCTACCGTCCGGTGTGCGAGATCCAGTTCGACGGGTTCGTGTTCCCGGCCGCCGACCAGATCATCACCCAGCTGGCCAAGATGCCGCTGCGCTCGCTCGGCAAGATCAAGCTGCCGGTCGTCGTGCGCATCCCCTGCGGCGGCGGCATCGGCGCCGTGGAGCATCACAGCGAGTCGCCCGAGGCGTACTTCACCCACACCGGTGGCCTGCGCGTGGTGGCGTGCTCCAACCCCGTGGACGGCTACCACATGATCCAGCAGGCCATCCGGTGCGACGACCCGGTCATCTTCTTCGAGCCCAAGCGCCGCTACTGGGACAAGGCCGAGGTCGACCGGGGCGCCGACCCCATGCCCTTCGACCGCGCCCAGATCGTGCGCCCGGGCACCGACGTGACCGTGCTGGCCTACGGCCCGATGCTCAAGACCTGCCTGGAGGCCGCCGCGGCCGTCGAGGAGGAGGGCCGCTCGCTGGAGGTCGTCGACCTGCGCTCGCTCAACCCCCTGGACACCGGCATGATCTTCGAGTCGGTGCGGCGCACCGGCCGGTGCGTGGTCGCCCACGAGGCGCCCATCTTCTCCGGTCTCGGCGCCGAACTGGCCGCGCGGGTGACCGAGGCGTGCTTCTACAACCTGGAGGCGCCCGTGCTGCGCGTCGGCGGCTTCTCCACGCCCTACCCGCCTTCCCGGCTCGAGGACGACTACCTGCCCGACCTGGACCGGGTGCTGGACGCCGTCGACCGTACCTTCGCCTTCTAGGAGGGGCCTGTGCTTCGCGAGTTCAAGCTCCCCGACGTCGGTGAAGGGCTGACCGAGGCCGAGATCGTCAAGTGGCACGTCGCCGCCGGCGACAAGGTCGAGATCAACCAGACGATCGTGGAGATCGAGACGGCCAAGGCCGTCGTCGAGCTGCCCTGTCCCTTCGAGGGCGTGGTCAGCGCGCTCATGGCCGCCGAGGGCGAGACCGTCGACGTCGGCGTCCCGATCATCGCCGTGGACGACGGCGAGGGCGGCCCCGCGCCGGCGGGCGGCGCCTCCACCGGCGCCGCGGCGGTCGCGGGCGCCGGCACGCCGCAGGCTCCGGCCGGAGGCGGCCCGGTGCCGCGTGCGGCCGCGCTCGCCGACGACATGGTCCCCTCGCCGCCCGCCGGCGGGACCGAGGGCACGCCGGCGCGGACGCCGGTGCTCGTCGGGTACGGCGTCAAGCCCGGCGCCACGACCCGCCGTCCCCGCAAGTCCCCGGCCCACCCGTCCCCCGCCACGGGCGCGGCGGCCCCACCCGTCCAGCCCTCCGCTCCCGCGCAGGCCGCCGCGCCGGCCCGTCCGGCCCCGCAGGCGCGGGCGGTCACGCCGGTGCCGGTCACGCCGGTCACGCCGGAGGCGGGCGCGGTCGCGGTGCTGGCCAAGCCCCCCGTGCGCAAGCTGGCCCGGGACCTCGGCGTGGACCTCGCCGCCCTCACCGGCACCGGTCCGAGCGGGTCGATCACCCGTGACGACGTGCACGCCGCCGCCGAGGGCGCCACCGCCGCCTCCGCCGTCCCCGCCGTCGCGCCCTCCGCGCGCGCCGTCCTGCCCGAGGGCGAACGGGAGGAGCGCATCCTGGTGAAGGGCGTGCGCAAGGCCACGGCCGCCGCCATGGTCGCCTCGGCCTTCACCGCCCCGCACGTCACCGAGTGGCTGCAGGTGGACGTGACCGCGACGATGGACGCCGTCCGGCGGCTGCGCGCGATGCCGGACTTCGCCGAGGTCAAGGTCTCGCCGCTGCTGCTGGTCGCCAAGGCGCTGCTCACGGCCGTCCGCCGGTATCCGATGATCAACTCGTCCTGGACGGGCGAGGAGATCGTGGTCAAGCGCTACGTGAACCTCGGCATCGCCGCGGCCACGCAGCGCGGGCTCATCGTGCCGAACGTCAAGGAGGCGCAGGCGCTGTCGCTGCCCGAGCTGGCCGGGGCGCTGGGCGAGCTGACCGACAAGGCCAGGGCGGGGCGGTGCACCCCGGCCGACCTGTCCGGCGGCACCATCACGATCACCAACGTCGGCGTGTTCGGCGTGGACGCCGGCACCCCCATCCTCAACCCCGGCGAGGCGGCGATCCTGGCCGTCGGCCAGATCCGCGACCTGCCCTGGGTGGTGGACGGCCAGATCGTCCCCCGCAAGGTCACCACGCTGGCGCTGTCGTTCGACCACCGCCTCGTGGACGGCGAACTCGGCTCGTACGTCCTGCGCGACGTCGGCGCGATGCTCCACGACCCTCTCCACATGCTCGCCTGGAGCTGACCAGGAAAGCGGCGAAGGAACGGGCCGGAGAGGGATGTCCCTCTTCGGCCCTTTTCCTACCCTTTTGGGGGTCGGCGTGCCCGAATTGTGCGGTGTTTGGTAATCGGGAAGCGGCCTGAAGAACGGTGCAAGTCGCGGGTCGATTATGCAAGTCGGTTGCAAGGTGGGCTGCTAGCTTCGTCATCGCATGTACGACAAATCCCCCGATTTACCAGGGGATGTGGCTTCGCCGCCGCGTGCGGTGGAAGGGAACACGAATGTCGAAGATCAGCTTGGAGGACCTCGCCTTCGAGGGCCCGGAGCTTTCCGACGCCGAGCTCGGCGAGGTGGCCGGTGGCCTCATGACCGTCAGCTGGTACATCAAGGGCAAGCCCGCCGAGTGGGTGAACAAGTGATCAAAGGCCGGTCCCCCCGGTCCTGACGATAACGGTGGTGGGCGCGACGCGCTCCGCCCACCACCGGCGCCGCAGCGTTCACGGTCGGCCGCCCTCCCGGTGGCCGGCCTGTCGTCTTTCCAACGCCACACCCACGATTTCCGCGCCACACCCACGACGGGGCTGCCGTGATCCTCATACTCAGCGACCTGCGCGACGACACCGTCGAATTGGTGCTCCCCAAGCTCAAGCGCCTCGGGGTTCCGGTCACCTGGTGGGACAGTGGCGACTACCCCGCCAGGAGCCGCATCACCCTCGCCCTCGGCGCGGATGGCGGGCGCCGGCTCATCCTGCACACCGCGACAGAGACGCTCGATCTGTCCACGGTGACGGCGGTGTGGCGCCGGCGTCCCACCGGCCCCATGGCCGCCGCGCACGTGTTGGAGCCGACCCATCGCACGCATGTCGACTGGCAGGCGCAGTTCCTGCTGGACGGCGCCTGGGACCTCATCCCGGCCCGGTGGCTGCCGTCGCGGCGCGAGCCCGAGCGCCGGGCGCACAACAAGATCATCAATCTGGCGCGGGCGGCGAGCCTGGGCTTCGCGGTGCCGGAGACGGTGTTCACCAACGATCCGGCCGAGCTGGTGCCGGCGTACGAGCGCGCCGGAGGCCGGCTGGTCGCCAAGCAGATCAATTCCGATTCCTTCACCGTGGACGGCGCCGACCACCGGACGTACACGACCGTGCTCACCCGGCGGCACCTCACCTCGCGTCACCTTCTCCAGCACGAGCCGGTGATCCTGCAGCCGTATGTGCCGAAGGCCGTGGAACTGCGGGTGATCGTCGTCGGGGACCAGGTGTTCGCCGCCGAGATCGACGCGCAGGCGTCCCGCACGGCGCGGGAGGACTGGCGTCACTACGACGACGACCGGGTCCGCTACGCCGCGCACGAACTGCCCGAGGACGTGCGGCGGCGCTGCGCCGAACTGGTCGCGTCCTTCGAGCTCACCTATGGGGCGATCGACCTCATCCTCACGCCGCGGGGTGAGTACGTCTTCCTGGAGATCAACCCGAACGGGGCCTGGGCATTCGTCGAGATGCGCACCGGGCTGCCCATCAGTGACGCCATCGCCGAATGGCTGGCCCGAGGAGCGCACGATGAGTGAACCTCCGTCTCCAGGCATCCGCCCAAGCTCTTCCTGGTCGCGGCACCGCACCGCACCCGGCGTAACCCCTGGCCGAACGATGTCCGGTGACTTCGGCGCCACGCTGGCAGCGGGCGTGGCACTGCTGCGCCGCCTGCCGCGCAGGCGCGACCAGGTGGAGTGGGCGCGCAAGGAGGCGGCCGAGTGGGGGGAGGAGCACCCCGCCGTCGCCGCCCAACTGGTCGTCGACGAGCGGCCGGGCACGCCCGTGGTCGACTACGACCTGCTTCTCACCCACCCGGACGGCGGCACGGTGGCGCTCACCGCGCCGGCCGACGAGGGCGTGCCCTGGCTGATCGAGCACTCGACCCACTGGGCGGCCGGCCAGCTCGTCAGCGTGGACGAGGTCCACCTGTCGGTGGCTCAGGCGCTCACCATGCTGCGTTCGCTCTCCAATCGGGACACGACGCCGCACGACGAGATCGTCGACCAGTGCCTGATCCTCAACGAGGTCCTGTCCGAGGACGAGCCGCTCACCACCGAGGACCTCCAGGCCGCGGCGGACGAGTTCCGCAGGGGACGGGGACTGTACGACCGCGCGGCGACCCTCGCCTGGATGGAGCGCGTGGGCATGTCCCCCACGCGGTTCGAGGAGTACATCGGCGGCGTCGCCCGCCGGCGCAGGTTCCGGCGGCGCAAGGAGACCGAGCTCGCCTGCGGGTATCTCGCCGCGCACCGCTCCCGGTTCGAGCGGGTACGGGCGGTCTGGTGGGCCGGTTCGGAGGGCCGGACCGCCGCCACCCCGGCGGAACTACTGGCGGTGCCGTCCGAGGTGACCGGTGAGATCCAGGTGACCATCGGTGAGCGGTGGGCCGGTGACCTGCCCGAGCCGCTCCGCGACGCCGCGCCCGGCGCCGTCGTGGGCCCCGTCGAGCGGGAGGGCCGGTTCTTCACCGGCGCCGTCCTGGATCGCCGTCCGGCCGAGGACGACGCCGAGACGCTGGCCGCCGCCGGGCGCGCCGCGTTCGCGGACTGGCTCACCGAACGGCGAAGCCGCGCGTCGGTCGAATGGCATTGGTCGTGAACCGCCCGATCTACCGCGAGGAGGCGCTGCGCCGCTACCGCGTGCGGGAGCGGCAGGGTGACCGGTCACTCGTCGTGCACAAGATGTGGTTCGCCGCGCTGTGGGCGCTGGTCGCCGTACTGGGCGCCGCCGCGGCGACCCTGACCCTGATCCAGGTGCCGCACCTGGTGACCGTCCCGGCGACGGTCACCGGATATCGGACCGGGAGCGTGGACGTCATCGCCCACCTCCCCTGGGACCGGCCGGCGCCCCGCACCGGCGCGCAGGCGACCTTACGGCTGGTGGGCCCGGCCCGGCCGCTCGTGTGTCAGGTCGGCCGCCCCGGTGCCTCCCTGGCCGGTGACGGGCGGCTCAAGGCGGCCCCGGGTACGGTCGCCAGGCCGGCCAGGCTCGCCGTGCTGTCCTGCGCGGTCACCGGGGTCGAGCCCCGCGAGCTGCTGCGCCGCTCCGGCGAGGCCGTGGTCCCCAGCGGAACCGTCGCGGCCGGAACCCAGCTGTTCGGCGACGGCTCGTGAGGCGAGGGAGCGGCGGCTCGTGAGACGACGCGTGCCGGTCGTCCTGCAGAACTCGGCCACCGAATGCGGGGCCGCGACCCTGGCCATGATCCTGTCCTACCACGGGCACCGGATCTCCCTCCACGAGCTGACCGACCGGCTCCAGGTCGGCAGGGACGGGCTGACCGGGCTCGCCATCGTGACCGGAGCCCGCGACTCCGGGCTGAACGCCAAGGCGTTCTCCCTGGAACCTGCCGATCTCGCCCGCATCCCCATGCCGGCCGTCGTCCACTGGGAGTTCAACCACTTCGTGGTGGTGGAACGCTGGACGCCCGAGCGGGTGGACCTCGTCGACCCTGCCTTCGGGCGGCGCAGGCTGCCTGCCGGGGAGTTCAACGAGGGATTCACCGGCGTGGTGCTGGCGTTCGAGCCGGGCCCCGCGTTCCGGCGGGGAAGCTCCAGCGCGGCGAGCACCTGGCGGCGCCGGTTCCTGCGAACACTCCTGCTGCGCCGGCGGGGCCTGCTGGCCCAGGTGCTGCTCGCCTCCGTCGTCCTGCAACTGCTCGGGCTGGCGCTCCCGGTGTTCTCCCAGGTGCTGGTCGACCAGGTGCTGCCGATGGGCGCCGAGACCCTGCTCACCGTGATCGGCGGCGGGTTGCTGCTGGCCACGCTGACGCAGTTCGTGGTGGGGGCGCTGCGGGCGGTCCTGCTGGTGTCGGTGCGGGCGAGCGCCGACGCCGAGCTGACCAGGGGCGTGATCTCCCACCTGATCGCGCTGCCGTTCCGCTATTTCGCGGTACGCGGCACCGGAGACCTGGTGACCCGGGCGGGCAGCGTCGCCGTGCTGCGGGACATGCTCACCGGGCAGATCCTTTCGGCCCTGCTCGACGGGCCGCTCGCCATCGGATACCTCATCCTGATCTTCGTAAGGGACCCGTTGTTCGGCGCGTGCCTGCTCGGCATCGCCCTGGTGCAGACCGGTCTGCTGCTCGCGACCACCCGCCGGGTCAACCACCTGGCGCAGCAGGAGCTGACGGCGTTCTCCGCGACGCAGAGCAACCTGATCCAGGCGATCAACGGCATCGAGACCCTGAAGGCGTCCGGGGCGGAGCGGCACGCGGTCGAACAGTGGTCCAGGAACTTCACCACTCAACTCAACGCCGATGTGCGCGGCGGTATCACCCAGGGCCTGCTGGAAGCGGCGCTCGGCGCCATCAGGGTGCTCGCCCCGCTCGGCCTGCTGTGGATCGGGGCGTGGCGGGTGCTGGACGGGCAGTTCACCCTCGGGACGCTGCTCGCGCTCAACGCGATCGCCGTCGCCGCGCTCACCCCGCTGTCGTCGCTGATGTCCAGCCTGCAGAGCCTTCAGCAGGCGGGCGCGCACTTCGACCGGCTCTCCGACATCCTCGCCTCCGAGCCCGAGCCGTCCGAGGGCATCGAGGTGCTGCGCCTGCGCGGAGCGGTCGAGCTGCGCGAGGTCGGGTTCCGGTACGACCCGAGGGCGCCCTGGACCCTACGCGACATCTCGGTGCGGATCGCGCCGGGACAGAAGGTCGCGCTCGTCGGTGCGTCCGGGTCCGGGAAGAGCACGCTGGCCCGGCTGCTGCTGGCCCTGCACAGCCCGACCACCGGCGAGATCCGCTTCGACGGGGTGCCGGTGGGCGAACTGAACCTGCGCACGCTGCGGCGGCAGTTCGGCGTGGTCACCCAGGACCCGTCGCTGTTCACCGGCACGATCAGGGAGAACATCGCCCTGAACGATCCGGACGCGTCGTTCGCCCGGGTCGTCGAGGCGGCGCGCCTGGCGCGGCTGGACGAGGAGGTCCGCGCGATGCCTATGGGGTACGAGACCATGCTGACCGAGGGCGCCGGTCTGTCCGGCGGTCAGCGGCAACGCCTGGCGCTCGCCCGCGCCCTGCTGTCCCGGCCGAAGATCCTGCTGCTGGACGAGGCCACCAGCAATCTCGACAGCGAGAGCGAGGCGGCGATCGAGAGCCACCTGGCCCGGCTCACGCAGACCAGGATCGTCATCGCGCACCGGCTCAGCACGATCAAGGACGCCGACCTCATCCTCGTCGTGGACGGCGGCCGGATAGTCGAACGCGGCACCCACCGCGAGCTGATGTCCCTCGGCGCCCGCTACGCCACCCTCGTCGCCGCCCAGACCGCCGACGCCGCCTCTGCTCCCATCGCGGCGACCACCGCCGAATCCGGCCCAGCCATCACCGCCGTCCTGACTGATCAATGGGATAGATGAACGCCGGCCGGTCCGGACCCTGATCCATGGCTGTGGGATAGGTCGTACGCTGGCGGTCTGCCATCGCTGAAGGAGAGATCATGTTCCGCCACGTCGTGATGTTCACCTGGGTCGCGGGCGCCACCGAGGAGCAGAAGGCCGAGGTGGAGACCGGGCTGAAGAAGCTGCCCGACGCGATCCCGGAGATCCGCCGCTACGAGATCGGCCAGGACGCGGGCATCAACCCGGGCAACTACGAGTTCGCCGTCGTCGCCGACTTCGACTCCGAGGAGGACTACCTGGTGTACCGCGACCACCCGGTGCACCGGGCGTTCATCGCCGACGTGATCAGGCCGATCCTCGCCGGCCGGGCCGCGGTGCAGTACAGCATCTGACGGCCGGCCGGACGGCTCCTGGGCCGACGGACGGCCGGACGGCTTCCGGCGGCGTCCCGCGGCCAGGGGTCAGACGGTGGGCGGGTGGTTCTCGCGATGCGGGAGCTCGGTCTCGACGACCGTGCCCCGGCGGGAGATGAGGAAGAAGCTGAGCAGCAGCCCCACAGCGCCGACGATCATGAAGATCACGCCGATGACGTCGATGTGGACCGAACTGCCCAGCACGTCGGGCTCGATCGCGAACTTCAGAATCGCCCCGATGGTCAGAAAGAAGATACTGACCCCGATGCCCATCCAGACCTCCGGGACTCGTGTTCGGTAAAGAACGCTAAGCGGCAGGGTAATACCCAGCCGCGCGCGGTAACACTACCGATCTCAGCACCCTTCCGGCACGGAAGCCTCGCGCCCGCCGGGCGATCGCCGCCCCGCGGGCGCGGGCATGCCGTCGGCGCGGTGCCGAATCCCTGGGTCAGAAGGCCTCTTCCGGCAGCTCCATCAGGCTCTGGTCGGTCGCGGCGAGCGTGCGGCGCTCGGCGGCCAGGCGCGGGAGGACGGTCTGGGCGAAGAACGACGCGGCGGCCACCTTGCCTGTGTAGAACGCCTTGTCGTGATCGGAGGTGCCGAGGGCCGTGAGCGCCACCTCGGCCTGCCGGAGCAGCAGCCAGCCGATCACCAGGTCGCCGAGGCCCAGCAGGAACCGGGTGGTGTTGAGGCCGACCTTGTAGACCTCCGCCGGGTTCTCCAGCGAGCCGATCGCCCATCCGGCCATGGTGTCGGCCATCGCCCTGACCTCGCCGGCCGCCTCGTCGAGCAGCTTGCGCTCCTGCTTGAGCCTGCCGTTGCCGGCCTCGGAGGCGGCGAAGCCGGTGATCTCGGCCAGCAGCGAGCCGAGCGCGGCGCCCTGGTTGCGCAGGACCTTGCGGAAGAACAGGTCCTGGCCCTGGATGGCCGTGGTGCCCTCGTACAGCGAGTCGATCTTGGCGTCCCTGATGTACTGCTCGATCGGGTAGTCCTGCAGGTACCCCGAGCCGCCGAGGGTCTGCAGCGAGCGGGCCAGCATCTCGTAGGAGCGCTCGGAGCCGACGCCCTTGACCAGGGGGAGCAGCAGGTCGTTCATCGCCTCGGCGTCGGCGTTCCTGGCGCCCTCGAACTCGGCGATCTGGACGGCGTCCTGGAAGGTCGCGGTGTAGAGCACCAGCGCGCGCAGGCCCTCGGCGTAGGACTTCTGCAGCATGAGCTCGCGGCGGACGTCCGGGTGGTGGGTGATGGTGACCCGCGGGGCGGTCTTGTCGGTCATCTTGGTCATGTCGGCGCCCTGCACCCGCTGCTTGGCGTACTCCAGCGCGTTCAGGTAACCGGTGGACAGGGTGGCGATGGCCTTGGTGCCGACCATCATGCGCGCGTGCTCGATGATCATGAACATCTGGCGGATGCCCTCGTGCACCTCGCCGATGAGCGTGCCGACGGCGGGGTGCTTCTCGCCGAAGGTCAGCTCGCAGGTCGTCGAGGCCTTCAGGCCCATCTTGTGCTCGACGTTGGTGACGTACACGCCGTTGCGCTCGCCGAGCTCGCCGGTCTCCACGTCCACGTGGAACTTGGGCACCAGGAACATGGACAGGCCCTTGGTGCCGGGACCGGCGCCCTCGGGGCGGGCGAGCACCAGGTGGAAGATGTTGTCGGCCATGTCGTGCTCGGCGCTGGTGATGAAGCGCTTGACGCCCTCGATGTGCCAGGTGCCGTCGGGCTGCCGGACGGCCCTGGTGCGGCCCGCGCCGACGTCGGAACCGGCGTCCGGCTCGGTCAGCACCATCGTGGCGCCCCACTGCCGCTCGATGGCCAGCATGGCGAACCTCTTCTGCTCCTCGGTGCCGATGGTGTGCAGCACGTGGGCGAAGGCCGGTCCGCTGGAGTACATCCAGATGGCGGGGTTGGAGCCGAGGATCATGTCGGCCACCGCCCAGCTCACGCTGCGCGGCAGGCCGGGCCCGCCGAGCGCCTCCGGCAGGTCCAGGTTGGTCCACCCGGCGTCCCGGAAGGTCTCGAAGGACTTCCTGAAGCGCGGAGGCATCGTCACCGTGCCGGCGGCGGGGTCGAAGACCGGCGGCGTCCGGTCGCCCTCCTCGAAGGAGTCGGCGAGCACGCCGGTGGCCAGGCGCCGGACCTCTTCGATCACGCTGCGCACGGTGTCCTCGTCCACCTCGGCGAAGCGCCCGGTGCCGAGGATCTCGCGACGGCCGAGCACCTCGAACAGGTTGAACTCAAGGTCACGGACGTTGCTCTTGTAATGACCCATGGCTGCGCGTCCCCTCGTCCAGGCATGCGGGCGGTGTGCTACTGGTGAGTAACCTTACCGCATATGCTACCCGCGAGTAACCCCTAGAAAACCGGACGAACCTGACCGCCGGCCCTCAGGTACGCCTGTTACCGGCGGGGCCGCTGAGCTGCGACGTCGTCCCCACCTGGGCTCGCCGGGCATCCGCGCCGGACCCGCCGTCGGCCCGCCCCCGGCCCGCGCGCCGGACCCCCGCGACCTGGGCGAGATCGGCCAGGCCGAGAGCGGCCGAAAGGCAGGCCACCGGGATCACCGGCAGCACGTACCTGTGGTCGAAGTCCAGCACCGCCACCGGGCCGGCCAGCAGGAACATCGCGGCGAGCCACGGCAGCGCCGCGCGCCGCCGCCCGGCGGCCGCGCCCACGCCACCCGCCAGCAGGAGCAGGGCGATCAGCGGCCCGCGCGTGTACGCCGGGTACTGGTAGGCCGTCAGGAAGCCCGCCCACGGCTGGGCCGAGCGCAACCCGCTGATGCCGGGGTCGTACTCCCGGCGCACCTTGGCCACCAGCGGGTACGGGGGCAAGGACCACTCGCCCTGCGCGAAACCGAAGGCCGGGGTGACCCGCTCCGGGTGCCGCACCGGGGTCCAGGCGAAGGCGAGCGCGGTGTCGCGGGCCACGTCGGCGAGGTAGTCCAGCGGCTGCGCCATGATGGCGCGCAGGGCGAACGATCGGGCGAGGTCGTTGTTGCCGTCCCGCCCGCCGGGCAGCAGGTTCAGCGAGGCGGCGGGGTCCCACACGTACTCCGAGGCCGCGTCCTGGTGGGCGCCGTTGGGGCACAGCCCGCGCTCGGCCGCCGGCGGCCTGATCACCGCGCAGTCCGCGAAGGTCATGGTCCGTGCCCACAGCACCACCCCCTCCCCGCCGGTCAGGGTGAACCTCCCGTTGACGTGCGCGTTCCAGCCCGCGTACGCGACCAGCGGCAGCGCCCCCGCCAGCATCCCGGCCACCAGGCCGCGCGCCCCCACCCGCCGCACGGCCGACCAGATCAGGACGAGCACGAGCAGGGGTAACGTGATCGTCCGCGTCAGCGTGGCCAGGGCGAGCAGCGTCCCCGCGGCGGCGCAGGCGCGCGCCGTGGGCCTCGGCGACCATGTGAGGACCGTCAGCGCGGCGACGATCAGCAGGATGAACATCGTGTCCGACAGCACGCCGTGCTCCAGGCGCAGGAACGAGGCGTCGAAGAGCCCCGGCAGGGCCGCCAGGGACGCGCCCCAGGCAGGCAGCCCCCGCCGGCGCAGCACCGCGTAGATCATCACCCCGATGCCGAGCCCCATCGCGTGCTGCACGCCGACCACCACCGTCACGCTGTGGAACGGCCGCAGCAGCCACAACAGCAGCGGATACCCGCTCGGGTGGAACCCCAGCGACGGCCGCGGATGCGACGCCACATCCAGATAAGTGAACGAGTCGTACCAATAGAGCTGCCCCGGCCGATACCCCAGCATCGTGACCAGTCGCACGGCCGTCGCGAGGCAGAGGACCACGGTGAAGATTCGATGCCCGAGCACCGCTCGCTTCACCCGGCCGGCCCGGGCTGTGGACGGGTGGAGGGTTTCGGTGAGCATGGCGGCTCCGGAGTCTCAGAAGATGGCTTTGCGTCATGAACCGTGCGCGTGCGGTGACAGGCGATGGGCGCGTGAAACCGCTGCCGCACAAAGGTGAAGTGAGCGAGGTGCGGGGCGGCCCGGACGTGCTGTCACCGCCTGACGCGCACGCTCACGCCGAGCCCCGTCGACATCGGCGTCCGGAGCTCGGCGACGTGCGGACCTACCGGCGGCAGGCTTCCTTGACGTTCATGGGCCTGGGATGGGGAGCGGGGTCGGCGAGGATCAGGGCGCGCCCCTCGGCGCTCATCACGCCGTCGTGGACGTACCACGAGTCGGGCACGAAGGACCGCGGGCCGTGATACGTGGTGACGTCGACCTTGTCGACGCCGTGCTCCTTCAGCAGTCGCAGCACCTGCGGGACTCTGTCGTTGATGAAGTCGACGCAGTGAAGCGGCTGGCCACGTGACACGAGCGACGGCGGTGCCTGGTAGAGCTCCCCGGGCCGGGCCCTGCGGCCGAGCAAGATGGTTCCCGGCCCCTTGTAGCCGACCCGGATCTTCACGCCGATCGTGCATTCGGACCGACGGTCGCAGGAAGTGTCGTCACCCAGCGCGAATATGTCGTCGCTCTCTTCGATGACGTGCGTGCCCTGGTCCTTTGGCGCATTGTCGTCCGTGGCGGTGACGAAGAGCAGACTGCCGGCCCGCACATCGTCGGTCGCTATCAACTTGATGGTGACCTTCAGGCCGCGAGACGCAAGTTCGTGCTGGTAGCGCTTCGGGTCGGCGTACAGGTCCTTGACGGTGACGACGTAGAAGTCTCCCGTCTGCCTGATGTCGAGTGTGGCCGAAGCCGGTCGCGCGCCGATGCCGAGCGTGTCCGGGACGATCCAGCTCAGCATGACGGCCAGAACCGCCAGGGGTAGGGCCAGGGACCAGCGTGAACGCGGCCTGCGCCCCCGTGCGCCGTGCCGGCGCCACCAGAGCCGTACCGCCCTGTCCCGAATGCGCCGTGGTGTCTCCGCACCGTCCGCTGTCGCGGTCCTGATCTCCTCGAGCAGCTCACGGGCGCCGGGGGTCACGCCAGGCCCCGGATCGGGAGCGATGGACGCGAGCAGGCGGTCGAGGTCCGCGTTCATGATTGTCCTTTCAGGAGCGCGACCGCGCGGGGGCCGTAGGCGACCAGGTCCAGGTCGGCGGCGTCCAACTCGCGTGCGAGCCGTTTGCGGGCGCGGTGCAGGCGCAGACGGACGGCGCCGCGCGAACAGCCGAGCACGGTCGCGATCTGCGCGGTGTCCAGGCCCTCCCAGCTCACCAGCGACAACAGCTCACGGTCGTCCGGGCTGAGCCGCCGGAACGCCTCACGGATCGCCCGGGAGTCCTGGTGAGGCCGCTGTCCCTGGTCCCAGGTGGCCAGTTCCTCGCGCAGGCGGGCGGCGAGGGCGCCGCGCCGGGCCTGACCCCGGCGCTGGTTGGCCAGGACGAGACGGGCCACGCCGTACAGCCACAGCCGCGCCTGCTCCCCCTCGGGGATGTCGCGTACGCGTCGCCAGGCGGTGGTGAAGGTCTCCGAGAGGGCGTCGGCGGCGTCGTCGGCGCACTCGGTGCGCCGGCGGACGTACCCGAGCAGATCCGCGTAGTGCGCCATGTAGATCTGCTCGAAGCGCTGCCTGGGGTCGGGTGGTCCCACGCCGCCGTCCTTCCGATGGGGGACTGCTCCTCTCAGCCTGGCCAGAGGAGCGGTTCGTCACCACACATGTCCGGCTACGGGCGAACGTTTCACCCCAATGCGGCGAAAGAGAGGAGCACCGCCGGGACGACGGCTCCTGCTGGTCGCCTTGCCGGACCCGGAGGGCGACGAGTGGTTCCGCGTCCGCCGCGACAACGCCGAACGGGCCGCCACTGGGTGACGGCCCGTGATGCTGTGGCGGGCCTTCACGGCCCGGAACCTTCCCAGGACGCGCAGCGCGGCCCTGGGAAGGGGGGAGAGGGGCGCCCTGGGTAGGGCGGAGGGGTCAGCGGGCCGACTGGGCCCGTCCCTTGAGCGACAGGGTGCCGATCGCCGCGATGAGGTAGACCAGCGCGCCGCCCCACGCCGCGTCCAAGGCGGCGCCGAACACGCCCGCGTGGTCGAAGACGAGCTGCACCGGGTACATCAGCACGGCCGCCGCGATGCCGGGGTAGAGCGCGAACCGCCACGGGTGCGCCAGTGACCACAGCCGGGCCTGGCGCGTCACGCGGTCGCCCACGTTCGGCTTGCTCACCGCGCCGATGGCCGCCACGACGCTGAACAGGCTGACGCCCAGGCACAGGGCCCAGGTCAGATCGGCGGGACCTGGGAAGATGACCCCCATGAGATAGCTGATCGCCGCGCCCGCACCACCGGTGATCGCCGCGGCCTTCCACGGCGCGCCCCGCAGGGCCGCGCCGGCGAGCGACATCTCGTCGCGTCGAGTCAGTTCGTTCATGTCTCACAGATTGCCCGGTGTGACGGCCTAGGCACATCGGGGAGCAACCCTGATCCGCCCCTGACCCCGTGGCCGGACGGAGGACGCTCCGCACGAGCTCGGTACCCTTCGCGAATGTCTGTGACCTTTCGTGCCGCACGCCAGGAAGATGTCCCGTCGATCGTGGCCATGCTCGCCGACGACCCGATCGCGGCGGCGCGGGAGGGCGATCCGTCCGACCAGGTCTACCTGGACGCCTTCGCGGCCATCGACGCCGATCCGCGGCAGGAGCTGATCGTCGCCGAGTCCGGCGGCCAGGTCGCCGGCACGATGCAGATCACCTACATCCCGGGGCTGTCCCGTAGGGGCGGGGAGCGGGCCCTGATAGAGGCCGTCAGGGTGGGCGCCGCCATGCGGGGCCAGGGCCTCGGCGGCACGATGATCAGGTGGGCGGTCGACCGGGCCCGCGCCCGCGGCTGCCGGATGGTCCAGCTCACCAGCGACAAGGCCCGCGCCGACGCCCACCGCTTCTACACCTCGCTCGGCTTCGTCGACTCCCACGTGGGCTTCAAGCTCGCTCTCTGACACGCGGGGCCGCCACCAGGGCCTCAGGGGAGCGGCGCGATCTCCACGAGGTTGTCGTGGTAGACGGCGCCCCTGCCCATGTCCGCGTCCCGCTCGTCGACCAGGACGTTGACGTTGACCCCGCCGGGGCTGAGCTTGGGCCAGTTGCCCTTCGTGGTCGCCACCACCCCTTGGGCCACGCGGTCGCTGACGCGCAGCTCGAGGGTCATCTCGCCGTTGCCGTTGAACACCCGGACGCGTTGTCCGTCGCCCAGCCCGCGCTCGGCGGCGTCCTTCTCGCTGACCAGGATCTGCGGGGTGCCGGCGCGGCGGGCCAGCTCGGGGTTGTTGCCGAACACCGTGTTGAGGAAAGTGTGCGCCGCCGGGGTGACCAACGCCAGCGGGTACGGCCCGTCGGGCGTCGCGGAGAAGGGCGGCACGTACCCCTCGCCCTCGGCCGGGAACGAAAGCTTCCCCGAGGCGGTCGGGAAGCCGTCGGCGAAGGGCAGGAACGGGTCGGGGTAGTTCATGCGGGCCCAGCCTTCCTCGCGGAGCCGCTCGACGGTGATCCCCTCCAGCGCCGGGTGGCCGCCGGACAGCAGCTGCTCGGCGATCTCCAGGTCGGAATCGTAGAGCGAGGGGTCGGTCAGCCCGAGGCGGCGGGCCACCCGGCGGAAGGTCTCGGTGGTGGACAGGCACTCGCCCGCCGGTGCCACCGCGGGCTCGTTCCACATCAGGTACATGTGCCCGTACCCGGCGTGCAGGTCGGCGTGCTCGGTCTGCATGGTCGCGGGCAGGACGATGTCGGCGTAGTCGACGGTGTCGGTCGGGAACTGCTCCATCACCACGGTGAACAGGTCCTCGCGCATCAGACCGGCGCGAACGCGGTTCTGGTCGGACGTGCTGCCCATCGGGTTGGCGGCGTAGACCCACAGGCACTTCACCGGACGGGCCGTGTCCGCCAGCCCTTCGGCGAGCCGGGTCATCGTCAGCGTCCTGACCGGATGGGGGAGCAGGTCGGGACGGACGTCGGCCTGGATGGGCACGTGCCCGCTGGTGGAGTAGGCGACGCCGCCGCCCTGGTGCCGCCAGTCGCCGGTCACCGCGGGGATGCAGGCGATCGTCCGCATGGCCGTGCCGCCGCCCTGGTGGCGCTGGATGCCCATCGTGGCCCGGATGCCGGTCGGGCGGGTGTGCGCCAGCCGGACGCCGAGGGCGCGGATGTCCTTCTCCGGGATCCCGGTGATCTCGGCCGCCACGCTTGGCGGATACTTCCGGATTTCTCGCTCGAAGTCCGGCCAGCCGTCCGTGTGGCTCTCCAGGAACTCCCGGTCCTCGGCGCCCTCGTCGAGCACCACGTGCATCAGCGACAGCGCCAGCGCGGCGTCCGTGCCCGGCCGGATCGCCAGATGCTCGTCGGCCTGGTCCGCGGTGCGCGTCCTGATCGGGTCGATGGTCACCACGTGCGCGCCGGCCGCCCGCGCCTGCTGGATGAACTTCCACAGATGGTGCCCGCTGGTCAGCGTGTTCGTCCCCCACAGCAGGACCAGTCGGGAATGGGCGAACGCCTCGGGGTCCATGCCGCCCGGGGTGCCGTTCGTCAGCGTGAGCCCGCGGTTGCCGGCCCGCGCGCAGATGTTCAGGTCGTGGTAGGACGCCCCCAGCGCGTTCCACAGCCGCCGGCCGGCCTGGCCGCTCTCGCCCTGGATGTAGCCGAGCGTCCCGGTGCCCTGGTACGGCCAGATCGCCTCGCCGCCGTGCTCGCCGATGATGGCGGTCAGCCGCCCCGCGATCTCGTCCAGCGCCTCGTCCCAGGTGATGCGCTCGAACCGCCCCGATCCCTTCGGCCCGACCCGGCGCATCGGGTACAGGATCCGGTCGGGCGCCTTGGTGTGCTCCAGATAGCGGTTGACCTTCACGCACAGCGCGCCCCGCGTGTAGGGCTGGTCGTGGTTGCCGCGCAGGCGCACCGCCTCGCCGTCCTTCACGGTCACGACCCACGAGCAGGTGTCCGGGCAGTCGAGGGGGCAGGCGCCAAGAACATTCAGCTCACGACTCATGAACAGAACGGTACATAAGCGCCATGAGGCGGCCTAGGGCGCCCGTGGTGTCACCGACAAACCAATCCCGGCATCCGCCCCAGGTAGTGCGATCAGCCCATACTTACGGGCGATGCGCCAAGGGTCGGTACAGCGTCACCATTAAGGACGACCCGTCTGACTGATCCCTCACGGTCGAGCGCGCCGTAGAGTGTCAGCGAATGGCCGGGGTGCACCAGTTCGCCGACGACCGCCGAGGCGTCAGCCGACGGGGCCGCCCGAACGCCGGTGGGCTCCCGCCACACCGGTGAACAGACCCTAGGGAAAGATCATATGCCCCGAGACGTGCGCAGACGCCAGCGGTGACCGACATCAGGGAGCGCGACGAGGCAGAGGAGGCGGCGGAGGACGGCATCTCCGTGGCCGGTTCCTCCACGGCCACGCACGCCCCGGGCGCCTCTGACCTCCCCTCAGACGTCTCCACCGCTCCGGCCGCCCCGTCGCCGGCCTCCGCTCCCGACACCGGGCGGGACGAAGGGCGCTCAGCCGCCGGCAGGGGGAAGGCCCCCCGTTCCGTCCCCGGCGAACCGGTCGTGCCCGTCGTCGAGCCGCTGCTGCCCCAGCGCATCCGCAGGCCGTCCGACGCCCTGCGCTTCTTCGTCACCCTCCTCGCGCTCACCGCGGCCGTCCTGCTGGCCCTGGTCGCCAAGCAGACGCTCAACGGCCTGGAGGCCGACGTCACCGACGGCACCAGCCGGGCCCCCGAGCTGCTCATCGGCATCGCCAGCTTCCTGGCCGGCACCGCGGTCCTCGCCGTGCCCGCCGCCTTCGCCGTCGAGCGGGTCTTCCACCGCGACGGGCTGCGCGTGGCCGAGGGCCTGATCGCGGCGATCATCGGCATGCTCGTCTCCTTCGTCCTCGGCGAGTGGCTGGCGGTGGCCGGCCCCGGCGACCTGCGCATCCTGCTCACTGCGCGCCGCGACGTGGAACCGCTGAACACCCTGCTCACCTCGGTCGTCGCCTACGTCACCGCCGTGCGCATCTCGCGCCGCCCCACCTGGCGGGCGCTGATGTGGATGGCGATCGCCCTCGACGTGTTCGCCCTGTTCACCAGCGCCGAAGCCACCGCGCTCGGCGTCTTCGTCACCTACCTGGTCGGCCTGGCCGTCGGGTACGCCACCCTCTACGTCGTCGGCAGTCCCAACACCCGGCCGCCCGGCAGCGCCGTCATGGCCGCCCTGCGCCGGCTCGGCTTCGCCCCCGCCAAGGCCAGGCGCATGGCCGACGACTCCCAGGGCAGCCGCCGCTACGCCGTGACCATGGCCGACGGACGCCGCTTCGACGTCACGGTCCTGGACCGCGACCGGCAGGTCGCAGGCGTCCTGTACCGCCTGTGGCGCGGCATCCGGCTCAGTTCCGAGACCCGCCGCAGGGCCATCCGCTCGCTCCGCGCCGAGCTGGAGCGCGAGGCCCTGATGGCCTACGCCGCCCAGGCCGCCGGCGTGAACACCCCCTGCCTGGTCGGCACCAGCGAGATCGGCACCGACGCCGCGCTGCTCGCCTACGAGCACCTCGAGACCCGCCCGCTGGACGACGTCCCCGACGAGGAGCTCGACGACGAGCTGCTCGTCAAGATCTGGAAGCAGGTCGACCTGCTCCAGGCGCAGCGCCTGGCCCACCGGCACCTCACCGGCGAGAGCATCCACGTCGACGTCGACGGCGAGGTGGTGCTGACCGACGCCCGCAGCGGAGAGATCGCCGCCGGCGACCTGCTCCTGCGCCTCGACGTCACCCAGCTGCTCACCTACCTCGCGCTGCGCGTCGGTCCCGAACGTTCGGTCATGTGCGCGGCCGAGGTCATCCCCAAGCGCGCTCTCGCCGGCGCGCTGCCCCTGCTCCAGCGCATCGCGCTGACGCGCGGCACCCGCGCCCAGGTCGGCAGGGACAAGGGGCTGCTGCCGGCGCTGCGCGAGCACATCCTGGCCCTCACCCCCCAGGTGGAGGTCGAGGAGGTGCGCCTGGAGCGCTTCCAGCCGCGCACCCTGGTGACGATCATCGCGAGCGCGCTGGCCGCCTACTTCCTGCTGTCGCAGCTCAGCCGGGTCAACCTGACCGAAGTGGTCACCAAGGCCGAATGGGGGTGGGGCGGGGTCGCGCTCGCCGCGGCCGGCATGAGCTACGTCGCAGCCGCGCTCATGGTGCGCGGCTTCGTGCCCGAGAAGCTGCCCCTCGGGCAGACCGTGCTGGCGCAGTTCGCGGCCTCGTTCGTCAAGCTCGTCGCGCCCGCCGCCGTCGGCGCGGTGGCCATCAACTCGCGATTCCTGCAGAAGCGCGGCATCTCACCCGGCCTGGCCGTGGCCAGCGTGGGCGCCTCCCAGCTCGTGGGGCTCGGCTCCCACGTCACGCTGCTCCTGCTGTTCGGCTACCTCACCGGCATCAAGGCCGCCCCGTCGGTCAGCCCGTCGCGCGGCCTGGTCATCGCCCTGCTGTCCGGCGCCGTGCTGGTGCTGATCGTCCTGGCCGTGCCGCCGCTGCGGCGCCTGATCACCGGGCGCATCCGGTCACTGTTCTCCGGGGTGATGCCGCGCCTGCTGGACGTCCTGCAGTCGCCGCGCAAGATCGTGGAAGGGCTCAGCGGCACACTGCTGCTCACGCTGACCTTCATCGTGTGCCTCGCCGCCTGCGTCAAGGCCTTCGGCGGCTCGCTGAGCTTCGCGGCGGTGGCCATCGTCGTGCTGGCCGGCACGGCCATCGGCTCGGCCGCGCCCACCCCGGGCGGGCTGGGGGCGGTCGAGGGGGCCCTGTACGTCGGCCTGACCCTGTCCGGCCTGCCGCCGACCATCGCGACGTCCGCGGTGCTGCTGTACCGGCTGCTGACCTTCTGGCTGCCCGTGCTCCCCGGATGGGCGTCCTTCGCCTGGCTCCAGCGCCACGACGCGCTGTGACGCACGAAGGCCCGGCCACGGGTGTCCCCGGGCCGGGCCTCGCCGATGTCCCGCCGGTCAGACGATGCGCTCTCCCGGCTGCGGGATCTCCTTCTCGATCGCCGCGAGCTCGTCGGCGGAGAAGTCGAGGCGGTCGACGGCGGCGATGTTGTCCTCCAGCTGGCGGACGCTGCTCGCGCCGATCAGCACCGAGGTGATCCGCCGGTCGCGCAGCGCCCACGCCAGCGCCATCTGGGCGAGCGACTGGCCGCGGGCCGCGGCGACGTCGTTCAGCGCCCGGACCCGCTGGAGCAGCTCGTCGGTGAGCTGGCTCGGCCGCAGGAACCGCTCCTGCGAGGCGCGCGACCCCTCAGGGACGCCGCCCAGGTAGCGGTCGGTCAGCACGCCCTGCGCCAGCGGCGAGAACGGGATGCACCCGACGCCCTCGGCCTCCAGGGTGTCGAGCAGGCCGTCCTCGACCCAGCGGTCGAGCATCGAGTAGCGCGGCTGGTGGATCAGCAGCGGGGTGCCCATCTCGCGCAGGATGCGAGCCGCCTCCCTGGTCTGCTCGGGCGTGTAGTTGGAGATGCCCGCGTACAGGGCCCGGCCGGACCGCACGGCCGTGTCCAGCGCACCCATCGTCTCCTCGAGCGGGGTGTCGGGGTCGGGCCGGTGGCTGTAGAAGATGTCGACGTAGTCCAGCCCCATGCGCGAGAGCGACTGGTCGAGGCTTGCCAGCAGGTACTTGCGCGAGCCCCACTCGCCGTAGGGGCCGGGCCACATGTCGTACCCGGCCTTGGTCGAGATGATCAGCTCGTCGCGGTACGGCCGGAAGTCCTGGGCGAAGATGAGCCCGAAGTTGGCCTCGGCCGAGCCGTACGGCGGGCCGTAGTTGTTGGCCAGGTCGAAATGGGTCACCCCCAGGTCGAAGGCCCTGCGCAGCGTCGCCCTCTGGGTGTCGAACGGCTTGTCGTCGCCGAAGTTGTGCCACAGACCGAGCGAGACCGCCGGCAGTCTCAGGCCGCTCCTGCCGGACCGGTTGTACGGCTGACGCCCGTAACGATCGCTTGCCGCCGTGTAGCTCACTGCGTCTCCCCTGTCTCTTCGTTCTTCCGCGTGGCGGCCCGGTCGATGATCCACGAAAGGGTGAGGGCCTCCTCGCGCCATGCGTCGTACCGGCCGCTGCGGCCGCCGTGGCCGGCGCCCATCTCCGTCTTGAGCAGGAACGGCCCGCCCTTGGCGGTGGCGCGGAGCCGGGCGACCCACTTCGCCGGCTCGTGGTAGAGCACACGGGTGTCGTTGAGGCTGGTCAGCGCAAGAATGGGAGGGTACACCCGGTCGTCGATGTTCTCGTAGGGGGTGTACGACTTCATGTACTCGTAGACGTCGGCGTTGTGCAGGGGATCGCCCCATTCGTCCCACTCGATGACCGTGAGCGGCAGCGACGGGTCGAGGATGGTGTTCAGGGCGTCGACGAACGGCACCTCCGCCACGACGCCGGAGAACGCCTCGGGAGCGAGGTTGACCGCCGCGCCCATCAGCAGGCCGCCGGCCGAGCCGCCCCTGGCGATGATCTCGCTGGACCAGCCGGACCTCTTCATGTGCCGGGCCGCGGCGACGAAGTCGCTGAAGGTGTTCTTCTTGTGGCCGAGTTTGCCCTGCTCGTACCACTGGCGGCCCATCTCGCCGCCGCCCCTGACGTGCGCGATCGCGAAGACGAAGCCGCGGTCGAGCAGGCTGAGCCGCGCCACCGAGAACGACGGGTCGATCGAGGTCTCGTAGCTGCCGTACCCGTACAGCACCGTCGGGGCGGGCCGCTCGGTGCCCTTCTTCATGACGATCGAGATGGGGATCCGCGTGCCGTCGTCGGCGGTCGCCCACCCCCGGAACTGCTCGTAGTCGGCGGGGTCGTACCCGCCCAGCACCGGTCGGCGCTTCAGCAGGATCAGCTCATGCCGGGTGAGGTCATAGTCGTACACCGAGGGGGGCGTGACCATCGATGCGTACGCCAGGCGGAGCCGCGTCGTGTGGAACTCGGGGTTGCCGGCCGGCTCGGCCGAGTGGATCGGCTCGGGGAAGGAGATCTCGTACGGCTCGCCGTCCGCGGGCAGGACGCGGATGCCGGTGAGCCCGTCCCGGCGGAAGTGCACGACCGTGTGGTCGCTGAAGGCGTCGACGTCGAGCAGCCGCGTGTCGTCGCGGTGCGGAACCAGCGGCGTCCAGGCGGCGGGGTCGTCGACCGGCGCGGAGGCGATCTCGAAGTTCTGCGCCCCCTCGTTGTGCAGGATGAGGAAGCGGTCGCCCGAGTGGTCCAGGGCGTACTCCACACCGGTCCGGCGGGGGCGGACGACCCGGAACTCCCCGGTCGGGTAGTCGGCGTCCAGGACCCGCACCTCGCTGGTGATCTTGCTGCCCGCGCTCAGGACGAGGTAGCGCTCGCTGCGCGTGAGGCCGATGCCGACCCAGAACCGCTCGTCGGTCTCTTCATAGACCAGCACGTCATCGTCGGCCGGAGTTCCGATGATGTGCCGGTACACGCGGTACGGACGCCACGCCTCGTCGATGGTCGTGTAGAAGAACGCCGAGCCGTCCGCCGCCCAGGCGCCTCCGTAGAAGATGCCCGGGATCTCGTCGGCCAGCATCTCGCCGGAGTCGAGCCGCTTGAAGCGCAGGGTGAAGCGCTCGTTGCCGCTGAAGTCGGTGGAGTAGGCGAGGACGGCGCCGTCCGGGCTGACCGCGGAGGTGCCGACCGCGAAGAAAGGGCTGTCGCCGGCCAGCTCGTTGCCGTCGAGGATGACCCGCTCCCCCTCCAGCGCCTCGCCCGGCTTGAGCTCGGGCGGGGTGTCGCCGGTGACCGCCAGCCGGCACTGGATGCCGTACTGCTTGCCCTCCGCGGTGCGGGAGTAGTACCACCAGCCACCCTTGCGCGTGGGGACGGAGAGGTCGGTCTCCAGGGTGCGGCCCTTGATCTCCTGGAAGATCTGTTCCCGCAGGTCGCTCAGGTGGTCGGTGCGGGCCTCGGTGTAGGCGTTCTCCGCTTCGAGGTAGGCGACGGTGTCGGGATCTTCCTTGTTGGTCATCCATGCGTACTCGTCGATCACGGTGTCGCCGTGATGAGTTCGTTCGGCCGGGACCTTCTTCGCCACGGGAGGCGTGTCGCTACTCACGTCGCCGAGTCTATGGCGCGGCCTTGTCCCGCCCACTGGCGTGACGCGGGCCTGTGACGGCGTTTGTGCGCCGACACTCCCGAAGGCTGCTAATCTTGTGGACGTCGGCATCGCCCGGCACAACCCCACTCCACCGCAAAGCGGTTCGGCGTGGGCACGTGCGAGCGGTGATCGGTACCCCACGATCTGCCCCGGTCTGACCGGGCGGTTTGCACCGCTCGATCCGATCGGGTAAGTTAGAGGGGTTGCCCTGGAGACGGGGCGGCCTGAATGCTCGTTGGTTCGGGTGGCGGGAGTCAAGTGCCGGTAACGGCGCGATTTGGTTCCGGTCGACCGGATCGGCTAAAATGAAGGCATA
>NZ_JBHTCG010000035.1:42716-89182 GCF_042665155.1 Sphaerisporangium rhizosphaerae | reverse complement strand
GGTGCGGCCGCGACGGCGACGTGCCCGCCGCCGCCACGGCGCGCATCGCCGCCTGGGCGCGCCGCGCCGCCGCCGCCGCCGTCGTGATCCCGCTGCTCTACTCGGTCAGCCGCTTCGCCTGGCTGGCGGGCATCCCTCTCGGCATCGACCGGGCGATGCTGCGCGGCCTGCACGAGAGCGGCGGCGTGTGGGCGGGCGCGGGCCTGGCGACCTTCGCGGTCGTCGGGGCGGTGCTCACCCTCGGGCTCGTCCAGCGCTGGGGCGAGGTCTTCCCGCGTTGGATGCCCGGGATCGCCGGGCGCCGCGTCCCGGTCCTGCTCGCCGTGATACCGGCGGCCTACGTCTCCCCCGTGGTGTTCGCGGCGGGGCTGGGCATCGTCACCTCGCCCGCGATGTGGCACATCACCGGCTACAGCGTGGTCCTGGTGATGACGCACGCGCTGTGGCCGTTGTGGGGCGTCGCACTGGCGGTCGCCACCTATGGCTACTATCTGCGGCGGCGGACGGCGTGCCGCTCCTGCGGGCGTAAGGGCTGAGCGGCCGTGCCGGTCATCTCCGACGACGCGCTCGCCGCGTGGACCCGCCGGTCGCTCGCCGGCGTCGACGAGCTGCTGCGCTCCACGCTGCGCGACCCGCGCGATCCCTTCCTCACCACCGTGGCCACGCACCTGCTGAACGCCGGCGGCAAGCGCCTGCGCCCGACCGTCGTCCTGCTGGCCGCGCGGTTCGGCGACCCCGGCCACCCCCACGTGGTGCGCGCCGCGGCGGCGGTGGAACTCATGCACGTGGCCTCGCTGTACCACGACGACGTCATGGACGAGGCTCCGGTCCGCCGCGGCGCGCCCAGCGTCAACGCGCGGTGGGGCAACCGCGTGGCCATCCTGGCCGGTGACTACCTGGTGGCCAAGGCGGGCGAACTCGCCGCGCCGCTCGGCGCCGCCGCCCTGGAGACGCAGGCCCGCATGCTGACCCGGCTGGTCACCGGCCAGCTCCGCGAGACGCTCGGGGCCGGTCGCGGCGACGACCCGGAGCGGTACTACATGAGCGTGATCGCCGACAAGACGGCCGCCCTGTTCGCGCTCGCGGCAGGACTCGGGGCGCGCGCGTCCGGAGCGACCGACCAGGCGGCCGGCGCACTGGAAGCCTACGGGGAGGCGCTGGGCATCGCGTTCCAGCTCTCCGACGACCTGCTGGACCTGTCCGAGCCGACGGCGCGGGCCGGCAAGCCGTCGAACGCCGACCTGCGCCAGGGCGTGGCCACCCTGCCCCTCCTGCGCGCCCTCGCCTCCCGCCGCTCCCGCGGGCGGGACCGCGCCCCGGAGACGCGGGGAACCGGCAGGCGCACCTCCGGCATGCCGGAAACCGGCGGGCACACCGCCGGAACACCGGAAACACGCGAGAAAGCCGACTCGGCGCTGCTGCGGCGTCAGCGGCGAGACTCGGCGCGGTTGCGGAGCATGTTCGCCTCGGGCCGGATCACCGGCGGCCGGGACGTCGCGCGGGCCGCCGAGCTGCTGCGGCGCTCGCCCGGTTTCGCGCAGGCGCACGCGGAGGCCCGGCGCCACGCCGACGACGCCCGCCGGGCGCTGGAGCCGCTGCCGCCCGGCCCCGCCCGCGACGCCCTGCGCGACCTCTGCGACCACGTCGTCTCCCGCGCCACTCCCCTGGCCCCGCCTCCTGACACCGGCCCCTGACCCGGTCTCCCGGCGCCCGCCTCCGGATGCCGGTACGCCCGGCCGGCGTCATGGCCCCCATCGGGCATGCCGGCGAGGTCACCGTCCGGCCGGATCCCTCACCGGCCCTTCCGGCATGCCGGGCACCGTCCACCACGGGCCCGGCACACCGGCGTCCTCACGGGGCCGGCGGGGCGACGAAGCCGGACTCGTAGGCGGCGATGACCGCCTGCGTGCGGTCGCGGGCCCCGAGCTTGGCCAGCACGTTGCCGACATGGGTCTTGACCGTCTCGGCCCCGACCACCAGCCGGGCGGCGATCTCGGCGTTGGACAGGCCGGTGGCCATCAGCCGCAGCACCTCCTCCTCCCGTTCGGTGAGCCGGGCCCGCCGGAGCCGGTCGGCGGCCAGCCCGCCCGGGGCGCCGCGGCCGTGCGCGCCGGCCAGGCGGCGGATCGCGGCCGGGAACACCAGCGACTCCCCCCGCGCGACCAGCCGGACGGCCTCCACGACCTCGGCCGGGCGGGTGCGCTTGAGGACGAACCCGCTGGCCCCGGCCCGCAGGGCGTCGTACACGTGGTCGTCGTTCTCGAAGGTGGTGATGACCAGGACGCGCGGCGGGGTGCCGGACGCGGCGAGCAGCCGGCGCGTGGCCTCGATGCCGTCGATGGCGGGCATGCGCACGTCCATGAGGAGCACGTCCGGCCGGGTGCGGGCGACCATCGCCATCACCTCGGCCCCGTCGGCGGCCTCGCCCACCACCTCCAGGTCGGGCTGCGCCCCGATGATCACCCGCAGGCCGACCCGGACGAGCTCCTCGTCGTCGACGATGCCCACCCGGATGGTCACGCGCCCTCCCCCTCCTCCACCGCGCCGGCCGTCCCCTCGCCGGGACGCCTCGGCCCCCCGTCCACCGGTCGTCGTACCGCCTTGCGGCCCCGCTCCGCCGGGAGCCGGACCGAGACGTGCCAGCGGCCGGACTCCTCGCCCGCCGTCATGGCGCCGCCGAGCAGGGTGACGCGCTCGCGGATGCCCGCGAGCCCTCTGCCCCCCGCCTCCCGCGCGCGCCGCCCGGTGACCGGATTGGACACCTCGATCGCCAGCGTGCGGCCGTCGGCGGCGACGCGCAGCGTCACGGGGACCGGGCCCGCGTGCCGAAGCGCGTTGGTCAGGCATTCCTGGACGATGCGGTACCCCTCCCGCGACACCGGCTCGGGCAGGCCGGCCAGCGAGCCCTCGACCCGCGTGCTGACCGCCGCGCCGGTGCCCCGCGAATGGGCGAGCAGGCCGTCGAGGTCCGCCATCCCCGGCCACGACGGCGGCTCGGGCTCGCGCAGCATGCCGAGGACGCGGTCGAGGTCCTCGGTGGCGGCGCGCCCGGTCTCCTCGATCGCGATCAGGGCCTGCCGCGCGAAGGCCGGATCGGTGTCCAGCAGGTGGAGCGCGGCACTGGCCTGCAGCATCGTCACGGTCAGCGCGTGCCCGATGGAGTCGTGCAACTCGCGGGCCAGCCGGTTGCGCTCGGCGAGCCTCGCCGCGCGCTCCTCCAGCGCGGCGATGCGCTCGGCCGCCGACGGCCCGAGCAGAACGGGCGCCATGACCGCCGCCAGCGCCCCGAGCCCGGCCACGGCGTACACGACGCCCACCAGCAGGGCGACGCCGACCGGCAGGAGCAGGCCGCCGCCCTGCTCCTCCAGCGGCCCGAGCCACGGCGGGTCCACCGTGCCGCCGGCCGCGCCCGCCCACCGCACGACGAGGATCACCCCCGTCACCAGGGGAACCAGGATCAACGCCCCGACGAGCCCGCCCACGGCGAGGTGGACGGCGAACCACAGCGCCGCCCGCGACCGGGTCTCCCAGGCCGCTCGCCCCCGCTCGGCCGTCTCGGGCGGATCGGGCAGATCGACGCCCAGCAGCGAACGCGCGGCGACGATCTCGAGCGCCCTGGTGCCGCGCAGGAACGGCGGCACCACGCCGATCGCGACCGTCAGCGCGAGCACGAGCGCCAGCACCCCGCGCGGCACCTGGCCGACAGCGAAGGTCTGCGCGAGCATGCCCGCGACCAGCAGGTACGGCAGCAGCAGCACACCGCCGAGCAGCAGATGCACCGCCCGCCGATAGGTCCCCCCACTGACCAGCGGCCTCACCGCCGCCCGCACCCGCACCCCGTCATTCTGCCCGCCCCGCCCCGGCGTCCAGGGCACGGGGAGACCCCGCGGTGCGGCATGGCCGCCGTGCGCGGTGGCGGCCTCCGGCGCCCGTCTCACCGGGCGCCGTTCAGAGCGGTGAGGTGGTGCTGCCGCGGACGACCAGGTGGGTGGCGAGTTCGACGCGGTGATGCTCCGGAGGGTCACCGGCGGCCAAGGCCATGACGAGCTCCGCGGCGGCGGCGCCCATCTTGGCCAGCGGCTGGTGCACGGTGGTCATCGGCGGGTCGGCCCACTGAGCGAGCGGCAGGTCGTCGAACCCGACGACGCTGAGGTCGCCGGGCACCCGCAGCCCCGCGCGCAGGGCCGCCTGGTACACCCCCAGGGCCTGGAGGTCGTTGCCCGCGAAGACGGCGGTGGGACGGTCCGGCAGGGCGAGCAGCGCCTCCGCCTCGGTGCGGCCGGCCTCCACGTAGAGCGGGCAGGTCCGCAGAAACCGGGGATCGACGGGGACGCCCGCGGTGTCCATGGCGGCGCGGTAGCCGTCGAACCGGGCGCGGCAGCACATCACGGTCAGCGGCCCACTGATCACCGCGATCCTGCGGTGCCCGAGCTCCAGCAGGTGCCGGGTGGCCGACAGGCCGCCGTTCCAGTTCGTCGCGCCGACCGAGGGGACCCGGTGACCCGGCTCGCCGTACGGGTCGAGCGCGACGAGCGGGATGGACCTGCTGGCGAGCTGCGCGTGCTTGTGGTCGCTCAGCTCGGCCGAGACGGCGATCACACCGGCGGGACGCCGGGCCAGGACCTCCTCGATCCATTCGCCGTGGGGAGAGTTGTGTCCTTGCATGTCCGTGACGGCCACGGTCTGGCCGTAGGACCGGGCGACCTGGTTGACACCGCGGATGAGCTCCAGCGCCCACAAGCTGTCGACGGCCTGGAAGAGGATCTCGATGATGGCCGTGGACTCGGCCCGCTCCGGCCGGCGCTGCCAGCCGTGCTCGTGGATCAGCTCCTCGATCCGCCGCCGTGTGGCCACCGACACGCCGGAGCGTCCGTTGATCACCTTGGACACGGTCGGCGGGGACACCCCGGCCAGCGCGGCGATCTGCGCGACCGTGACCTCCTGGCGGCGCCGCGGTCCCATCTCGACGGGAGGGCCTGTGCTGGTCACAGATGGAGTCTACGGAACGAGCACGAAGCATTCGTGAAATGTTCAGAATCATTCGTGAAATCGATGCGGTGACCTGCGGCAGAGCGACCGGTTCGCCCGAGAGGTGTCCTCCGATCCCGTCTCATCCCCATGATGCGGTAACGAACCATGAAGGCCGGAGGTGTTCATCATGAAGAGACCAGGCTGGAGGGGCCGCCCCCGGGCGGCACTGTCCATGGCGCTCGCCGTCGGGGTGGCGTCGTTCGCCGTCGTGACCGCGACGAGCCCGGTGCAGGCCCTCGCCCGCCCGCCGCTCGGACAGAGCATCAAGGTCAACCAGGTGGCCTACGCGCCGGGCATGGCCAAGCAGGCGACCGTCGTCACCTCCTCCTCCTCGCCGCTGACCTGGAGCCTGCTCAACGGCTCCGACCAGGTGGTGGCGACGGGGACCACGACCGTCTTCGGGCAGGACGGCCCGTCGGGCGACACGGTTCACAAGATCGACTTCTCCTCGTACACCGGAACGGGCACCAACTTCGTGCTCACCGTGGGCAACGAGTCCAGCCGGGCCTTCGACATCGGCGCCGACGCCTGGAAGAAGCTGCCCTACGACGCGCTGGCGTTCTTCTACCACCAGCGCAGCGGCATCGCGATCGACGCGCAGTACGTGGGAAGCCAGTACGCCCGGCCCGCCGGCCACCTGAACCTCTCGCCCAACCAGGGCGACGACAACGTGCCCTGCCGCAGCGGCTGCGGATACCGGCTCGACGTGCGCGGCGGCTGGTACGACGCGGGAGACCACGGCAAGTACGTGGTCAACGGCGGCATGTCGGCCTGGCAGCTGGTCAACATCTACGAGCGGGCCAAGTACGTCTCCGGCGCGAACAGCACGGCGTTCGGCGACGGCACCATGGCGATCCCCGAGCGGGGCAACGGCGTGCCCGACATCCTCGACGAGGCGCGCTGGGAGATCGACTTCATGCTGAAGATGCAGGTCCCGGACGGGCAGCCGCTCGCCGGCATGGCACACGCCAAGATCCACGACCAGGCGTGGACCGGCCTGCCGCTGCGCCCCGACCAGGACCCCCAGCCCCGCCTGCTGTCCGCGCCCACCACCGCCGCCACGCTGAACCTGGCCGCGTCCGCCGCGCAGTGCGCCCGGGTGTGGACCTCCGTCAACTCCACCTTCTCCAGCCGCTGCCTCACCGCCGCGGAGAAGGCGTACGCGGCGGCCAAGGCCAATCCGTCCGTCATCGCCCCGAGCAACGACGACCAGGGCGGCGGCTCCTACGTCGACACCAAGGTCACCGACGAGTTCTACTGGGCGGCCGCCGAGCTGTACGTCACCACGGGCAAGCAGACCTACCGCGACGACCTCACCCGATCGTCCCTCTACTACGGCAGGAGCTTCACCAACGAGGGCGCGCAGTGGTCGGAGGTCGGCTCGCTCGGCGACATCACCCTCGCGCTCGTGCCGAACGGCCTGACCTCCGCCATCGGCCAGCAGTTACGCGACCGTTTCGTCAGCAACGGCGACACGCTGCTCGCCGCGATGCGCGGACAGGGCTACCCGGTGCCGTTCGCGCCCTCGGGCGGAGGCTACATCTGGGGCTCGAACAACCTGATACTCAACAACGCCGCCCTGCTCGCGCTCGCCTACGACTTCAGCGGGCAGGAGCGCTTTCGCACCGGCGTGTTCGAGACGATGGCCTACGAGTTCGGGCGCAACCCGCTGGGCCAGTCGTATGTGACCGGGTACGGCGACCAGCCCTCGCGCAACGTCCACCACCGATTCTGGGCACACCAGCTCGACTCCTCACTGCCCATCGCACCGCCCGGCGCGCTCGCCGGCGGCCCCAACAGCGGGCTGCAGGACCCGGTCGCCCAGGCCCGGCTCAGCGGGTGCAGGCCGCAGAAGTGCTACCTCGACGACATCGAGGCATGGTCGGTCAACGAGGTCGCGATCAACTGGAACGCGGTGCTGGCGTGGGTGAGCGCCTGGACCGCGGAGAAGGCCGGCCCGTCCCCGAGCCCGTCGCCCTCCGCGACCCCCACCCCCACTCCCACCCCGACCCCGACGCCGACGGTCTCCGCGACGCCCACCCCCAGCCCGTCGCCGTCCCCGAGCCCCAGTCCCTCGCCGTCACCTTCCCCCTCGCCGAGCCCGTCGCCGTCGGGGAACACCGGTGACGCCTGCACCGCGACGTACGCCCTCACCAACCAGTGGCCCGGCGGCTTCGGGGCGACCGTCACCGTGAAGAACACCGGGACCGCCACGATCAGCGGATGGACGGCCGCCTGGACCTTCCCCAACGGCCAGACGATCACCCAGCTCTGGAACGCCTCGTACACGGTGAGCGGATCCAACGTGAAGGCCGCGAACCTGTCCTGGAACGGCACGCTCGGGGCCGGCGCCTCCACCTCGTTCGGCTTCAACGGCTCCTGGAACGGCACCAACGCGATTCCGTCCCAGGTGACCTGCACTCCCGCCTGACGGACGCGGCCCCGCGCGACGACTTCCGGCGCGGGGCCGGCCTATGGCAAAAATGCAGTAGTGACCGATCCGGCCGGAAATGTGAGGATTGGAGTCGTTTGCCGTTGAGTGAATAGGTGAAAGCATGTCAGACGAGCACGGCCGCAGGGCGCTGGTGGTACGGGGTGGCTGGGAAGGGCACGTCCCGGTGGAGGCCACCGACCTCTTCATCCCCTTCCTGGAGAAGCAGGGATTCGAGGTACATCGAGCGGAGTCACCAGCCCCCTACGCGGATCCCGCGTTCATGTCCGGGGTCGACCTCATCGTGCAGTGCTACACCATGGGCACGATCGAGCCGGAGGAACTGCGGGGGCTGGAGGCCGCCGTCCGCGCCGGCACGGGACTCGCGGGCTGGCACGGCGGCATCGCCGACTCCTTCCGCGCCTCCTCCGACTACCTGCATCTCATCGGCGGGCAGTTCGCCTGCCATCCAGGAAAGGACCCGGCCGAGCGGGAAGGCTCCCCGGCCGACAACTTCGTCCCCTACACCGTGAACATCCTGCCCGAGGCGAGCACCCACCCCATCACGGCGGGCATCGCGGACTTCGACCTGGTGACCGAGCAGTACTGGGTGCTGGCCGACGACTACGTCGACGTGCTGGCCACCACGACGCAGAAGGTCCGCCCGTGGGACCCCTGGCACCGCGAGGTCACCTCGCCCGCGATCTGGACCCGCCTGTGGGGCGACGGGAAGATCTTCGTCGCGACCCCGGGACACAGCCTGGACGTCCTGAACGACGACAACGTGCGCACCATCATCGAGAGGGGGATGCTGTGGGCGAGCCGGTGAACGTCGGCGTCGTCGGGTGCGGCGTCATCTTCGCCCAGTACGGCCAGACCATCGAACGGCTGCCGGGGCTGCGGCTGACGGCGGTGGCCGACCTGGACCTCGAACGGGCCAGGGAGGCCGTGCGGCCCTACCCGGGCGTCGAGGTGCTGAGCGTGGCCGAGTTGATGGCCGACCCGCGCATCGACGTGGTGCTCAACCTCACCATCCCCGCCGCGCACGCCGAGGTCGCGTTGCTGGCCATCGCGGCCGGCAAGGACGTCTACTGCGAGAAGCCCCTGGCCGCGAACGCCGTGGACGCCGCCCGGGTGCTGCGCGCCGCCGCCGACGCCGGGGTGCGCGTGGGGTGCGCGCCCGACACGGTGCTCGGCGTCGGCACCCAGACGGCCCGCAAGGCCATCGACGACGGCCTGATCGGCAGGCCGGTCGCCGCGACCGCGACCATGATGACCCCCGGCCACGAGATGTGGCACCCCAACCCCGACTTCTACTACGCCCCCGGCGGCGGCCCGCTCCTGGACATGGGCCCTTACTACATCACCAGCCTGATCACCCTGCTCGGGCCGGTGACGACGGTCGTCGGCGCCGCCGGGCGCACCCGGGACAAGCGCGTCATCGCCTCGGGCCCCCGCCGCGGAGAGGAGATCCCGGTCACCATCGACACCCACGTCACCGGCGTGCTCGTCCACGCGTCGGGGGCGATGTCCACGCTGGTGATGAGCTTCGACGGGGCGGCGACCACCGCGCCCAAGATCGAGGTGCACGGCGAGCAGGGCTCGCTCTCGGTGCCCGATCCGAACCACTTCGACGGGCCGGTCATGCTGGCGAAGGTCGACGAGCGGAGCTGGGAGCCCCTTCCCGTCTCGGCCGGCTACCTCGAGGCCGGGCGCGGGGTGGGGCTGGCGGATTTCGCGGCGACCCCGGCGGGCCGGGAGCCCCGCGCGGGCGGGACGCTGGCCTACCACGTGCTGGAGGTCATGGAGTCCCTGCTGTCCGCCGCGCACTCGGGGACCGCGGTGACGCTCACCAGCACCTGCGAACGTCCTCTTCCCGTCGCCCTGCAGCCGGCCGGGTGAGCGGCCGCGCGCGCTCGCGGCAGGTGACCGGCCGCACGCGCCACAGCGGCAGGTGAGCGACCGCGCGCACCGCACCGCAGGTCCTCGTCGCGGGGCGCCCTCGCCCCGCGACGGCGACCTCGGCGTGACCTCGCGCTCCGGCCCGGCCGGTGAGGCTACCGGCGGCGGCCGCGGGGCTTCAGGCGGATGGTGGGCAGCGGCGGGGCGGGGATGCGGGCGAGGGCGGTGCCGCCGACGTCACCGAACGCGGCGCCCTGCTCCCACTCCTTGCGAAAGCGCTCGATCTCCTGCTGGTCACGGCCGACGAAGTTCCACCACATGAGGATCTCCTCCTCGAACGGCTCGCCGCCGAGCAGCAGCGCCCGGCCCTGCCCCGCAGAGGCCAGGGCGATCTCGGAGCGTCCGCTGCCCAGGTAGAGCAGCGGGCCGGGGGTCAGGCGCGTCCCGTCGGCCTCGACCTCGCCGGACAGGGTCAGCACCGCGTACTCGAAATCGGGGCGCAGGGGCAGCGTGATGGCCGACCGGTCGTCGAAGGCGACCTCGGCGCCGGTCAGCGGGCTGTGGACGCGGGCCGGCGACACCAGCCCGGCGAGCTCTCCGGCGAAGACGGTCACCTCGACGCCGGGCGCGACCAGCCGCGGCAGGTCCGCGTGGTGCTCGAAGGACGGTTCGGTATGGCGGGACGCGCCGGGGAGCGCCACCCACAGCTGCACGCCGTGGATCACCGAGTCCGGCCGCACCGACTCCTCGGAGTGGGCGATGGCGCGGCCGGCCGTCATGATGTTCAACCGGCCCGGACCGATGAGCTGCTCGCTGCCGACGCTGTCGCGGTGCAGCACCTCGCCCTCCAGCAGCCACGTCACCGTCTGCAGGCCCGTGTGCGGGTGCGGGCCGACGCTCATGGTGGCCCGCTCGGGGCCGTAGTGGTCGAGGAAGCACCAGGCGCCGACCATGCGGCGTTCGCGGCCGGGCAGCGTGCGGGTCACCTTGATGCCGCGCGTGCCGCCGAGGACGACGTCACGGCCGGCCAGCAGCTCGCGGACCGGTCCTTCTGCGGCCTCGCCCTCGCCGCCGCAGGCGGTCTCGTGCGGTTCCCGTTCCAGATTGCTCACCCGTGAACAATACGATCCGCCGACCGATGCCCGGAATGTCCCACTACCTGCGCCGCGGTCCCCTGCCCGCCCCGCCCTGGCGTCCCGGCGTCCCGCGTCTCCCAGGCACCGAAGCGTCCTGGGCGTCCCGGGGCGTCCGCCGCGGGACGGGGACGCCACGGGCCGGCGGGCGGCGCGGCTACTCGACGGTGACGCTCTTGGCGAGGTTGCGCGGCTTGTCGACGTCGCGTTCGAGGGCGACGGCGGCGTGGTAGGCGAACAGCTGCAGGGGGATGCCGAGCAGGATCGGGTCCAGCTCGACCTCGTTCTTCGGGACCACGATGACGTCCTCGGCCAGCTTGGCGTCGGGGACGCGGTGGCCGACCATGAGCACCTTGCCGCCGCGGGCGCGGATCTCGCCGAGGGTGGTGAGGTTCTTGTCGAGCAGTTCGTCGTCGGGCACGATGGCCACGGTCGGCATGTCGGGGCCGATGAGGGCCAGCGGGCCGTGCTTGAGCTCGCTCGCCGGGTAGGCCTCGGCGTGCACGTAGGAGACCTCCTTGAGCTTCTGGGCGCCCTCGCGGGCCACCGGGTAGCCGCGCACGCGGCCGACGAACATCATGCTCGGGTGCGGGGCGTACTTGCGGGCCAGGGCCTCGATGGCGTCGTTCTGCTTGACGATCTCGGCGATCTGGTCGGGCAGCCTCTGCAGGCCCTCGACGATGCGCCGCCCGTCGGCGGGCGACAGGTCGTGGACCCGGCCGAAGTGCAGGGCGATGAGCGCGAACGCCACGGCGGTGGAGGTGAAGGCCTTGGTGGAGGCCACCGAGACCTCCGGCCCCGCGTGCAGGTAGACACCGCCGTCCACCTCGCGGGCGATCGCGCTGCCGACGGCGTTGACGACGCCGAGCACCCGGCCGCCCTTGCGCTTGAGCTCCTGCACGGCGGCCAGGGTGTCGTAGGTCTCCCCCGACTGGCTGACCGCGACGTACAGGGTGTCGTGCTCGACCACGGGGCTGCGGTAGCGGAACTCCGAGGCGGGCTCGGCGTCGGCGGGGATGCGGGCGAGCTCCTCGATGAGCTGGGCGCCGATCTGGCCGGCGTAGTAGGCGGAACCGCAGCCGATGATCTTCACGCGGCGGAAGGCGCGGGTCTCGCGGGCGTCGAGGTTCAGCCCGCCCAGGTGGGCGATGTTGAACCGGCCGTCCAGGCGGCCGCTCAGCGTGCGGGCGACCGACTCGGGCTGGTCGGAGATCTCCTTGAGCAGGTAGTGCTCGTAGCCGCCGGTGTCGTAGTGGCCGGCGTCCCAGTCGACGGTCAGCGGCTCCTTGGAGGTGGCGCGGGCGTCCATGGTGAAGGTGCGGAACCCGTCGGCCTTGAGCACGGCCAGTTCGCCGTCCTCCAGGTGCACCACCTGCCGGGTGTAGCGGATGAGGGCGGCCACGTCGGAGGCGGCGAACATCTCCTTCTCGCCGATGCCGATGACGATCGGGCTGCCGTTGCGGGCGACGACGATCTCGCCGGCGCGCTGGGCGTCCAGCACGGCGATGCCGTAGGTGCCGACGATGCTCTTGAGCGCCTTGCGGACCGCCTCCTCCAGGGAGTCGGTGTCCTCGACGGTGCGGGCGATGAGGTGGGCGAGCACCTCGGTGTCGGTCTCGGAGAGGAAGACCGCGCCGTCGGCGACGAGCTTGGCCCGCAGCTCGCCGGCGTTCTCGATGATGCCGTTGTGGACGACCGCGATGCGCTGCGCCGTGTCGAGGTGGGGGTGGGCGTTGACGTCGTTGGGCACGCCGTGGGTCGCCCAGCGGGTGTGGCCGATGCCGAGGCCGCCCTTGAACCGCGCGGGCACGGCCGCCGCCAGGTCGGCCACCCTGCCCTTGACCTTGCGCATCTTCAGGCCCTTGTTGCCGACGACGAGACCGGCCGAGTCGTAGCCGCGGTACTCCAGCCGCTGCAGGCCCTCCAGCAGGATCGGCGCCGCGTCCTTCGGCCCGACGTAAGCCACGATTCCACACATATAGATCTCCTTGGCGTTAGCCGTAAACGATGCGGCGCAGTTGGCGCAACGACAGCCCGGGAGCCGCGACGGGGCGGGCGGAGAGCTCGGCGGCGATGGTGGGGAAGATCTGCTCGTTGGTCATGCCGCGCGCCTTCATCTCGCCGTGGCGGCGGCGGACGTACTCCTCCAGGGACTCCGAGAAGTACGCCACGACCTCGGCGACCACCCGTGCCGCCTCTCCCGGGCGAAGCAGGGTGGTGCGGGTCAGATGCGCGATCAGATCTTCGTGGGAATGCTGCCGTGCCGTTGACACAGGGCGAGACTTTACGCAGGAAAACGGCGGCACGCCAAGAATCCTGCCCGATTCCGGGCAACGATACGCACCCGAGCGTCTCGATCCAGCCCCATCTCGCCGCGCCGCGCCCCTGGTGCGGGTGCGATTCCGCCCTCCGGTACGCACCCCTGTTCCGCGTGGACTGTGCACGCGCGGCCCGGGGACGCGCTAGAGTCATCTGCGTACCCGGAGAGCGGTTCCCTCCGAGGTCATGCGGACGTGGCTCAGCTGGTAGAGCATCACCTTGCCAAGGTGAGGGTCGCGGGTTCGAATCCCGTCGTCCGCTCGGAAAGATCCTGGTGGAGTGGCCGAGAGGCGAGGCAGCGGCCTGCAAAGCCGCGTACACGGGTTCAAATCCCGTCTCCACCTCGACGGGATCTCGCACCGCCGGGATCCGGTAAAGTTGAAAGGCATCGCACGGGCGTCACCGCCCGGGTGATCATGCGGACGTGGCTCAGCTGGTAGAGCATCACCTTGCCAAGGTGAGGGTCGCGGGTTCGAATCCCGTCGTCCGCTCTGATCTTCATCGAGGGCGATTAGCTCAGTGGGAGAGCGCTACCTTGACACGGTAGAGGCCACTGGTTCAATCCCAGTATCGCCCACCACCTCCATCCCCAGGCCGCACGGCCTGGGGATTTTCACGTTCACGTCCTCGCCCGCTCCTCCTCGGTGGCGAGCCGTCCGGGTTCGCGAGGCGGGCGATCAGGTCGCGCCGTCGATCGAGGCCGTGGCCTGCGGGGCCGGCGGCTGGGCGGGGTGCCCGGGGGCGGCCCTCCCCCGGCGGATGAGGTACTCGGCGACGGCCAGGGCGGCGGCTCCGAGCAGCACCTCGCTGACCGTGGAGACCAGGCGGCTGGCCACCGCCACCACGGCGGCGGCCGGGGCGGGCAGGACGACGCTCAGCGCCGCCGTCAGCACCGCCTCGCGGACGCCGATGCCGTCGGGGATGAACACGGCCGCGATGCCGATCGTCGTGGCCAGGGTGAACGCCCCGACGCACAGCGCGAGCGACCGGGCCGCGGGCGCGCCCATGGCGATGGCCAGCGGCCACAGGTGCAGCCCGGTGACCACCCACGACAGGCTCTGCCAGCCGACCGCCAGCCGCACCCCGCGGACCGAGGCGGCCTTGGCCGCCGTGGGCCGGCGCAGCAGCCGCAGCAGCAGCGCGGACCCGTGGTTGATCAGTTGCGGCCGCACCAGGACGACCACGATGAGCACGGCGGCGCCCGCCAGCCATGCCGCCTGCGCGCCGAGCATCTGCACGCCCGCCAGCAGCCCGACCGTGAACCCGCTCAGCAGCACCAGGCTCATGACCACCGCCGCCGTGCTGATCAGCCGGGCGAAGGTGACGCCGTTGGCGGTGGCGACCTTGGTGATGGCGATGATGCCGGGCACCCTTCCCGGCACGTACTTCGACAGGAAGCCCACGAAGAAGATGCGCACCACGCGCGGCTCGCTGACCGGCGGGCCGATCTCCAGCAGCACCACCCGCCAGGCCAGGAACCCGAACGACAACCCGGCCATGCTGGCCACCAGCGCGCCGGCCAGCAGCAGGGTGATCTGCGCCGGGTCGCGCCGGGTGAACAGGACGCCGACCACCCCCCAGTCGAGGCGGGACAGCGTCAGCGCGATGGCGCCCGCGACGGCCAGCGCGAAGGCCGCGATCAACGCCCGCTTCAGCGGGCGGGGCAGGCGCGGCAGCCGCAGCCGCCGCAGCGGCCCCGGTATCCGGGGAGGCCGGAACCGCCGTGCCGGTGGGGGGACGCTGCTCGCGCTCACTCGCGCGCACCGGCCGTCGAGGCCGGGGACAGGCCGGTCCTGACCGGCTCGCCCTGCCGGCGGGCCAGTTCGTAGGCGACGCGTAGCAGCCCCACGCAGGCGCCGAGGAAGAACGCGGTGTGGAAGCACAGCTGCATCCAGCTCACCCACAGGGCGAAGCGGGCGCCCCGGTACCGGTAGGTGAACCCGATGAACCTGCTGTTCATTCGCAGGAACACCGCCAGCGTCGCCGCCGGCACGAGCAGCAGCCAGGGGCTGAGCAGGGCGAGCGGCAGCGTGAGGAAGGTCGCCGTCGCCGAGGCGGAGGAGACCCGCGGCGGCTTGCGGCGCCTGTGCTGGCCGGTCCCGATCATGTTGAGCTGGAAGCCGACCCGGCCCTCCCCGCGCAGCCGCCGCGCCCGCACCATGATCAGCGGAAGCGTGGTCGAGCGGACGAACCGCTCCACCAGGCACCCCCAGAACCGGTCCTCGTCGTCGGCGCGGGTGACCACCGAGGTGTCCACCACCAGCCGGTAGCGGGACGGGACCCGCGTGCCGAACTCGAAGTCCTCGCCGTCGCGCAGCCGCTCGTCCAGGCGCCCCGCCTCCTCGAAGACGTGGCGCGGGATCAGCGTGCAGGACAGGAACGTCGCGGTGGTCTGGCTGCGCTCGTAGTGCTCGCAGATGACCCGGTACCGCTCCACGGGGCCGTCGTCGTACAGCGGCTCCTTGTCGTAGATGCCCTGCACCATCCCCGCGTCGGGCGTCCGCCGGTAGGCCCTGACCGCGTTGTGGACGGCGTCCGGCGCGAGCGCGGTGTCGGAGTCCACGAAGAACAGCAGCGGGGCGGAACTGCTCGCCACGCCGAGGTTGCGCGCGCCGGCCGGGCCCTGGTTGCGCGGCGGCTCGACGATCGTGCACGGGAACTCCCGCGCGATGTCCAGTGAGCCGTCGGTGCTGACGTCGTCGACGACGATCACCTCGGCCGCCGGGTAGGTCTGCGCGTACACCGATTCCAGGCAGGCGCGGAGGGTCTTTTTCTTGTTGTAGTTGGGCACGATGACCGCGACATCACCACGCCAGGCCATCTCGTCAGGCATATCCGTTCCCTTCGTCGGTAAGGTCACCGGCCGTGCCCCGCGCGCCGGTCAGGACACCGACATGACCACGCGCTGGGCCCGATGGTCGGACAGCCCCGCCGGGCCGGGCAGCTCGTAGCGGTGCACGGCCACGTCGGGGGTGGTGTACAGCCAGTCGATCCGCCACAGCTCGGCGGTCCCGGCCAGGTAGGTCGCCGGATAGAGGGACGAGAGCGCCGGTGTCCGGTCGACCAGCCGCTCGGGGAGCAGGCGGCGGATGCCCATCGCCGGGGAGGTGTTGAGGTCGCCGGCGAGCACCACGGGGTTGCGGTTGGCCGCGATGTCCGCGCTGATCGCCCGGAAGCTCGCCTCGCGCCGCAGGGTGTGACTGTGATCGAGGTCGCGCGACTCGGCGCTCCAGAGCCGCCATTCGGTCGGCGGCTGGGAGATCTGGCCGTCGTAGAAGGAGACCACCTTCCCGCCGACCTCGATGTCGGTGCGCAGCGTCTCGACCGTGTAGCCCTCGGTCCAGGCGCGCAGCGCCTCGGGGATCGGCTTCTGGTCGGCCGGCAGCCACGGGCGCACGTCCAGGCCGCGGTGGGCGACGATGGGGAACCGCGACAGCGTGATCTGCTCGCCGGACACCGCGATGTGGTAGCCGGGGAACTCCCGGCGCAGCTCGGCCGTCTTGTCGATGCGCTCGGCCAGGTCGGCCGTCCAGCGCTGCGAGGTCATGTCGCCCGCCGCGGTGTCGACGTAGAGGTACTCCATCAGCAGGTAGACATCGGCGTTCAGGCTGTGCAGGTAGGCGTAGAACTCGGGGGAATACCGGTCGCCCTCGGCGGTGCGCCAGTCCTGGTCCCAGAACTCGGTGTTCCAGGCGGCCACGGTGATGGCCCCCGGCGGGGCGGGCGGCGGCGTGTACCACAGGGTTTCGTAGTTCACCCCGCTCCGCCCGGCGCCGAGCAGCACGGTGACCAGCAGCAGCGACATGATGCGCCAGCGGACCGGTCGGGCCAGCGGCGCCACGAGCATCAGCGCCACCGGGACCGCGAGGAACAGCAGCGGCGGGATCAGGTCGATCGGCGCCCACAGTGAGGTGCGCCCGCTGGCCAGCAGGTGGCACACCACGAACACCAGCCACGCCACGGAGGCGGTAACGACGAGCTTGGTGCCCAGGCACCATCGCCGTCGCGGGCGGATAGCACGCCCGAGGCGCGTCGCCCAGCCCGCACCGGGCTCGGACGGCGGGCTGAGGGGCTGCTCCTCGATCACGGCGTCCCGGTCGCGCATCGACACCATCCTCGGAGAGATCGACACCATTCTCGGTGCGTGGGTCGGCGTCGAACGTATTGACGCGGTCTTGTCGCATCCTTGTCAGCCGCGCATCCTTGTCAGCCGCGCCGCCGGTGGCCCGGCCCGGAGGACGGACGCGACAAGAATGGGACAAGCCCCCGTGCTTAGCGTGAAACGGACACGAGGTCGGACACCCCCGTGTCGCGACCACGGCTTCTAGCCACTGGAGCACACCATGAGTCGGGAGCACCCCGTAGTCTCCGTCATCATCCCCAGCTACAACCGGTCCGACGTGTTGCGACTCTGCCTGGATGCGCTGAAGGCACAGACCTACCCGCACATCGAGGTCATCGTGGTGGACGACTGCGGCACCGAGGACGCGGCCGAGGTCGCCGCCTCCAAGGGCGCGAAGGTGCTGCGCACGGAGGTCAACGGCGGGCCGACCCGCGCGCGCAACCTCGGCGCCGAGCACGCCACCGGCGAGATCCTGTTCTTCCTCGACGCCGACATCGCCCTGGACCCCGACGCCGTGCAGAACGCGGTGGAGATCCTCGACGCCCAGCCCTCGGTCGGCGCGCTCGGCGGGATCCTGCTCCCCGAGTCGCTGATGTCCCAGAGCCTCGCCTCCCAGTATCGCGCGCTGCAGATGTACCGCTGGTGGATGCCGGCCCACCGCCCGACCCTGGAGCTGCACGCGGCGGTGCTCGCCGTGCCGGCCAAGGTGTTCGCCGAGGTCGGCCCGTTCGACCCCGAGCTGCGCGAGACCGTCTCCTCCGACTACCGCGTGCGGGTGAACCGCGACCACGAGGTGCGGCTCACCGACACGGTGCGCGGGCGCAAGGACCACGACGCCACCGTGCGGACGATCCTGCGCAAGGTGTTCCGCCGCGCCCGCCTCAGCGCGATGGACTGGCGCCAGGGCGAGACGCCCGGCGACTCGGTGCCCCGCGCGGTCGGCGGCGTCCTGCTGCTCGCCGCGGTCCCGGCCCTGGCGCTGCCCCTGGTGGCCGGCCGCGCCGGCGCGCTGGTCCCGCCCGCGCTCGTCGCCGCCGCCGCCGCGCTGGACGGCACGACCTACCGGTTCGCCTTCGCCCAGCGGGGCGTCCCGTTCGGCGTCTACTTCTCCGGCGTCCATCTCGCCGTCACCTTCACCGGCGCCCTCGGCGGGGCGGTGGGCGTCCTGCAACGCCTGGCGCTCTCGCGCCTCACCAAGCCCGCCCAGCTGCTCGCCGCGCAGGACTAGGCGCCATGCGCGTCATCGGCACCGGGTTCGGCAGGACAGGGACGCTGTCGCTGAAGACGGCGCTGGAGCGGCTCGGCCTCGGGCCGTGTCATCACATGGTGGACGTGTTCCACCACCCCGGCCGGATCAGGCCGCTGCTGGAGGCCGGGCTCAGGCACGGACGGGACGTGAACTGGGACGACGTGCTCATCGGCTACGAGTCGTGCGTGGACGGGCCGACCTCCGCGCACTGGCGGGCACTGGCCGAGTACTACCCCAAGGCGAAGATCGTCCTTACCGTGCGCGATCCGGAGCGGTGGCTGGACAGCATGCGCGGCACGCTGTTCATGCAGCGGCAGCGGATGAACTCGCTGCCGGGCCGGGCGGCGGTCGCGCTGTCGTCGCTGCTGGGCACCGATCTCGCCGCGTTCGTGAAGATGGTGGACACCACCCTCGACGCCCGCACCTTCCGGACCCCGGCCGACCGCGCGCCGGAACGCGCCATCGAACTGTTCAGGGCGCACACGGCCGAGGTCGTCGCCACCATCCCGGCCGAGCGGCTCCTGATCTTCGACGCGCGTGAAGGCTGGGAGCCGCTCTGCGCCTTCCTGGAGGTCCCCGTTCCGGACGAGCCCTTCCCCCGGGTCAACGGCGGCTCGGAGTTCACCAGGACCGGCCGGGGCCGCGCCGCGCCGCTGCTGCTGCGCCGGAGCGGGTGACCGGCGCCGCCGGGGACCGGCCGTCGGAGTCGCCCAGCCCTCGTCTCCGCCGCGCGTCCCGCGGCGCCGCATGCCCCTCTTCCGCGAGGAAGCGGCAAGTAACCGTCATCACACTGCGGACGGCCCGAAAGGGGTCATCGATCATGGACGAACGAAGGCCGCTCGTCTCGGTCATCGTGCCGAACTACAACTACGCCCGCACGCTCGGCCTGTGCCTGGAGGCGCTCGAGCGCCAGACCTATCCCCACATCGAGGTCATCGTCGTCGACGACCGCAGCACCGACGAATCGGTGGAGATCGCCCACCGGCACGGCGTGCGCGTCGTGGTGACCGACACCAACATCGGCGCCCCCGCGGCCCGCAACCTCGGCGTGGGGTACGCGCGCGGGGAGGTGCTGTTCTTCCTGGACTCCGACCTCGCGCTCGCCGAGGACGTGGTCGAGCACGCGGTGGACCTGCTCACCGCGGACCCCTCGATCGGGGTGGTGTGCGGCACCTACGACCCCGAGCCGCTGATCGCCGACAGCATGGTGGAGCGGTACCGCAGCCTCCAGCTCCACTACTGGATCTCCGGTGACGAGGGCGACATCACCACCATCTACTCCGCGCTGTTCGCGATGCGGGCGGAGGTCTTCCGCGAGGTCGGGCCGCTCAACCCCGCGCTGCGGCACAGCGAGAACGCCGAGTACGGCCACCGCGTCACGCAGCGGTACCGCATCGTGCTGGACAACAGGATCATCGGCAGGCACGACCACGACGACCGGCTGAGCGTGGTGCTGTCGAAGTTCTTCCACCGCGCCCGCCTGCACATCCCGCTGTACCTGCGCCGCCCCGACTTCAACGGCGGCCCCGCCAACAGCAGCCGCGGGTGGGGGTCGCTGGCCGCGCTGTTCGCCGTGCTCACCGCTCCCCTGCCGGCGCTGCTCGGCCCCCTGTGGCTGGTCGCGCCGATCGCGCTGCTGCTCGGGTCGATCGCCTCCGACCTCGGCATGTACCGGTTCGTCCTGCGCTACGCGGGCCTGCCGTTCACCCTCTACTTCGCCGCGGTGCACTTCCTGGTGAACGTCACCGTCGCGGTGGCGGTGTTCGCCGGCGCCGCCCAATGCGTGCTGTCGAGCCGGTTCCGCCGCACCTACGACATTCCCGCCCGCTCGGCGTCGGTGGAGGTGTGACGATGACCGGCCACTCCCCGCTGGTGTCGGCGATCGTGCCCAACTACAACTACGCCGCCTCGCTGGAGCTGTGCCTGCGCGCGTTGCAGGAGCAGACCTACCGGCCGATCGAGCTGATCGTGGTGGACGACGGCAGCACCGACGACTCGGTCGAGGTGGCGCGGCGGCTCGGCGTGCGGGTCGTGCGCACCGAGCGCAACATGGGCGTGGCCGGCGCGCGCAACCTCGGCGTCGCCCACGCCACCGGTGAGATACTCGTGTTCGTGGACTCCGACGTCGCCGCCTACCCCGACTCGGTCGAGGTGGCGGTGCGGATGCTCGACGGCGATGCGGGGCTCGGCGCCGTGTGCAGCATCCACGACCCCGAGCCGCTGATCCGCGACAGCCTCGTCGAGGAGTACCGCGCCCTGCAGTACTACTACTGGACGGTCAGCTCCGAGGGGCCGATCTCGTTCCTGTTCCCGGCGCTGGTCGCCATGCCACGCCGCGTGTACGACGAGATCGGGCCGTTCAACACCGAGCTGCGCGAGACCGAGGAGGTCGACTACGGCCACCGCCTCACCCAGCGGTACGAGATGGTGCTCACCACCGCCGTGCGCTCGCGGCACGACCACGACGACAAGCTGTTCAAGCTGCTGCGCAAGCTGTACCGGCGGGGGCGGGCCCGGGTGCCGCTCTACGCGCAGCGGCGGCGCTTCGCCCGCGGGTTCGAGACCGGGAGCCGGGCCGGCGGCAGCCTGGCGGCCCTCGCGGCGCTCGCCGCGGTGCCGGTGGCGGTCCTGCTGGGCCCGGCCGGCGCCGCGCTCCCGGCGCTCGCCCTGGCGGTGTCGCTGCTGGCCGATCTCGGCATGTACCGCTTCGTGCTGCGCAGGCGCGGCCCGTGGTTCCTGCTGTACTTCGGCGCGGTGCACTTCCTGGTGAACGTGACCATCGCGGCCGGGGTGGCGGCCGGGGTGGTGCGGTGGCTGTGCTCGGCGAGGTTCCGCAGGCTCTACGACACCGACCTGCTCGTGCGGCCGGCGGCCGCCGGGGAGGCGGCGACGTGACGGCCCCCCGGGGTCCGCGGCGGGGGCCCGCCGCGGGCCCACGTCCGGTGCCCGGCCGGCGCCGATGACCGAGGGAACACGGGTCGCGGCGCGGCCCGGCGGCTCCCGGCGCGTCCCGCGGGCGCGCCGGAGGGTCGGTCCGGTGACGGCGGCGGCGGTGGCCTGGCTGGTCGTCGTGGCGCTGCATCGCGCGCTGTCCGGCCGGGTGTGGTGGTGGCAGGTCCCCGAGCTGGTGCCGCCGCTGACCTTCGCGCTCGTCCCGGCCCTGCTGCTGGTGGCCGTCGTGGCGGCGCGCCTGATACGGCGCCCACAACGGCCACAGCGGGCACGGCGGCCGGTCGCCGCCGTGGCGGCGCTGGCCTCCCTGGCGCTCGGCGCGGGAGTGAGCGGCATCAACCTCGCGTCCTTGTGGCACCGCGCCGTCCCGGCGCCGTCAGGCGCGATCACGGTGTTCTCCTGGAACACCTGGTACTGGGACCAGCGGGCGGACGCCGGACGGGAGATGCCCCCGCCCACCGGCACGCCGCCCCAGGACGCCGCCGGCTTCTACCGGTACCTGCGCGCCCAGCACGCCGACGTGCTGCTGCTTCAGGAGTACGTCTACTTCGGCCCGGACTCGCGGCCGATCAGGGTCGACGGCCTGGACCGGCTGCGCCGGGAGTTCCCCGGCTACCACGTCGCCGAGGCCGGGGAGCTGGTGACGCTGTCGCGCTTCCCCATCGTCCTCTCGCGCGGCATCGACCTGCGCCCGTGGGCGGAGGGCGACCGGGACGCCGTCGTCCCGGCCGGTTCGCACTGGCCCGGCTTCTACACCGTCAAGACCCTGCGCACCGACGTGCGCGCCGGCGGCGAGACCGTCTCGTTCTACAACGCCCACATCAACTCGCCCCTCGACCCGTCCACGCGCGGCCTGGACCCGCGCCGTCTGGACCGGACCCAGCACCGGGCGCGGGTGGCCAACCTCCGCGCGCTCGCGGCCGACATCGACGCGAACCCGCACCCGGCCTTCCTGGCCGGCGACTTCAACGCCTCGCCGGCGATGGGCATCCTGCGCCTGCTGCCGGACCGGATGACCGACGCCGCCCCGGCCCTCGGGTCCCTCTACCCCGTCACCTGGGACGAGCGACTGCCCTGGTGGCGCATCGACTGGGCCTTCACCACGCCCGGGCTGACCGTCCACGAGTACCGGCTGGTGCGCTCGAACGGGCAGTCCGACCACAGCGGGCAGCGCCTGGTCATCTCGCCGAGCCGGTGACCTGCGCGAACAGCAGCTCGCGGGCCCCGGCTCCGCCGGCCGCGCCGGCCGCCCGCGTCAGCGGGTCGCGGTCGCCGCGCAGGATGGTCAGGTGCAGGGCGCGCAGTTCAGGACCCGGCTCGATGCCGAGCTGCTCGGCCAGGTACCCGCGCAGCCGGGCGTACAGCGCCACCGCCTCCGCGGTGCGGCCGAGAGCGCACAGGCCGCGCATCAGCATGCTGGCGAGCGGCTCGGCGAGCGGATAGCGCGGAACCAGCGGGGTGAGCTCGGTGACCACCATGTCGGGCCGGCCGAGCCGCAGGTGCGCCTGCGCCCAGGTGACCAGGGCCCCGACGAACTGCTGCTCGATGCTGTAGCGCATCCGCGCGGCCCAGTCTCCGGGGACGCCGGTCAGCGGCGAGCCGCGCCACAGCTCCATCGCCTCGGCCAGCAGCGCGGCCCGGGTGAGGTCGTCCCCGGCGCGGGTCTGCGCCTGCTTGGCCAGCCGGCGGAACCGGTAGGCGTCCACCCGGTCGGGGTCGACCTCCAGGACGTAACCGCCGCCGCGGCGCTCGATGCCGATCCCGGTCGCCGTCAGCGCCTGGCGCAGGCGCGCGATGTGGGCGTAGAGAGAGTCCGTCGCCCGGTCCGGCGGAAGATCCCAGACACGCTCGATCAGCGTCCCCAGTGATACGGGGTGATTGGCGTCGACCGCCAGGGCGGCCAGCACCGCACGCCGCTGGGGAGGCCCCAGCGGAACGTGCCGGTCTTCGACGGTCACCTCGACCGGTCCCAGTAATCGGACGTCCATCGCCTTCCTTTCCGTGTCGCTGTCACAACGTGACCAGGGCCGCCAGGGATGGGTGGTGGACGAGCACGAGCGTCACACCCAAGGTGGCGGCCCACAACATCGAGTTCGCGACCATGACCCGGTCCCGCAGCAGGATGCGGACCGGGTCACCGCCGTCTTGGTCCACGAGCTGGATCTGCAGGTACCGGAACAGGGCGAACAGCGCGAAGGGCGTGGACAGCATCATCGCCGTCTGGCCGTGCTGCGGCCCGAACGGGCCCTCGTCGCGCAGGTACATCAGCCCCGACACCAGTGACAGCACCGAGGCGATCTGCAGCAGCCAGTTGGTCAGCTCCATCGAGTAGCCGCGAAGCGCCGGCCGGTGCACGGCGCCGGTCCGCAGCAGCTCCTGCCGCCGCTTGCCGATCAGCAGCACCAGCGACATGGAGAACACCGTGATCAGCAGCCAGGCCGGCACCCGTCCTCCGGTCACCTCATACCCCTGGACGACGCGCAGGACGAAGCCGGCCGCCACCGTGCCGACGTCGACCAGCGGGATGTGCTTCAGGACGCGGCTGTAGGCGATGTTGAGCACCAGGTACACGTAGAGCGGCCAGTAGGTGCCCGGCGCGCGGGCGACGATGACCCCGAGCAGCGTCAGCAGGACCGCGCAGCACACCGAGGCGGTGCCGACCCCCACGCGACCGGCCGCGATGGGCCGGTGGCGCTTGACGGGGTGGTGGCGGTCGCGGTGGCGGTCGGCGATGTCGTTGCCGATGTAGACGGCGGCCGAGGCGAGGATGAACGCGACCGTGGCCGCGACGATGCCGGCCACCTCGGCCAGGCTGTAGGAGGCTGCGCCGATGAGCGCCACCGGCACCAGCAGGATCGCCTTGGCCGCGTGCGAGGGACGGATCAGGCCGGCGAGATCCGCGATCAGGTGCGTCCGGGCCTGCGCGGTGCGGCCCGGCGCCGGCTCGGGCCGCTGCGGGCTTTCTGGGACGTCTGCCGATTCGACGACGTGCATGTTTACCCCGGTCAGCTCAGAAGAACACTTTCGCCAGTGAGAGTGCGCCCTGCCGCCACGCGTCGCGGCTGGTCCGTCCCGCGCCGCGCGGTGAGCCGGCCGCGCGGTGTTCCCCGCGGTGTTCCCGCCACCATGCATAGGTGCGGAGGATCGCGTCCCGGTTGGACAGCCGTGGCCGGAAGCCGAGCCGTTCGCGGGCCTTGTCGATGCTGACGTAGGAGTCGGCGAGCAGTTTGCGCACCAGCCGCCCGTACACCGGGGACAGCCGGCTGCGCTCCAGCAGCCGCAGCCCGGCCAGCGTCGGGCGGGCGGGCAGCGAGACGACGCGCCCGCCGTGCCCTGCCGCGTCGAGCACCGCCTGGAAGTCCTCCCGCAGCGTGCCGAACTCGGCCGCGGCCAGGTTGTAGGTGTCGTCGGCGACGGCGGAAGGCGCGGTCAGGACGCCGGTCACCGCCTCCACCAGGTCCTCCACGGCGAACATCTGGATGCGCTTGTCGCCGCCGATGACCGGGAAGTTGCGTCCCTCCTCGGCCCACTCGAAGAGCATCGCGAACAGGCCCATGCGGCCCGGGCCGAGGAAAGTCTTGGGACGCAGGATCGGCACGCACATCCCGCCGGAGCGGTACTTCTCGGCCAGTTCCTCGGCCTCGCTCTTGGCCCTGGTGTAGGGGTCGACCGGTTCGCGCGGGTGGTCCTCCGGTGTGGGCACCAGCTTGGGCAGCCCGTACACGGCGGTGGAGGAGATGTGGACCAGCCGCTCCACCCCGGCCCGGCGCCCGGCCTCCAGCACGGCGTGGGTGCCGTTGACGATCAGGTCGTGGATCTGCTCGGCCGGGTAGCTCGGCAACGCGCCCGCGCAGTGCACCACCGCGTCGGCCCCGGCCATCACCTCGGCCATCAGCGGCAGGTCGCGCACGTCCCCGATCCGGTGCCGGATCCCGGGAAGCGGGTCGGGCAGCGGGCGCACGTCCACGCCGAGCACGTCGTGGCCTTCGAGCACGAGCCGGCGGGCCAGGTTCCCGCCGAGCATTCCGGCGCTGCCGGTGACTACGACCCGGAGGACCATCGCGACCCCACCTTCTCCCGGACGAACCGGGCGAGCAGCCGCGGCAGGCCCTTGGCCAGGGTCTTGTCCAGGCAGTCCAGGAAGTACTCGAGGTCCTCGGGCTCGACGGCGAGGGTCGGCGCGACGACGAGGGGGTTGTCGGCGTTCGGGCTGTAGTAGGAGACGATCCCGTGCTCGCGGTAGAGCTCGGCGATGACCGACAGGGTGATCAGCTTGGTGCGGAACTGCGGGTCGCCGGAGAAGCCCGGCGCGAGCTTGGCGGCCAGGTCGAGCACCTTGGGGCCGCCGGCCAGGAACACCCCCCACAGTGAGCCCACACCGCTGACCCGGCCGACCACGTCGGGGTGGCGCTTGTGGACGTTCTCCAGGCCCGGCCGCAGGATGCGCTCGATCTGCCGCGCCCGCGCGGGGTAGTCGTCCTCGACGACCACGTTGATCGCCTCGAGCGCGGTGACGGTCTCCTCGCCGAACCCGTAGTAGGTCGTGCTGTGCAGGATGACGTCGGAGAGCCGGTCGTAGGCCTTGCGGAAGACCGGCTCGCGGGCGGTGTACCCCGAGATCGACGCCTTGCCGCCGCCGAGCGACTTGGAGTACACCAGGATGTCGGGCAGCAGGTCGGGGTAGCGCATGAAGTAGAACAGGCTGCCCGTCTTGCCCCACCCGGTGTACACCTCGTCGAAGATCAGCATGATGTCGTTGACGTCGCAGAGCCGGCGCATCTCGTACAGGTCGGCCTCCGACCACGCGCGCATGCTGGAGGCGCTGTACGGCTCGACCATGATCGCGTAGACGTCGCACGTGCCGTCGGGGGTGCGCGCGGCCTCGACGGCCTGGCGCAGGGCCGCGATGTCGCCGTAGGGGTGGACGACGATGCCCGGGAGCCCCGGGAAGCGGAAGGAGTTCTCGGCCGATCCGGTGAGGCTGCCCGCGCCGAGGGTCTTGCCGTGGAAGCTGATGTCGGAGCGCAGGATGGTGTTGCGCCGGCCCTCGTGGTACTTGTACGCCATCTTGACGGCGCCCTCGTTGGCCTCGGCGCCGGAATTGGGGAAATACGAGATGTTCAGATCCCCCGGCAGCAGTTCGGCCACGTTGTGGCTCAGCGCGGCCACGTAGGGGGAGAAGAACGCCTTGTGCACCTCCATTCGCCGGCGTTCGGCGAAGCGGCGGCGCGCCTCGAGGATCCGGGGGTGGTTGTGGCCGTGGTTGAGCACTCCGACGCCGCCCGTGACGTCGAGGACCCGGCGGCCGTCGCGCGTCCAGATCCATGCGCCCTCGGCGCGCTCGACGAGTTCACGGCCGAAGCCGAAGGAGGTCATGAGGTTGACCTGACTGCGGCTGACGTACTTTCTGTAGAGGTCCTGGACCTGTTTCACCGAGAAGTCTTCACACTCGTCGATGCCGATCAGCTCAGACACGTCTGCCCTTCCCTTACGTGTTCGCACGAATTCCGCAAGGCGCCGGCCTTCTCCTCGCCGGGCGAGAAGAGAGGAGACATGTCATCGATGGTGTTGAGTGCGGCTATACCTCGCCCCATACGAATCTGTGTAGGTCGGCGTCATGCGGGAGGCCGCGCAGGAGGAAGAATCGCCCGGAAGGGGGCCGACGCGGATTCACCTGTCAGAACTCACGGTGAATGCGGATGATTTCCGGCGCGGCCGGTCGGCGCCCGTTTCAGCCGCTCGCGGTGGCGCAGGGGACCGGCGGCACGGGCGAGGTCCAGACGGCGTGCAGCGCCCGCCGCACGGCCCGCGCCTGGTCCTCCTCGGCCTCCTCCTCCCTGGCCCTCTCGCGGGCGAACAGGCGCAGCAGGTCGTGCATGTGGTAGCGGTCGTGGTCGCAGGCCTCGAGGAGCTGGGCGTCGGCGAGGTGGTCCAGCAGGTCCGCGGCGCGCGCCTCGGAGCGGTCGGACAGGGCGGCGGCGACCGCGACGCTGATGTCGGAGCCGCCGAGCAGGCTCAGCAGGCGGAACATCCGCGAGCTCTCGGCGGAAAGGCCCCGGTAGCTCATCATGAAGCACGCCCGTACGGCCCGGTCGTCGGACTGGAGCTCCGACAGGCGGTCGTCCTCGACCGCGAGACGGTCGGCCAGGGCGCGCAGCGCGAGGCCCGGCCGGGCGACCAGCCGGGCGGCGGCGATCCTGATCGCCAGCGGCAGCCCGCCGCAGAGCCGGACGATCGCGCGCGCCGCCCGCCGGTCGGCGGCGGCGCGGTCCTCCCCGATCAGGCGGCCGAGCAGGGTGGAGGTCTCGTCCTCTCCCATGACGCCGAGGCGGAAGTGCGCCACGGCGTCCAGGGAGGTGAGCATGCGGCGGGCGGTGATCAGCACGCGGCAGGTGGGGCTGGCCGGCAGCAACGGGCGCACCTGGGCGGCGTCGCGGGCGTTGTCGAGCAGGAGCAGCAGGCGCCTGCCGTCGGTCAGCGAGCGGAACCGGGCGGCCGCCTCGTCGGTGTCGGCGCGCACGGCCGTGTGGTCGCCGAGGGAGCGCAGCAGGCGGGCCAGGACGTCGGCCGGGTCCAGCGGCGCGACGTCGGGCGTCGAGCCGTGCAGGTTCACATACAGCCGCCCGTCGGGGAACCGGTCGGCGACCTCGTGGGCGACGTGCACGGCGAGGGCGGACTTGCCGACCCCGGCGGCCCCGGTGATCGCGGAGATGGCGATCGCGCCCGGCCCCGGGGAGGTCAGCGCCGTCTGCAGGCGGGCGATCTCGGCGGCCCGCCCGGTGAAGGCGGGCGAGTCGATGGGCAGCTCGGCCGGGGCGAAGGCCCGGCGGGCGGCGGACGCCCGCGGCGGCGCGAGGGCGGGGTCGTCGGCGAGGATCCGCTGGTGCATGCGCATCAGGTCAGGGCCGGGGTCGATGCCCAGCTCCGCCACGAGCATCCCCCGCGCGCCCTGGTACACCGCGAGCGCGTCGGCCCTTCGCCCTGAGCGGTACAGGGCGAGCATGAGCTGGGCGCGCAGCCGTTCGTTCAGCGGGTCCCTGCGGGTCAGCGCCTCCAGGTCGGCGAGCATCTCGCCGTGCTGGCCCAGCGCCAGCCGGGCCTCCAGCGTGGCCTCCACGACGGTGGCCCTCAGGCGCTCCAGGCGCGCCGCCTCGCCGCGCAGCGGCGCGGGCAGGGGCAGTCCCTCCAGGACGGATTCGGCGCGCCACAGGCCGAGGGCCCGGGTCAGCCGTTCGAGGGCCACGTCGTTGCGTCGTTCCGACAGCGCCTGGTGCCCCTGCGCGGCGAGCTGCTCGAACAGGGTCACGTCGATCTCGCCGGGCGCGACGCGCAGCACGTAGCCGTTGGAGCCGGCCTCGATGCGGGACGGGGTGCCGAGCACCCTGCGCAGCGCGGAGATGTAGGTGTAGAGGTTGGACTCGGCGTTGGCGGGAGCCCGCTCGCCCCACAGCCAGTCGAGCATCCGCTGGCTGGGGATCGCCTTGCCCGCGTTGAGCAGCAGCGCGGCGAGCAGGACCCTCTGTTTGCGCCTTCCCAGCGCGATCGGCTTCCCGTGGGCGGCCCGGACCTCGATCGGCCCGAGGATCTTGAAATCCATGTCATCACCCTGCGGCGCGGTGTTCGCCAGCATGAACCGTACAAATGCTTATATATCTGATTTGACGCGACCCATGATCGACGGGGATGGCGTTCGGACGGTACTCACCGGAAAGCGAGAAGAAGATGACGCGGCCGGCATTCCCGAACGGTTCGGACTTCCACGGAGGCGGCGGGCGAAGGTTCGACATCGGGACCGGGCGAAAACAATAGGAAACAGGCGGGATACCTGGAAGGCCGCCCGCGCCGTCTCGCGAAGTGAAAGTTTCACGGCCGGACGGAAAGGCATGTCCCGGCGTTCCCGCGGCCCGCTCACGCAAAGCCTTCCCTTCCGTCGCGCGGTCGGCCCGGGCCCGTCGGTGGCGGGGTGAACCCTGGCGGAGTGGCGGTCTCGGACGCATCCACGCAGCAGCCCAACACTAGGTACGCCGCCGGAATTCTCGTACCGCGGATTGCGCTTTTCATCATTTGTCACGAAATGACCGGTATCGACGGGACGCCGCACCCACCTGGACCGCTGGACGATTCGTCATTCCGTACAACCGGACGCCATAAAACCACATTTCGGCCTATTCCGGTCAGGGTGGCATATGTCACGACTTGACCGGTAACATCCCTTGGGACCCACGTCCCTGATCGACGGAGGGGCCCGCATGGGCGACCTGTTCTGGGTGCTGCGCAACCGGCTCGACGCCAACGCCCGCCGCGCCGTGGAGGTCTACGCCCGCGAGCTGGCCGAGTACCGGATGATGTCGACGGGTTCCCAAGGACGCACCTCCCTGATGGACTTCGCGGTGGTCCTGCGCCGGCGCATGCTCACCCTGGCCGAGGACGACCGGCCCTTCGACGAGGAGGACCTCGCCTACATCGCGGCGGTCGGCAGGGAGCGCGGAGAGCGGGGCGTGTCCCTCGCCTCGCACCGCAGGGTGCTCGTCCTGCACTCCAGCCTGACCCTCGACGAGATCCAGGACGCCGCCGGGCCCAACGACCTGTCGGCCCTGATGCACACCCTGGCCTGGCTCGCGCCGCAGGGAGTGATCGCCCAGAACGCCTACACCCGCGGGTACATGGAAGGGCAGGAGCACCGTCTGCCCCTGGCCACCCGCGTGCAGTTGCTCGCCAAGCTGCTGCTCGCCGACGACCCCGCCGCCCCCGACCTGGCCGGCAACGTCGGCATGGACGTCCCCGAGCGCTATCTGGTGACCGTGGTCCGCGTCGCCGGGCGGCCGTTCGGCTGGGCCGAGCGGGTGCGCGACGACATCATCGAGACCCTGGTCGGCGGCCACCGGGTCCCCATGACCTGGCCCACGCGGGAGGAGTTCGTGGCACTGGTGCCGGAGACCGGGGACGGACGGGCGACGGCGGGCGAACGCGCGCTGTCCCTGGCCCGCGAGTTCGCCGCCGCCGTCGGCCGGCCCTGCTCGGCCGGCTCGGCCCCGGGCCGGCCGCACGCGCTGGCCGGAGCGCTGACCATGGCCCGGCAGGTCAGCCAGGTGGCGCCCGTCCACGCCGTCCCCACCCGCGTCCACGGCATGGCCGATGTGTTCGTCGAGCTCGGCGCCGCGCAGCTTCCCCAGGTGGAGGAGTGGCTGCGCGGGGTGGCGCGGCGGCTGTCGGGCGGTCCCGACCTGCTGGCCACGCTGGAGGTGTACTACCGCTGCGACATGAACCGCCTGCTCGCGGCGACCGCGCTGCACATCCATCCCCGCACGCTGGACTACCGCCTGCAGCGGGTGCGCGAGCTGACCGGCCTGAACCCCGGCTCCACCCGCGGCGTCCGCGTGCTCAACACCGCCGTCGCCCGGGTGCTCGCCGGAGCCTGGCCAGAACTGGATTCCGGGGGCGCCTGACACGCCGTCAGCGCTCTCGAAAGTTTCGACACGACGGAAAGCGGGTCTTGACAGGTAGGGTCCCAAAATTTACATTGACGGCTTGTTCGGAAATGTCGCATACGTTACCGAAACATTTCGGCGAGCCACCTCGACACCTGTGACGAGCGGCATCAGCGCGTGCTGATCCAGGCTCGCCGGGCATCGCAATCGACGACCAATGAGCCGCGGCCACCCCCCGCCGGCGTTCGAGTACGGAGATCAGCGTGGAGCCCAGGACGACATCCCGCCGCACCTTCCTCAGCCTGTCGCTCGGCCTGCCCCTGGGAGCCGCGCTCGCCGCGTGCGGCACCTCCGGGCCGGGCACGAGCGGTGGCGGCAGCGGCAGCGGCGGCAGCGGCAGCGGCGCGAAGGCCACTTACTGGTACCTGTCCACGCAGCCCGCGGAGGGCATCCGCAAGGCGGCCGTGGACCGGTTCAACCAGGCCAACCCCAACGGCCAGATCACCGCCACGCCCTTCCAGAACGACGCCTACAAGACCAAGGTCAAGACGGCGATCGGCGCCGGCCAGGCTCCCACGCTGATCTTCGGCTGGGGCGGCGGCACCCTGCGCAGCTACGCGCAGGCCGGCCAGGTCGACGACCTGACCCCGTGGTTGCAGCAGAACGCCGCCGTCAAGGACCGGTTGTTCGACTCCGCCTTCCCCGCCGCGACGATCGACGGCAAGATCTACGCGCTCCCCATCGAGCGCGTGCAGCCGATCGTCCTGTTCTACAACAAGAAGGTGTTCGAGCAGGTCGGCGCCAAGCCCCCGGAGAGCTGGGGCGACATCATGGACCTGGTGCCCAAGTTCAACGCCAAGGGCATCGCCCCGTTCTCCCTGGCCGGGCAGTCGCGCTGGACCAACATGATGTGGCTGGAGTTCCTGTACGACCGCATCGGCGGTTCGGAGGTCTTCCAGGCCGTGTTCGACGGCGAGAAGGACGCCTGGAACAACCCGGCCTCCCTGGAGGCCCTGGGCAAGGTGCAGGAGCTGGTCAAGGCCGGCGGCTTCATCAAGGGCTTCTCCTCCATCACCGCCGACTCCAACGCCGACCAGGCGCTGCTGTACACCGGCAAGGCCGCGATGATGCTCCACGGAACCTGGTCCTACGGCGTCCAGAAGGACCAGGGCGGCGACTTCGTGCCGAGCGGCGGCCTGGGCTACATGAACTTCCCGCCGATCGACGGCGGCAAGGGCGACATCAGCGACACCGTCGGCAACCCCGCCCAGTACCTGTCCATCTCCTCCAAGGCCACCCCGGAGGAGAAGGAGATCGCCAAGAAGTTCCTCTCCACCGGGCTGTCCACCGACCAGGAGGTCAAGGACTGGATCGACAAGGCGGGGTCGGTGCCGATCGTCAAGGGCACCGACAGCCTGCTGGCCGCCTCCAAGGACGCCGAGTGGCTGAAGTTCCAGTACGACATCGCCAGCAAGGCCAAGGTCTTCGCGCAGTCGTGGGACCAGGCGCTCAGCCCGACGGCGGCCGAGGTGCTGCTGGACAACATCTCCAAGCTCTTCCAGCTCTCCATCTCGCCCCAGCAGTTCGCGACCAACATGAACGCGGTCATCGGCAAGTGAGCACGCTCGCGGCCCCCGCCCCGCGAGGGAACTCCCCTGCCGCCACGCGCGGCGGGGAGCGCTCCCTCGCGTGGCTGGCCCTTCCCGCCCTGCTCATCTTCATCGCCTTCGCCGTGATCCCGCTGATCGGCGTCGTCGCGCTCAGCTTCACCACCTGGGACCAGGTCGGCGTGATCCAGCCGTCCGGCCTGACGAGCTGGCGCGCCGTCCTGTCCGACCCCGGGCTCCCGCACGCGCTCTGGGTGACCTTCCTGGTGGTGGCCGTCTCCTGGGCCGTCCAGACGCCGATGAGCCTGCTGCTCGGGGTGTTCCTGGCCGGCCGTCAGCGCTACCGCGCGGTGCTGTCCGTGCTGTACTTCATCCCGCTCCTGCTCAGCTCGGCGGCCATCGCCGTCGCCTACAAGGCGCTGCTCGACCCGAACTTCGGCCTGGGCGCCGGGCTCGGGATCGAACTGCTCCGCCAGGACTGGCTGGGAGAGGGCCATCTGGCCTTCGCCGTGGTGATCTTCGTGGTGTCGTGGCAGTACATCCCGTTCCACTCGCTGATCTACCAGGGCGGGGTGCGGCAGATCCCGCGGTCGATGTTCGAGGCGGCCGAACTGGACGGCGCCGGGCGCGTCCGCACCTTCTTCAACATCATCCTGCCGCAGCTGAAGTACACGATCATCACCTCCTCGACGCTCATGGTGGTGGGGTCGCTGACCTTCTTCGACCTGATCTTCGTGCTGACCGCCGGCGGCCCGGGGGACGCGACCCGCGTGCTCGCCCTGGACATGTACAAGCGGGGCTTCCAGGCCAACCTGATGGGTCCGGCCAGCGCGATCGCGGTCATCCTCGTCCTGGTCGGCCTCGCCCTGTCGCTGCTGCTGCGCCGGCTCGGCGGGGGAAACGACAGCACCAGCCAGATGGACGGAGCCTGACATGGGGACGACCGTCATCGAGGCCCCCGAGCGGACGGCCGAGCGCCGCACCCCGGGCCGCGCCGGCACGCCGACCCGCCGGCCCAACTGGCTGGGCGCCGCGGCCGGGTGGGTGTGGCTGGCCATCGTCATCGTGCCGATCTACTGGATCGTCATCACCAGCTTCAAGGCCCAGTCGAGCTACTACGCGGCCAACCCCCTCGCGCCCCCGCTCGAGCCGACGCTGCAGAACTACCGGGACGTCATCGCGGCGGACTTCGTCCAGTACTTCATCAACAGCGTCATCGTCACCGTCGGCGCGATCGTCCCCGCGGTGGTCTTCTCGTTCATGGCCGCCTTCGCCATCGTGCGCAGCGGCGGCGGCCGCTTCCTGACCGGGGTCAGGTGGCTGTTCCTCATGGGCCTGGCCATCCCGCTGCAGGCGGTGATCATCCCGATCTACCTGATCATCATCCGGCTCCACCTGTACGATTCCCTGCTGGCGATGATCCTGCCGTCGATCGCCTTCGCCATCCCGCTGTCGGTGCTGGTGCTGGCCAACTTCATCCGCGACGTGCCGAAGGAACTGTTCGAGTCGATGCGGATGGACGGCGCGAGCACCTGGGTGATCCTCTGGCGCCTGGCCTTCCCGCTCACCCGCCCGGCGGTGGTGACGGTGACCATCTACAACGGGCTGCACACCTGGAACAACTTCCTGCTGCCCCTGATCCTCACCCAGGACCCGACCAAGCGGACGCTGCCGCTGGCCCTGTGGACCTTCCAGGGCGACCACGGCGTCAACATCCCGGGCGTCCTGGCCTCCGTCGTCCTGACCACCCTGCCCATCCTCGTCCTGTACGTCGTCGGCCGCCGCCAGCTCCTCAGCGGCCTCACCGCCGGCTTCAGCAAGTAACCACGCGCCACCCGGCCGGCCGAGCCCGCGCCCGCGCCCGCGACGAAGCCACGGCAGCCCGGCTGCCGTGGCTTCGTCCATGCCCGGGGAGCGAGAGCTCGCCGCGCTCACCCCGAGGATGACGCCGGTCGGCCGTCCTTCCAGACGCGTGTCACGAGGGGGACGCCCGGACGGTAGGAGAGGTGGACGTGCGAGGGGGCGTCCAGCACCACGATGTCGGCGCGGGCGCCCGGGGACAGCCGTCCCACGTCGGTGCGGCGCAGCGCGTGGGCGCCGCCCATGGTCGCCGCCCACACGGCCTCGTCGGGCGTCATGCCCATGTCCCGCACGGCCAGCGCCACGCAGAACGGGATGTTGGTGGTGTAACTCGACCCCGGGTTGCAGTCGGCGGCCAGCGCCACCGTGGCTCCCGCGTCGATCAGGCGGCGCGCGTCGGGGTAGGGCGAGCGGGTGGAGAACTCGGCGCCCGGCAGCAGCGTGGCCACCGTGTCGCCGCCCGCCAGCGCCTCGACGTCGGCGTCGTCCAGGTGCGTCAGGTGGTCGGCGGAGGCGGCGCCCAGCTCGACCGCGATGCGCACGCCGGGGCCGCGTCCGAGCTGCCCGGCGTGCACGCGCGGCACCAGTCCCCGCCGCTTGCCGGCGGTCAGGATCGCCCGGGTCTGGTCGCCGTCGAACGCCCCCCGGTCGCAGAACACGTCGATCCACCGTGCGTGCGGGGCGCACGCGTCGAGCATCTCCCCCGCGACCAGCGCGGCGTAGGCGTCGGGGTCGCCCGCGTACTCGGGCGGCACGACGTGGGCGCCCAGATAGGTCACCTCATCGGTGTGCTCGGCGGCCAGGCGCAGACCGCGCGCCTCGTCCGCCACGGTGAGGCCGTACCCGGACTTGCACTCGATCGTGGTCGTCCCCGACCGCAGCGCCTCGGCGACCAGGCGGCGCACGTTGGCGCGCAGCGCGTCGTCGCTCGCCTGGCGGGTGGCCGCGACCGTGGTGCGGATGCCGCCGGCGGTGTAGGGACGGCCGGACATCCGCGCCTCGAACTCGGCGGTGCGGTCCCCGGCGAAGACCAGGTGGGCGTGGCTGTCCACGAATCCGGGGATGACCGCCCGGCCGCCCGCGTCGTACCGCTCGCCTCCCGCGCCCTCGGGAATGCGCGTCCGCGGACCGGCCCACGCCACCCGCCCGTCCTGGACGACGATCGCCGCGTCCTCCACCACGCCCAGCGGCCCATGCCCCAGCTCCGGGTCATTGGTCACCAGCGACCCGATGCCGTCGACCACAAGCCCACTCATTCCCGCCCCGCCTCCGCCCCGCGGCCCGGTCCCGCCGCACCCGAAGACGGTACCGGTGGCTCACGGGTCCCGCCGACTCGGCGCCGCCCGCGGCGGGAAGCCTCACCGGCCGGCGGCGACCAGGTCGAGGACGATCTGCGTGCCTCGCCCGGTCTCGTACCGGATCATGTCCCCGGACAGGTAGAGGGTGGGGGGAGGCTTTTCTCCGCTCGACGGGGGGATGGGGTACAGCAGGCCGGTACGTCCCGTGGCGATGTCGTGCACGGTGCTCGCATGCCTCCCGGCGCGATCCTGCTGGGCGAGCATGACGAAACGGCCCGAGTACAGGTTCCCGCGGGCGCTGCCCGGCAGCTTGCGCAGACCGGCTCCGTCGCGTCGCCATGCCTCGGTACGGGTGTAGCACCACCTCACCCCGCACTCTTCCCACGTTGATCGCCCGGGGGGAGGCGTCACGTCGCTCAGCGCACCGGTGAGGACGTTCTTCAGGTGCTCCATGGGGCGAGGGAGAGGGTGGTCGGCCGCCACCACGCGAGGCCATCCGGCCCACGGCCATTCGACCAGGTGGAAGCCTCTCGTGCCGCTGACCAGGGTGGCCTTCCCGCCCTTCAGCGGGGCCCGGTAGACGCCGCCGTCGTACGGCGACCACACCGCCATGCCGTCCGCGATGGCGAGGTCGATGCCGTAGTAGGAGTCGTCGCTGGTCATCAGGGCCGTGACCGAGGCGATCCTGCGCGGGACGCCGCCGGTGACCGGCACCGCCCAGATCTCGGTCCTGCGACCGGCCAGCGCCGACCAGGCCAGATACCCGTCACCGTGGACCAGGGGGGCCTTCATGACGTTGCGATCCCTGAGCGGCGCCACGCGGGTGAAGGTACGCCGGTCCAGGTCGTACGACCAGATCCCGTCGAGCCGCTTCTCGGTGAACCCCCGGCCCGCGACGACCCGGTCGCTGACGAACACGTCAGGTGTGAACGTCCTGCCGCCCGGCCCCTTGACGGGGATCTCGTGCACCGCGCGGGGCCAGACCTTCTCCATCGGCGGCGTGACGGGGCCCGTGGACGGCGTCGGTTTGGCCGCAGGGGCGGGCGGTGCGACCGTACGCGTCCCCACGACGGTGCCCACCACCACGGCCGCGATCGCGGCCGCCACCGCCACCGGCGCCCACCACAGGCGCGCTCGCGCGCGCGGCGCGGGCAGGGCGCGGGGCCACCCGTCGTCCTGTACGGTCTCGGCCTCGGCGGCCAGAGCGTCTCTGAGCCGGTCCTCGATGCTGCTCACGCCTTGCCTCCCAGTTCACGCTCGAGCCGGTCCAGGCCCCGTGAGACGTTGGACCGCACGGTGCTCTCCCTGACGCGCGTCGCCCGGGCGATGTCGGCGTCGGACAGGTCGAGGTAGTAGCGCAGGATGAGGACCTCGCGCTGCCGCCTGGGCAGCCGGTCCAGGGCGGCCAGCATCTCCTGCCGCGACTCTCCCAGCAGTGCGGCCGTCTCCGCAGAATCCACCGGCTCGTCCGCCGTCCGCCCCACCGCCGCCCTTACCGCCACCCCGCGCCTGCGCAGGACCGAGCGCGAGGCGTTCAGCACGCAGACGCGGACGTACGCCAAGGTCAGGGCCTGCGGCCCCTTGGCGTGCAGCCGGGAGAACACGTCCTGCACGATGTCCTCGGCGCTCTCCAGGTCGCCGACGAGCAGCATGGCCAGGCGCACCAGGGCGAGCCGGTGCTCGCCGTACATGCCGGCCAGCACGGTGCCGGCCGGTACGGTGCCGGCCGGCGCCGGCGCGCGGGCGACCGTCTCGTTGTTCATGTCTTAGGAACGCCCGCCCGCCCCGATCCGCTGCACCGCCGCGCGGCGCGGCCGGTGGCCGGCCCGGCGCCGGCGGGCCGGGCACGACCGCGAGGTCACCTGAGCGGGGTCAACTGAGCGGGTCATCGCAGCGTGGCGATGGCCGCGGACAGGGCGGCCGGGACGTCGCCGACGGCGAGGTGGCGGCCGTCGGTGACGACGCGGCGGCCGGCGACGACGACGTCGCGGACGTCTGCCGCCGTGGCGGCGAACACGACCGTCTCGACCAGGCCGTCCGGCGACCAGCCGGCCGTCCGCACGGTGTCCAGGGCGATCGTGACGAAGTCGGCCGGGGCTCCCGCCTCGATGCGGCCGACCTGCGGCCAGCCGAGCGAGGCGTGCCCGCCTCGGGTGGCGGCGTCCAGCAGGTCGGCGGCGCGCCAGTGGCCCCGGCGCCGGGTGGCCAGGCGCTCGTCCAGCTCGACGCCGCGCGCCTCCTCCAGCAGGTCCACGACCGCGTTGCTGTCGCTGCCCAGCGAGAGCGGCGCCCCGGCGTCCGCCAGGGCGCGGGCCGGGCCGATGCCGTCGGCGAGGTCGCGTTCGGTGGTCGGGCACATGCACACCCCTGTGCCGGACGCTCCGAGCCGTTCGACGTCGGCGGGGGTCAGGTGGGTGGCGTGCACCGCCGTGGACAGCGGGCCGAGGGCGCCGTTCTCGTCGAGCAGTTCCGCCGGAGTGCGGCCATAGGCGGACATGCACGCCTCGTTCTCGGCGACCTGCTCCGACAGGTGGAAGTGCAGCGGCGCTCCGCGCTCGCGCGCCCAGGCCGCCACGACCCGCATCTCCTCGGGCGGGACGGCCCGCACCGAGTGGACGGCGGCGCCGATGCGAACGTGCGGCCCGGACGGAAGGGACGAGACGCGCCGCGCCCAGGCCGCGGCGTCGCCGTCGTCGAAGCGGAGCTGCGGCCCTTCGAGCGGCATCCCGAAGCCGCCGCGCAGATAGCAGGCGTCCAGCAGCGTGATCCGGATGCCCGCGTCGGCGGCCGCGGCGATCAGCGCCTCGCCCATCGCGTTGGGCGAGGCGTAGGGCCGTCCTCCGGTGTCGTGGTGGACGTAGTGGAACTCGCCGACACAGGTGACCCCGGCCAGCGCCATCTCGGCGTAGACGGCCCTGGCCAGGGCGTGGTAGCCGTCGGGGGTGAGGCGGGCGGCGGCCCGGTACATCCGCTCGCGCCAGGTCCAGAACGTGCCGCGCTCGCGCTGGGTGTGCCCGCGCAGCGCCCGGTGGAAGGCGTGCGAGTGGGCGTTGGCCAGGCCGGGGACGGTGACGCCGCGCAGGTGCTCGGCGCCGGGCGGCGGCCCGTCCTGTCCGGGCAGTACGCGTGTGACGTGCTCCCCCTGGACCTCGATGACCACGCCGGCGACCGTGGCGTCCCCGCCGAGCCAGGCGTGGTCGGCGTAGAAGACGCTCATCGGCATGCCAGGTCCGCGAGGGCGGTGGCCAGGGCGCGGACGCCGGCCAGGCAGTCGTCGGTGGTGGCGTGCTCGGCGGGGCTGTGGCTGACGCCGGTCGGATTGCGGACGAACAGCATCGCGGCGGGCACCAGCGCCGACAGGATGCCCGCGTCGTGGCCCGCCCCCGTGGGCAGGGCGGGGACGCCGCCGAGGGCGGCCGAGAGCCGGTCGCGCAGCCCGCCGGGGAACTCCACGACCGGGGTCCAGGACTCCTGCGCCACCTCCACCCGCACGCCGTGCACGGCGGCGGCGTCCCGCGCCGCCCCGGTCACCTCCTCGACCAGCTTGCGCACGGTCCCGGCCTCCGGGGCGCGGGCGTCGAGCCAGGCGTCGACCCGGGAGGCGATCGCGTTGGTGCCGTTGGGATCGACCCTGACCTTGCCGAACGTCGCCAGGGCGCCCAGCCGCCCCGCCGCCTCCCGCGCGGCCAGGACGGTCGAGGCGAACGGCGGCACGGGGTCGTGCCGGTCGGCCAGCCGGGTCGTCCCCGCGTGGTCGGCCCGGCCGTGGAAGGTGCAGCGCCACCGTCCGTGCGGCCAGATCGCGGCGGCCACGCCGATCGGGGCGTCGAGGTCGACCAGCCCGCGTCCCTGCTCGATGTGCAGCTCCACGAAGGCGCCGATGCGGCCGAGGGCCTGCTCGTCGCGGCCGATCGCGCCGGGGTCGGCTCCGGCGGCCCGCATGGCCTCCGCGAGCGTCACCCCGTCGGCGTCGCGCAGGGCGCGCGCGTCGCCGGGGTCGAGGATGCCGGTCATCAGGCGGCTGCCGACGCACGCGACGCCGAAGCGGGCGCCCTCCTCGTCGGCGAAGTTGACTACGGCGACGGGGCGCTCCGGAGCGAAGCCCCGCTCGCGCAGCAGGTCCACGGCGAGGAAGGCCGACACCACGCCGAGCGGCCCGTCGAAGGCCCCGCCGCCCGGGACGCTGTCCAGGTGGCTGCCGGTGACCACCGCCCCCGGGCCGGGGGTGCCCCACCAGGCCCACTCGTTGCCGTTGCGGTCACGTTCCCAGGTCATGTCCCTGGCCTCGGCCTGCGCGCGGAACCAGTCGCGCAGCGCGAGGTCCACCGGCGTCCAGGCGAACCGCCGGTAGCCGCGTTCCCCTTCGTCTCCGATGGCGGCCAGGTCGCCCCACATCCGCTCGAAGCCGGGGCGGAGTCCGGCGGCGCCGGATGCGGTCACCGGGACTCCCCGGACGCCATGGGGACGGCGACCCCGCGCTCCGCCGCGACCTCGGCGGCGCGGTCGTATCCGGCGTCCACGTGGCGGATGACGCCCATGCCGGGGTCGTTGGTGAGGACCCGCTCCAGCTTCTGGGCGGCGAGGGGGGTGCCGTCGGCGACGGCGACCTGCCCGGCGTGGATGGAGCGGCCGATGCCGACGCCGCCCCCGTGGTGGATGGACACCCAGGACGCGCCGGAGGCGACGTTGACCATGGCGTTGAGCAGCGGCCAGTCGGCGATCGCGTCGGAGCCGTCGAGCATGCCCTCGGTCTCCCGGTACGGCGAGGCGACCGACCCGGCGTCCAGGTGGTCGCGGCCGATGACGACGGGGGCCCGCAGCTCGCCGGAGGCGACCATCTCGTTGAACCGCAGGCCCGCCTTGTCGCGCTCGCCGTAGCCGAGCCAGCAGATGCGGGCCGGCAGCCCCTGGAACGCGACCCGCTCACCGGCCAGCTTGATCCAGCGGGCCAGCGACTCGTTCTCCGGGAACAGTTCGAGGATCGCCCGGTCGGTGGCCGCGATGTCGCGCGGGTCGCCCGACAGCGCCGCCCAGCGGAACGGGCCCTTGCCCTCGCAGAACAGCGGCCGGATGTAGGCGGGCACGAAGCCGGGGAAGTCGAACGCGCGGGTGTACCCGGCCAGCTTGGCCTCGCCGCGGATGGAGTTGCCGTAGTCGAACACCTCCGCGCCGCTGTCCATGAACCCGACCATGGCCTCGACGTGCCTGGCCATCGACTCACGGGCGCGCAGGGTGAAGGCGGCGGGGTCCTTGGCCGCCTGCTCGCGCATGTCCTCGAACGCCACGCCGACCGGCAGGTAGGCCAGCGGGTCGTGCGCGGAGGTCTGGTCGGTGACGATGTCGATCGGGGCGCCCATGGCGAGCATCTCGGGCAGCACCTCGGCGGCGTTGCCGAGCAGGCCGATGGACAGCGGACGCCGGGCGTCGCGGGCCTCGGTGGCCAGGCGCACCGCCTCCGCCAGGTCGCCGGCCTGGACGTCGAGGTAGCGGTGCTCGATGCGCCGGGCGATGCGCGAGGGGTCGCAGTCGACGCAGATGGCGACGCCGTCGTTCATCGTGACCGCCAGCGGCTGGGCGCCGCCCATCCCGCCGAGCCCGGCGGTGAGCGTCACCGTCCCGGCGAGGGTGCCGCCGAACCGCTTGGCGGCCACGGCGGCGAAGGTCTCGTAGGTGCCCTGCAGGATGCCCTGCGTGCCGATGTAGATCCACGACCCGGCCGTCATCTGGCCGTACATGGTCAGGCCGAGCGCCTCCAGCCGGCGGAACTCCTCCCAGGTCGCCCAGTCGCCGACGAGGTTGGAGTTGGCCAGCAGCACGCGCGGCGCCCATTCGTGGGTGCGCATGACGCCGACCGGACGGCCCGACTGGATCAGCAGCGTCTCGTCCTGCTTGAGGCCCTGGAGGGTGCGCGCGATGGCGTCGAAGGACCGCCAGTCGCGGGCCGCCTTGCCGGTGCCGCCGTACACGACCAGTTCGTCGGGGTGCTCGGCGACCTCGGGGTCCAGGTTGTTGTGCAGCATCCGGTACGCGGCCTCCTGCTGCCATCCCTGGCAGGACAGCTCGGTGCCACGTGGGGAGCGGATCACCCGCCTCGCCTGCTCGCTCATCGCCGCTCATCTCCTCGCTGGATCGTCATCCTCGATGTTCCCTGGTCGTCCCGGTCGTCCCGGTCGTCCTGGTCATGCCGGTCGTCCTGGTCATGCTGGTCGTTCTCGCCACCCTGTGGGATCTCGCGGCCGTCCCTGGCCCTTCCGGGGGGCCGCGCCGCCGGGTCCGCGGTCTCGTCTGCGCAGGTCCGGCGGTCGCGTCAGCCGGATCGATCCCCGTGTCCTCGCCGGTGACGCCACCCGGGCCGTCCCTGCGGCGCGCGTCCGCCTGGTGCGGGACGGCCGGGGCGTGCGGTCCGCCTGGTGCGGGGACGGCCGGGGCGTGCGGTCAGCCGGGTAAGAAGAGGCGGCGCTCGGCGGCGCTGTTCTCGAACTCCTCGATCGACGACTGTTCCGGCGTCGGCAGCGCCCCGAGCATCGCGTGGACCAGAGCGGCGCACAGCACGCTCGGCGCGGCCTGCGAGTCGAAGGCGAACCGCGAGCTCACCGGCGCCGCCAGCACCGCGTCCGCGTGCTCGGTCAGCGGGCCCAGGGCGTGGTCGGTCACCAGTGCCACTCGCAGCCCTGCCCGCCTGGCCCACACGAGCCCGTCGCGCAGCTCACGCGGGTAGCGGGGCAGGCCGAAGGCGAGCACCCACGCGGCCCCGGCGTCCGCCGCGCGGCTCAGCCGGTCCTCCATGGTGGACCCGGGGGCATCGATGACCCGGACGTCGGGGTGCGCCTTGGAGGCCAGGTAGCCGAACAGGTGCGCCAGCGGCGCCGACACCCGCAACCCGAGCACGGGGAGCGGCCGGGAGGCCGCCAGTGCACCCGCCACCTCGATGAGGCGGGTGGGGTCGGCGAGGCCGTCGCGCAACTGCTCCAGGTTGCGCAGCTCCGACTCGACCATGGCCTGTACCGGGTTCAGCGCGGCGGGCGCGGCCGGGACGTCCTGGCCGTCGCGCAGCGCGGCCCGCAGGTGGTCGCGGAACTCGGGAAAGCCGGCGAAGCCGAGGGCGAAGGCGAAGCGGGTGACCGACGGCTGGCTGATGCCGACCGCCTCGGCGATGTCGTTGCCGGTGAGGAACACCGCCTCGTGCGGGCGTTCCATGAGGTGACGGGCGATCCGCCGCTGAGAGGGCGACAGCCGGTGTCCCTCGACGAGCTCCTGCAGCCGCGCGGCCACCCGCGAAGCATCTTCGGCGCCCACCGCCGCGGCCCCCGGAGCAGCCGACATCACCGGATCGACCGTCTCCGGAGCAGCCGTCGCCGGGTCGACCGTGCCTGGGGCGGCCGTCCCCGGAGCAGCCGCACTCGGGGTCCCGCTCATCCACGCCTCCCTGCGCCCGCCGCCGGCCGCCACCGCGCGTCCAGCCCCTTGCCACGCTATGGCCCGCGTCACACACCTATGCGCACGCGCCACCGAATGCAAACTTTCATGCACGATCGCCGATGCATGTTCCTATGTCAAGAGGCGAAGACCACCGCCACGGCAGCCCGATCTCGCCCTGTATAGACCGCAGGGCCCTTAACGGCCGAGGACGACGCACTCCGCCGGCTTGCCCGGCGAAGGCCCAGTCCGCCCTGGAAAGGCTTAGTTCGCCCCGGGGAGGCGTGGTTCGTCCGGGAAGACCTTCGCGCCCTCCCGGGAAGACTCAGTGCGTCCCTGAAGGCTCAGTGCGTCCCGGTAAAGCTCAGTCGCTTTCTCGCTCCTGGGTGACCGACATCTCAGGGATGTCCCCCTTGCAGGCGACGCTCACCTTCACCGTCCGGGTGTCCGACTCGAATTCCAGCGAGGCGGCTGTCTCGGGGCCGGCGGTCACGTCGTCCACGGCGTACCCCTGGGCCGGGCTCCACGAGAGCAGCACCGCCCGACCGCCGTAGCAGGCCGCCACGACGGAGCCTCCGTCGGTGGTGAACGCGCGGGCCCGGGCCGGCGGGGTGCCGCCGGGCGTCGCGGACCAGCGCGGGGCGGCGGTGGCGGTGGCCAGAGCGCGCGCCACGTCGGCGCGGCTCACCGGCGACACGACCCGGTCATCATGTAGGTGAGCGCCTCCTGGTCGGCGTCTGACCCGACGACCGACGACGACCCACCGCGGGAGCCGGCCTCCGGGGGACCGCCGCCTGGCTCCGGCACCGGCGCGGGTGAGCGAGCATGACCGTCCAGCCGCCGTCCGTCGCCCGTCGCCCGTCGCCCGTCGCCTTCTGATCGTCCTCTGGTCCGGAAAGGGCCAGTAATGTGGGTCTCGAGGGCTCATATATGACATTACGGACGATCACCCTGGGCGGCTCCCGGACCGGCCCGGCGGACATCGCGCGCATCGCGCGTGACGGCGCGCCGGTCCACCTGGCCGCGGACGGCCTGGAGCGGGCCATGGCGGCCTTCGAGGCGGCCGGGGAGATCGCGCGCCACCGGCCCGTCTACGGGCGGACCACCGGCGTGGGCGCGAACCGCACCCAGCAGGTCGCGGCGGCCGAGGGGGACGCGCACGGGTTGCGCCTGCTGCGCAGCCACGCGGGCGGCGCCGGCGCACTCGTACCCGCCGAACAGGCACGCGCGATGATGGCCGTCCGGGCGAACCAGATCATGGCCGGCGGAGCCGGGCTGCGCCCCGCCTTCGCCGAGGCGCTGGGCGCCGCCCTGAACTCCGGGCATCTGCCGCAGGTCCACGAGATCGGCGCCATCGGCACCGGCGACCTGACCGCCCTGGCCGAGACCGGCCTCACCCTGATCGGCGAGCGCCCCTGGAGCGGCGGGCGGGGCGAGCCTCCCGCACCGATCGCCCTGGCGGCCGGCGACGCGCTCGCCTTCTGCAGCAGCAGCGCGCTGACCATCGGGCAGGCGACGCTCGCCTGGGCGGACGTCGCGCCGCTGCTCCGCGCCACCCAGGTCGTCGCCGCCCTGTCCCTGCTCGCGGTGGACGGCAACATCGAGCCGTACGACGAGCGCGTGCACGCCGCCCGCCCGCACCCCGGCTCCGTCGAGGTGGCCGCCGCGATGCGCCGCCTCCTCTCCCCGGCGCCCCCTCCAGCCCGCGAGAACGCGCCCTCCCGGACCCCGCGCACCGGACAAGACGAAGGCGCGCCGCCCTCGCCCTCCTCCCCCGCACCACCGACCGCACCAGACGAAAGCGCGCCGTCCCCGCCCTCCTCCCCCGCACCGCCGACCGGACCAGACGAAGGCGCAGCGTCACCGGCACCGGCACCGGCGGCGCGGATCCAGGATCCGTTCGGGTACCGCTGCCTGCCGCAGGTGCACGGACCGGCTGTCGAGGCCGTGGCCGCGCTCGAGCGCGTCCTCGGTGTCGAGATCAACGCCGCGGCCGAGAACCCGCTGATCTCCGCGGCCGGCGGCACCGTCCACCACCACGGCGGCTTCCACCAGGCGCCCCTCGGTCTCGCCCTGGACCACCTGCGGGTCGCGCTCCTGCACACGGCGCACCTGTCCACCGCCCGGCTGGCCACGCTGGTCGAGCCCGCGTTCACCGGCCTGCGCCCCTTTCTCGCCGACGCCGCGGCCGGAAGCTCGGGCGTGATGATCCTTGAGTACACCGCGAGCTCCGCGCTGGCCGAGTTGCGCAACGCGGCCCTGCCGGCGGCGCTGGGCCACGCCGTGCTGTCCCGTGGCGTCGAGGACCACGCCGCCTTCGCCTCCCAGTCGGCCAGGCAGACGCTCCGGGCCGCCTCGTCCTACCGCCTGGTGCTGGCCTGCGAACTGGTGGCGGCCGTCCGGGCGCTGCGCGAGCGCGGCCTCGGCCCGGCCATCGCCGCCACCCCCGCCGGCGCCGCGTACACCCTCGCCACGGCACACCTCGACCCCCGCGACGAGGACCGCCCCCTCACCACCGACACCGAGACCGCCGCCGCCCTCCTGGACACCTTCGCCACGATCTGATGACGGTCACGAAGAAGACCCGGCCGTACGGCGATTCGCTAGATGGGCGGGGCCGAGATGAGACGCGCCGAGGAGGAGTGACCATCCGAGGTCACATGGGGCCGGGCGGCCGGGGAAGGACGAGGGAGGAAGCGGAGGCGCTGAAGCGGAGGTTCTGATGCTGCTGGTGGGAACCTCGGGGTGGCAGTACAAGCACTGGCGCGACGTGCTGTACCCCGCCGGGCTGCCGCAGCGGGTGTGGCTGGAGCGGTACGCCGAGTGCTTCGGCACGGTGGAGAACAACAACGCCTTCTACCGGCTGCCGGCGCGCGAGACGTTCGAGAGCTGGCGCGACCGCACCCCGGACGGTTTCGTGATGGCGGTCAAGGCCAGCCGGTTCCTCACCCACATCAAGCGGCTGAAGGACCCCGAGGAGCCGGTCCAGCGACTGATGGACGCCGCCGAGGGCCTCGGCCCCAAGCTCGGCCCCGTCCTGGTCCAGCTCCCGCCGAACCTCAAGGCCGACCCCGAGCGGCTCGACGCCTGCCTGGCCCGCTTCCCGCGCCATGTGCGCGTGGCCGTCGAGCCGCGCCACGACTCCTGGTGGACCGGCGCGGTGCGCGAGGTGCTGACCGCCCACGACGCCGCCCTGTGCTGGGCCGACGTCCTGGGCCGCCCCGTGACCCCGCTGTGGCGTACCGCCGGGTGGGGATACCTGCGGCTCCACCAGGGCCGCGCTCACCCCTGGCCCTCCTACGGCGATGCGTCGCTGCGGTCGTGGCTGCACCGGCTGGGCGAGCGGTGGACTCCCGGGGACGACGTCTACGTGTACTTCAACAACGACCCCGGCGGCGCCGCCGTCCGCAACGCCGTCCGCTTCGCCGACCTGGCCCGCGCCGAGGGGCTCCCCGTCACCCCCACCCCGCCGGCACCGCCCTCCTGACCCACCCCAGCGCCGCCGGTGCGGTGAGCCACCACGTTCACCGCGTGCGGCTCTCCACCTTCGCCAGGCACCGCCAGTGCCGTGACCGACCACCTTCACCGCATGCGGCTCTCCACCTTCGCCAGGCACCGCCAGTGCCGTGACCGACCACCTTCACCGCATGCGGCTCTCCACCTTCGCCAGGCACCGCCAGTGCCGTGACCGACCACCTTCACCGCATGCGGCTCTCC